>NZ_JBEPNE010000005.1:0-429696 GCF_040546125.1 Pseudomonas sp. UYEF17
TGCTGCAATTCCTGTCGCCGCTGGGCTGGGAGCACATCAACCTCACCGGCGATTACGTCTGGCGGCAGAGCCGCAGACTGGAAGACGGGAAGTTTCGGCCCCTACGGATGCCCGGAAAACCTTAGCGTACGATTTTTTCCGAATTCTGCGAGCCCCCCTGCTTCTGCTGTCGCCTATCCATCCTTACCTTTCCTCGACAACACCCCCCCGACGTTGGCGGCGGTGTGTTGATCAGGTGTCTACCGGCCGATCAATGCGACGGCGACGGAACGTTCTCGTGGAAAGCTGCGCGCTCGATCTGAATGGTGCAGTGATGGATTTCGAACGCGTCGCTGACTGCATCCACGACGGCCGCTAGCACAGCATCTCCATCTGCTGCGTCTCGGACGACCACGTGCGACGTCATCACGTTGCTTCCGCTGCTGACGGCCCAAACGTGCAAGTCATGGACATCCGTGACGCCGTCGACCTTGAGGATCGTGGCCTCGATTGCCGCCACGTTGAGCCCCCGGGGTACACCTTCCATAAGAATCCCCAGGCTCTCTCGAAGCAATTGCCAAGTCCGCGGCAATACCCAAAGGCCGATCGCTACGGCGACAACCGTGTCGACCCAGGTCCAGCCGGTAAAGCGGATAATGAGGGCTGCGATGATCACGCCCAACGATCCGAGCATGTCGCTCCAGACTTCGAGGTAGGCGCCTTTGACGTTGAGGCTCTCGTTGCTGGCAGATGCCAGCAGTCGCATTGAAATCAGGTTGATGATCAGGCCGACAATTGCGATCCACATCATCGCCCCGGTGGCGATCTCCGCCGGCATGAAGAAGCGCTGGTAGGCCTCGTACAAGATGTACATCGCCACCAGGAAGAGCAGCACGGCGTTGAACGTGGAGGCTAGGATCTCCAACCGCGCATAGCCAAAGGTTCTTTTCTGATCCGCCGGCCGCTTTGCGATCTGAAGCGCAATCAACGAAATTGCCAAAGCGGCGGTGTCGGTGAACATGTGAGACGCATCCGACAGCAACGCCAGGCTGCCGGTAATCCATGCGCCGATCACTTCAGCGATCATGAAGCTACCGGTCAGGACCAATGCCATGACTAGTTTCTTCTGATGCCCCTCACGAAGCGCGGCACTGCCATGATCATGATTCGATCCCACGTATTTCTCCTTGCACAGGGTAGTGGTCGCGTTGGATTTCCAGTGTGGCCATGCGCTAATGGGTGGCTTGGCCGCACTGGCTGCAGAATTTTGCTCCTGCTGTCAGGGATGAGCCGCAGGCCGTGCAACCACTCGATAGTGGTGTTCCGCAGTTTAGACAAAAGCGTGCGGACGGGGCGTTTGCGGTCCGGCAGTGCCTGCAAGTCTGCAGATCTTTGATTGGGGCTTGAGCTATTACGCGACCATCCTCAATCACCCGGTCATTACTGTCGCAGGATTGCTGCTGCTCGAAGCGACCATGCCGGTCATGTCGATCACTCCCGTGCCCACTACCGTGATGCTTGCCACCGCCGTGGTTGCCACGGCCGTGGTGGCCGCCCAATAAATTTTTGAGAAAACTCATGGTATTCGTCCCTCATCGATAGGTGACATCAGCACGAGCAAAAGGTGAAAGAAGTGTTCTGCTCGTTAGAATGACTTTTAAGTTAAAGTAAAAGTTCAAAATTAGCGTACGACAAAACGAAGCTGGTTTGTTTATGAAATTTAATTTAATTCGCCAGATGGCATTGACTACTCAAAGAGTCGGACCTGTCCGATTTTTTATCATAGCCTGAGCATTTACAATCGAAAAAGTCATTATCGCGATTCTGTCAGCATTGTAATCGCGAAGTCATCATGACGTTATCGTGTGGCGGAAATAATGCGCCTAGCGAGAGCTAATTTCTCATTTAATCCTATGCCTCACACATCCTAAGCGTCCTCAGGCTAAGGGGATCAAGGTCTCTGGCGCTCTGTACGGCCTGATTCGCTCAGTGTCTGTCGATGGCTTGCCGTTTAGCTCCCGACTATTCATAACCAGCGCCATGGATGAGCAGCTCCCTAGAGTTTGATAATGACACCTTCTAAATCCATTGTTCACATCCTGTTAAGTAAATGGATCCATGCTATTCGCAAAGTTAGACAGGAAGGCATCAGCACCAATTTACTCATCGCGCTAGTAACTTTTTGGTTGTTGTTGTTCGTGAACGCTGAGCTTTGGCGTGTGCTCTGGCGCCTGGCATTCAACACTGATGAAGTTAACTGGTTGCTCGCCGCCAGCCTGCCAGTCGTAGTGTTCGTTTGGGTGTTCACCGTACTTAGCTTGCTGTCATGGTCAAGACTCGCAAAACCTCTGCTGTGCCTGGTGCTGATCAGCGCGTCGTTCGCCAGCTACTTCATGAGTGCTTACGGCATCGTCATTGATTACACGATGTTCACCAACGTCGTGGAGACCGACGTCGGTGAGGTGTCCGAGCTACTGAACTGGAAACTTGGCCTCTGGGTGGCAATGGTAGGGGTATTGCCCGTCTACCTGATCTGTCTGGTGCCCCTGCGACGCAAGCCCTGGACCAAAGCGTTGGGTAGCAGACTCATCGTCCTGTCGCTCGCACTGGTAACCCTTGCTGGTATCGTGCTGAGCCAGTACCAGTCTTATGCCTCCCTCCTACGCAACAATCGGGAGATCCGGCTCATTCTGGTTCCCACCAATTTGTTTGCTGCCGGTCATGGTTACCTGAAACGCAAGCTGGCCACACCGAAAGCGCTGACCTCCATTGGTACCGACGCCGTGGTGACCAGGCAGGGAGCGGCTCGCAAACCCAAGCTGCTGGTACTGGCAGTGGGGGAAACCGCACGTTCCGCCAACTTCTCCCTTAATGGCTACTCCCGCGATACGAATCCAGAGCTGGAAAAGCGCAATGTCATCAGCTTCTCGAATGTGAGCTCGTGCGGCACTGCCACTGCGGTTTCCCTGCCATGCATGTTCTTGGACGTCGGGAGGGATGAGTACAAGGACGGCTTGGCCAAGAGCCGAGAAGGGCTGCTCGATGTGCTTCAGCGGGCAGGCATCAGTGTCATGTGGACTGATAACAATTCGGGCTGCAAAGGGGTCTGTGATCGGGTGCCAAACCACAAGGCTACCCAACACGCAGATGCTCAACTGTGTACCAGCGACGAGTGCAAGGACGGGGTGCTGCTTTCGGAGATGGAGGACTTCATCAAGCGTCAGGAAGGCGATGCAGTCCTGGTGCTCCACTACAAAGGTAGTCACGGCCCGGCCTACTACAAGCGCTACCCCCCGCAGTTCAAGAAATTCGGGCCGGTCTGCGAGACCAATGAGCTCGACAAATGTAAGCAGCAGGAGGTGATCAATGCCTACGACAATTCGATCCTCTACACCGACTACGTGACGGCCGGGCTGATCGACATCCTGGCTGCGAATACCAAATTCGACACTGCGCTCATGTACGTCTCAGATCACGGAGAGTCACTGGGAGAGGGTGGTCTTTACCTGCATGGGCTGCCCTATGCGATGGCCCCAGATGAGCAAACCAAGGTGCCATTGGTGCTCTGGATGTCTGATTCTCTCGCGAAAAGCGAACGCCTCAATGTGGGCTGCTTGAAAGCACAGACGAGCTCGCCACTGAGCCACGACAACCTGTTCCACACCGTACTCGGGATGATGAACGTCCAGACATCCTCGTATCGCTCAGCTCTTGATTTTACTGCCCCTTGCAAGACTTTGACCGGAAGCACCTACTCAGGCCTCTAATGCTGCAACGGGCTGAACACGTGAGGTCGATAGCGATTCCACATCGAGCTGCTTTGACAGCAGCCAGAAGCTCGACTAACTACATAGCAGTACTCAACAACCCAAGCGGAAAAGGAAATTTGCATGAGCATCAAGCCAGGCCCTAAACGCACCAACGAAGATGGCACTCCGGACAAGAGGCAGCGGGTCACGCCTGAGAAGCAGAAGGATCACCCAGACCTGAAACCCCACAAGCATAAAAAGGGGGAGTAGGGCAGAAAAGCAGCTTTTCGGAGCTGCTTTTTTATCTGCAGACAGTGTCCTGAAAAGCTCTCTAGCCCAGGAATGTCAGGCATGAAAGGACGGCTGAAGCCACCTGATGCCACTACCACAGCACGCGTAGTGAAATTCGCTCCGTTGGCGGTGCGAACCTCAAATGCCTTGCCCTTCTGTACGACCGCCACCACTCGGGTACCGCCCTGAAAAGGGAGCTGAAACTCGGCGGCGTATGCCTCCAGGTACTGCACCACTTCATTTCGCACCGGGTAGTCCTTGGGATCGCCAAGAAACGCTCGCCCCGGCAGCGCTGAGTACTCCGATGGTGAGAACAACTGCAAGCTTTCGTAGTAGTTACGCCAGTTACCGCCCGGGGATGTCTGCTCATCCAAGATGAGGTAATCCAAGCCGTGCTGCTGTAAATGCCAGCCAGTCGCCAAACCTGCTTGCCCACCACCGATAACGACCACATCCAGAACGCGATCCAACTCATTCATATATGCGCACTCATGCATATCTAAAGGCAAAAAAAGGCCGGACTACGGACAGCAGATCGATACTAGACCTTTGGTTCGCTGGAGCAGGCCCTCCAGTCGCTCGACGATCGACCCACCATTTACTTCATAGAACACCTGCCGACCCACCTTGGTGGCCTTCACGATCTTGGCGTCATGCAATACCTGCAGGTGCCTGGAGATCACCGAGCGCTCCTGTGGCAGCTCTTTGGCGATTTCGCCGACATCCGCCCGGCCGAGCAAAAGTACGCGCTTGAAAACCGCGACTCTGGAAGGCTCGCAAAGCGCTTTGAAGAAGGTCTCGTCTAGCGACTCGATGGCGGCTTCGATGGCTTGAGCACGGAGATTTTGGTTGGTCGTCATGCAGCCAATATATGTGCATGAACGCGCACATGTAAAGCCACCCATCATCGAGGGGTTGCGACACATTCGAAAAAGCGTATATTCGAAAAACCATATACACTCAGGGTACCAAGTGATGACTGGCAAGACCCGCGTTCTGTTTGTTTGCACCGCAAACGCCGCTCGCTCCCAGCTCGCCGAAGCTTTGCTCCGGCACACAGACCCTGTGCATTTCGAAGTTTTTAGCGCAGGTACCCAGCCTGGCCAAGTCGATCCGCGCACCTATGACGCCCTCGAATATCTCGATATCGATACCAAGGCTCTACGCAGCAAGTCCATCGACGAGTTTGCAGGGGAACGGTTCGACTACTTGATTACGCTCTGCGACAAGGCAGCCCATGAGTGCCTTACTTTGCCTGCCCTCGGCGAGGTTCTGGCGTGGAACTTCGAAGACCCTGTTACCAGTGACCAACACGATGCCTTCCGACGCACGCTTCATGAGATTCATGAGCGCATCAAAATGTTCGTCCTCGTGAAAACTAAACACTGAGAATTGCTATGACTGACTCGCTGACACCTACCAAGGTTTTCAAATGCCTCGCCGACGAGAACCGCATTCGGATGATGCTGCTGATCTCTCGCGAGGAAGAACTCTGCGTCTGTGAACTGACCTGCGCGCTGGAAGAAAGCCAGCCCAAGGTTTCCCGCCACCTGGCGCAACTGCGCACGTGTGACCTGCTGGAAGACCGGCGTCAGGGCCAGTGGGTTTATTACCGCCTGCATCCATCGCTTCCCGGCTGGGTACGTGAGGTCCTGGCGACGACGCTGGAGGCCAACCGCGAATGGCTGAGTGCTAGCACTAAACGACTGGACACAATGGGTGACCGCCCTCAACGCGTCGCCTCCTGCTGCTGATCATTGCCGAGAAAAACCGATGAAAGTTCTGTTCCTCTGCACCGCCAATAGCTGCCGCAGCATCCTCTCCGAGGCTGTTTTCAATCATCTGGCCCCGGCCGGCATGAAGGCCTACAGCGCCGGCAGCCAGCCAAAGGGTGATGTGCACCCGCTGTCCATCACCGCGCTGCAGCGTGCTGGTATCTCCACCGAGGGCCTCAGCAGCAAGTCAAGTGACGCGCATGCCGAGCTGGCACCGGACTTTGTCATCACCGTCTGCGACAAGGCCGCTGGCGAAGCCTGCCCCGTGTTCTTCGGACCAGCAGTGAAAGCCCACTGGGGGCTTTCTGACCCTTCTGACCAGCAGGGCAACACCGCCGAACTGGACGCAGCGTTCGACGTCACGCTTGAGCAGATCAAACGACGCCTCAATGCATTCCTCGCGCTGCCTTTCGAACAATTGGATGCCGCCCAGCTTAAGGCCGAGCTGGCCCGTATCGGAACGCTCTGACGTTTAGGGAGATCCACCATGAGCAAAAGCCGACTTTCCTTTCTAGACCGCTACCTGACGGTGTGGATCTTTCTGGCCATGGGCCTGGGCATTGGTCTGGGCAGCCTGTTCCAGGGATTGCCTGCGTGGCTGAATAGCCTGTCGGTAGGCTCGACAAACATCCCCATCGCCATTGGCCTCATCGTAATGATGTACCCACCTCTGGCGAAGGTGAAATACGAGGAGTTGCCACAGGTATTCAAGGACAAGCGCATCCTTGCCCTGTCGCTGATCCAGAACTGGGTGATCGGCCCGGTCCTGATGTTCGGGCTGGCCGTTGTCTTCCTTTCCGACAAGCCTGAGTACATGACCGGCCTGATCCTCATCGGCTTGGCACGCTGCATCGCCATGGTGCTGGTGTGGAACCAGATCGCCGGTGGCAACAACCAGTACGTGGCGGGTCTGGTCGCCTTCAACAGCATTTTCCAGATCCTGTTCTTTAGCGTGTACGCCTGGATCTTCCTGGGGCTGTTGCCGCCGCTGTTTGGCCTTGAAGGTAGCGTCATTGAGACCAGCTTCCTCGATATCGCCCAATCGGTGCTGATCTACCTGGGCATCCCGTTCCTGGCTGGTTTCCTGACCCGCAAGATCCTGATCAGCAGCAAGGGCGAGACCTGGTACCAGGAGCGATTCATCCCGAAGATCAGCCCGCTGACCCTTGTGGCGTTGCTGCTGACCATCGTCGCCATGTTCAGCCTGAAAGGCGACATGGTGCTGCAACTGCCGCTGGATGTGCTGCGCATCGCTATCCCGCTGACCATCTACTTCGTGGTGATGTTCTTCATCAGCTTCTGGATGGGCAAGCTGTTGGAAGCTGACTACCCACGTACCACGGCGCTGGCGTTCACTGCAGCGAGCAACAATTTCGAACTGGCCATTGCCGTGGCCATCGCCACCTTCGGCCTTGCCTCGCCGGTCGCGTTTGCCACCGTCATCGGGCCCTTGGTGGAAGTGCCGGTACTGATCTCCCTGGTGGGCGTGGCCTTGTGGCTCAAGCGCCGCTGGTTCGATCAGCCATCTGGCGCCTTGACTCAGGAGTAAATCATGACCGAACACCATATCCCGAATATCGACAACGATCTGGTCGACCTGCCGACAGCAGACAAACTGGCAGTCGAGCAAAAGTCCACCCATAACCCTCGCATCCTGCTGCTGTACGGATCGACCCGCGAACGCTCGTTCAGCCGCCTGCTGACGGAAGAAGCGGCACGCCTGCTGGAGCACTTCGGTGCCGAGACGCGGATCTTCAATCCGACCGGGCTGCCACTGGCGGATGACGTGCCCGATGACCACCCCATAGTCAAGGAGCTGCGCGACCTGGTGCTGTGGTCGGAAGGCATGGTCTGGTGCTCGCCAGAGCGCCACGGCGCGATGACTGGCGTGTTCAAGTCGCAGATCGACTGGATTCCACTGAGCATGGGCGCCGTGCGCCCCACTCAAGGCAAAACCCTCGCGGTGATGCAGGTCTGCGGCGGCTCGCAGTCTTTCAACGTGGTCAACCAGCTGCGCGTCCTCGGCCGCTGGATGCGCATGTTCACCATCCCTAACCAGTCGTCCGTGCCGAAGGCCTATCTGGAATTCGACGAGGCGGGTCGCATGAAACCCTCTTCGTACTACGACCGTGTTGTCGACGTAATGGAGGAGCTGGTGAAGTTCACCCTGCTGCTTCGTGATCGCTCCGACTACCTGGTCGATCGCTACTCCGAACGTAAAGAGTCGGCTGAAGAACTATCCAAGCGTGTCAATCAACGATCCATTTGAGGCTTTGTGAGCATGCAATTGCACCCGTATTCAGTGTTGGCTAATTCCGAACTGGTCGGCCAGCTGATCTTCACTCCGTGCCCAGGTACCAAGGAGACATCGGTATCTCAGGCTCTGGCAACGTTGCACGATGCCGGCGCAAGCGCGCTGGTAACCCTGATGCCGAGTGAAGAACTGCTGCAGAACGAGATCGATCTGCTTCCCGAGGAGTGCCAACTGCTGGGCCTCGAATGGTTCCACCTGCCGGTCGAGGATGACGAAGCGCCCGGTGAGCCGTTTGCGGCCGCCTGGAAGGCTCACCGGGAACGCCTGAAAGAGCTGGTGATGACCGGTAAGACGATCGCCATTCACTGCAAGGGCGGCTCTGGCCGCACCGGCCTGTTTGCCGCCCGCCTGATGATCGAGTGCGGCATCCCTGTGCAGGAAGCTGTTTCCCAGGTCCAGGCCCTGCGTCCACGTGCGATCCAGAACCCTGCGCACGTTGGGTATATCAACCAGTTCAGCGACACCCTCTGACCTTTCGCTAATCGCGATTCGAGAAAAAGAACATGGCTATCAAAGTAGGTATCAATGGGTTTGGCCGTATTGGTCGCTTGGCGCTTCGCGCCTCCTGGGACTGGCCGGAATTCGAGTTTGTGCAGATCAATGACCCGGCCGGTGACGCCGAGACCCATGCCCATCTGATCAACTTCGATTCGATCCACGGACGCTGGCACCGTGAAGCCCGCGCAGAGGGCGACGCGGTAGTGATCGAGGGCAAGCGCATCAAGGTCACCGCCAACAAGACCATCGCGGACACCGACTGGTCGGGCTGTGACTTGGTCATCGAGGCCAGCGGCAAGATGAAGTCGGTAGCCGTACTCCAGGCCTACCTGGATCAAGGCGTCAAACGTGTGGTCGTCTGCGCTCCAGTGAAGGAGAAAGGCGCACTGAACGTGGTGATGGGCGTCAACCAGCACCTATTCGACCCGGCGCAGCATCGTATCGTCACCGCCGCTTCCTGCACCACTAACTGCCTGGCCCCGGTGGTCAAGGTGATTCACGAGAACCTGGGCATACGCCACGGCTCGATCACCACCATTCACGACCTCACCAATACCCAGAGCATTCTGGATACACCGCACAAGGACCTGCGTCGCGCCCGAGCCTCGGGCATGAGCCTGATCCCGACCACCACGGGATCTGCCACCGCAATCGCCGAGATCTTCCCCGAGCTACGCGGCAAGCTGAATGGTCACGCCGTACGTGTACCACTGGCCAACGCCTCGCTGACCGACTGCGTGTTCGAAGTGGAACGTGAGACAACGGCTGAAGAGGTCAACGCGCTGCTGAAAGCCGCAACCGAAGGACCGCTGAAGGACATCCTGGGCTACGAAGAACGCCCCTTGGTGTCCATCGACTACCGCACCGATCCGCGGTCCTCGATCATCGATGCGCTGTCCACCCTCGTAGTCAACGGTACCCAAGTGAAGATCTACGCCTGGTACGACAACGAGTGGGGCTACGCCAACCGTGCGGTTGAACTAGCACGCCTGGTCGGCGCAGCGGAGTAAATGGCGATCATGAAGGCGTTGTCAGCCCTGTCTGCGGAAGTGCGTCAGTACCTGCTGGTTACCGGCAATTACTGGGCCTTCACCCTTACCGACGGCGCTTTGCGCATGCTGGTGGTACTGCACTTCCATTCGCTGGGCTACACGCCGCTGCAGATCGCGGCGCTGTTCCTGTTCTACGAAGTGTTCGGCGTGATCACTAACCTCGTGGGCGGCTACCTCGGCGCCCGCCTGGGGCTCAACCGCACCATGAACATCGGCCTTGGCATGCAGGTCTTCGCCCTGCTGATGCTCACGGTACCAGCAGCCTCGCTGACGGTGCCGTGGGTGATGGCGGCCCAGGCGCTCTCCGGCATCGCCAAGGACCTGAACAAAATGAGCGCCAAGAGCTCCATCAAGCTCCTGGTGCCGGACAGCCAGCAAGGCATCCTCTACAAATGGGTGGCCATCCTGACGGGCTCGAAGAACGCTCTCAAAGGCGTGGGTTTTTTCCTCGGGGGAGCATTGCTCGCGTTGCTCGGTTTCACCCAGGCGGTGCTGGCCATGGCGGCGGTGCTGGCCCTGATCTGGATCGGTAGTCTGATGCTGCTGAAAAAGGACTTGGGCAAGGCCAAGGCCAAACCGAAGTTCCGCGACATGCTGTCCAAGAGCCGGGCCATCAACATCCTCTCGGCCGCACGGCTGGTTTTGTTCGGTGCGCGGGATATCTGGTTCGTCGTGGCACTACCGGTGTACCTGAGCTCTGCGTTTGGCTGGGACTTCTGGCTGGTCGGCGGTTTCTTGGCCGTCTGGGTAATCGGCTATGGCATCGTCCAGTCGTTTGCCCCCCATATCACCGGCAAGAGGCGTGGTCATGTACCCGATGGCCGAGCAGCCTTCATCTGGGCAATCGCTCTGGCCGGACTGCCTGCGCTCATTGCCGTGGGCCTGTCGGCAGGCTGGTCGGCAAAGGTAGTCTTGCTCGGTGGGTTGATGCTGTTCGGTGTGCTGTTCGCCGTGAACTCATCGCTGCACAGCTACCTGATCGTCAGTTATGCCAAGGAAGATGGCGTCTCCCTGGATGTAGGCTTCTACTACATGTCCAACGCCCTCGGTCGTTTGGTCGGCACACTGCTGTCAGGTTGGGTGTTTCAGGCCTATGGGTTGGAGGCTTGCTTGTGGGTTTCCAGCGTCTTCGTATTGGTCGCTGCACTCATCTCGATTGCTCTGCCCAGGCACACTGAAATGGCACAGCAGACGCACTGATCTGAGAGGAAATGCGGAAGCCATCAGGCCTTCGCTTTCATCACAAAGTGCTCCATTTCTGCTGCGGTATTTCGGGCCGTGCGGGACACCCCGTTCACAGAACGTGTTGCTTACGCGCCTCCGCCACAGGCGGGACCATCATGACATCGCCCAACCCACCGACTGGCTGGTCAATGACGCGCCCGGGGAGTTTTTCTCTAGCGCAACCGTCCTGGCACAGTTCAATTCTCTAACTCCACTGTCTCCGTTCCAAGCACAAAAGATACCATCATAATTTTTTCGGGTTTTTTCCGAGGCGTACCCCTGCGATTTTTCTCCGGCTGAACCTTTGCTGTGACAACCGTTATTGTTGTGACAACCTTTATTAAACGAAAACCCCCGAGATTTTTTGAAAAGCGATGCTTTGTGACAACCTTTAATTTCGCTTCCACAGGATCAACCTCCCCGCTAGGCCGCGAATTTCCAGAGGTTTTGTGACAGAGTTTATTAATAAGCAACATTTGCGCCCCATCGCGACACAAGGCCGCTCCTACAGGAGAACGCAATTTCCTGTAGGAGCGGCCTTGTGTCGCGATGGGCTGCAAAGCAGCCCCCCGGCTATCTCACATCAAATCTGCATCGCCATCCCGTCCACATTCATCGCTGCCTGGCGCAAGGCCTCGGAGCGGGTCGGGTGGGGGTGGCAGGTGAGGGCGATGTCTTCCGCCGAGGCCGAGAACTCCATGGCCACGCAGAACTCACCGATCATCTCGCTGACACTTGGGCCTACCAGGTGCACACCCAGCACTTCGTCGGTCTCGGCATCGGCGATGACCTTGGCGAAGCCTTCGGTCTCGTGGTTGATCTTGGCCCGGCTGTTGGCCGTGAACGGGAACTTGCCGACTTTATAGGCACGCCCTTCGGCCTTGAGCTGCTCTTCGGTCTTGCCCACGGTGGCCAGCTCCGGGCGGGTGTAGATCACGCCAGGGATAAGGTTGTAGTTGACCTCGTGGGGCTTGCCGGCGATGCGTTCGATGCAGGCCACCGCTTCGTCTTCGGCTTTGTGCGCCAGCATCGGGCCGGAGGTGACGTCGCCAATCACCCAGATACCCGGCACGGAAGTGCGGTGGTGGTCGTTGCCGAGCATGCCGCGCTTGTCGGTTTCCAGGCCCACGCTTTCCAGGTTCAGCCCTTTGGTATAGGGGCGGCGGCCAATGGCGACCAGTACGTAGTCGGCCTGCAGCGTTTCTGCGGTGCCACCGGCGGCCGGCTCCAGGGTCAGGCTCACGCCTTCGGCGCTGGCGCTGGCCTGGGTCACCTTGCTGCCCAGCTTGAACACCATGCCTTGCTTGGCCAGGGCCTTCTGCAGGGTCTTGGCGGTTTCTTCGTCGGTGCCCGGGCAGATGCGGTCGAGGTATTCGATGACCGTGACCTGGCTGCCCAGGCGGCGCCATACCGAACCCAGCTCAAGGCCGATCACGCCGGCGCCGATGACGACCAGGTGCTTGGGCACCTGTGGCAGCGACAGCGCGCCGGTCGAGTCGATGATGCGCTGGTTGTCGATGGTCACGCCTGGCAGGGGCGTAGGTTCGGAGCCGGTGGCAATGACAATGTCCTTGGCCTGCAGTGCGGTTTCGCTACCGTCCTCAGCCTTGACCACGACCTTGCCGACGCCGTCCAGGCGGCCCCAGCCCTTGATCCAGTCGACCTTGTTCTTGCGGAACAGGTACTCGATGCCCTTGGTCAGGCCGGTCACGCTCTCGTCCTTCTGTTTCATCATCTGGGCGAGGTTGAGGGTAGGTTTGACTTCGATACCGAGGTGGGCGAACTCGTCACCACTGGCGGCTTCGTACAGCTCGGAAGCATGCAGCAATGCCTTGGAGGGCATGCAGCCCACGTTCAGGCAGGTGCCGCCCAAGGTCTGGCGGCCTTCCACGCAGGCTACGCTCAGGCCCAGTTGGCCGGCGCGGATGGCTGCGTTGTAGCCGCCAGGGCCACCGCCGATGATCACCACGTCATAGGATTTCATGGGTTCAACTCCAGGATGAAGAAGCGCAAGAGGGGCACAAGGTTAAGCTGAGATGCAAAAATTGTATACAATCTGCTGCGTGGATAAGATCAGTTGGTTCTAGACCATGGTCTCGTTTAGAGGAAACATCCCACGAATGAACTACTCTGATCCGGCGACGTTCGAAATATCAGGCGTCGTGGCCAAATACGGACAGGAGGGTCGTTCATGCTTGCGCAACTTCCACCGGCACTGCAGAGCCTGCATCTGCCGCTGCGGCTGAAACTGTGGGACGGTAACCAGTTCGATCTGGGGCCTAGCCCGCAGGTCACTATCCTGGTCAAGGAGCCACAGCTGATCAGCCAGTTGAGCCACCCGAGCATGGACCAGCTGGGCACAGCTTTCGTCGAAGGCAAGCTGGAGCTGGAGGGCGATATTGGTGAGGCCATCCGCGTATGCGATGAGCTGAGCGAAGCGCTACTGACCGATGAGGACGACGCCCCACCGGAGCGCCGGGCCCATGACAAGAGCACCGACGCCGAAGCCATTTCCTACCATTACGATGTTTCCAACGCGTTCTACCAGCTATGGCTGGATCAGGACATGGCCTACTCGTGCGCCTACTTCCGCGAGCCGGACAACACCCTGGATCAGGCACAGCAGGACAAATTCGATCATCTATGCCGCAAGCTGCGCCTGGACGCAGGTGAGTACCTGCTCGACGTCGGCTGCGGCTGGGGCGGGCTGGCGCGTTTCGCTGCTCGCGAATATGGCGCCAAGGTGTTTGGTATCACCTTGAGCAAGGAGCAACTCAAGCTCGGTCGCGAGCGGGTGAAGGCAGAGGGGTTGGCCGACAAGGTCGACCTGCAGATTCTCGACTATCGCGACCTGCCTCAGGATGGCCGCTTCGACAAGGTTGTCAGCGTTGGCATGTTCGAGCATGTCGGGCATGCCAACCTGGCGCTGTATAGCCAGAAGCTGTTCGGTGCCGTGAGGGAAGGGGGGCTGGTGATGAATCACGGTATCACCGCCAAGCATGTCGATGGCCGCCCGGTCGGGCGTGGCGCTGGCGAGTTCATCGATCGCTACGTCTTCCCCCATGGCGAGCTGCCGCACCTGTCGATGATCAGTGCCAGCATCTGTGAAGCGGGACTGGAGGTGGTAGACGTGGAAAGCCTGCGTTTGCACTACGCCAAGACCTTGCACCACTGGAGCGAGAACCTGGAGAACCAGCTGCACAAGGCGGCGGCGCTGGTGCCCGAGAAGACTTTGCGCATCTGGCGCCTGTACCTGGCCGGGTGTGCCTATGCCTTCCAGAAAGGCTGGATCAACCTGCATCAGATCCTGGCCGTGAAGCCGTACGCCGATGGGCACCATGACCTGCCTTGGACGCGTGAAGACCTGTATCGCTGAATTGCTCCAAAGCATGCAAGCGCGCCACCATACCCTGTGGGAGCGGGTTTACCCGCGAATGCGTCGGTACAGCCACTGACGTCTTCGCGGGTAAACCCGCTCCCACAAGGTCCGCGATAACCAGAGAGGGGCGTACTCGCATCAGAGAATCGGCGAAATCAGCCGCGCAATCCGCATCCCCAGTTGCTGCAGCCGATGAGTATCGCGGCTGTCCTCCGCAGTAATTTCCCGTGCCTGTTCAAAGTCATTGTTCAGCATGTCCTCGACCTGGTCAGCGAAGCCGCGGTCGACCGTGAGCAGGGTGATTTCGAAGTTCAGGCGGAAGGAGCGGTTGTCCAGGTTGGCACTGCCGATCGCGCTGACATCGTCATCCACCAGCACCACCTTCTGATGCAGGAAGCCCGGTTGGTAGCGGAACATGCGCACACCCGCACGTACCGCTTCGAAGGCGAAAAGGCTGGAGGCGGCATAGACGATGCGATGGTCTGGGCGTGACGGAATCAGCACTCGCACATCGACCCCACGCAGTACCGCCAAACGCAACGCGGCGAACACCGCCTCGTCGGGGATGAAGTACGGGCTGGTGATCCACACGCGCCGGGTGGCTGAATGGATCGCCTCAAGGAAGAACAGCGAGCAGGTTTCCTGTGGGTCGGCCGGGCCGCTGGCCAAGGCTTGGCACAGCACGCCGTTGTCCGGGTAGGCATCCGGCAGAATCAGCGGCGGTAGCTGGCGCGTGGCCCAGTACCAGTCTTCGGCGAACGATTCCTGCAGGCAGGCCAGCACTGGCCCGCTGATCTGCACATGGGTGTCGCGCCAGGGTGAGAGCTGCGGGTGGCCACCGAGGTACTCATCGCCCACGTTGTGCCCGCCGATGAAACCGAGCAAGCCATCCACCACCACGATCTTGCGGTGGTTACGGAAGTTCACCTGGAAGCGGTTGAACCAGCCACGACGGGTTGCGAAGGCATGAATCTGTACACCACCGTCGCGCAGCAACTGGCTGTAGCTTGCCGGCAAGGCATGGCTGCCGACACGGTCATACAGCACGAACACCCGCACACCCTCGGCGGCCTTGCGCAGCAGCAGTTGCTGCAGCGCTTTGCCAAGGTTGTCGTCATGGATGATGAAGAACTGCACCAACACCACGTCGCGGGCTTTTTCGATGGCGGCGAATATTGCATCGAATGTTGCGTTGCCATCGATCAGCAGCTTCACCTCGTTATTGGCAAGGCAGGGCATGCGCCCGAGCTTGGGCATGGCGCGCAACGCCGCATAGCTTTCCGACTCGCGGGCGGTAAGGGCTTCTTCTACCCAAGGCCGCCAGTTGAGGTTGGCCATGGCCACATGCATTTCCTGGTTGGCCTGGCGCCGGGCCTTGATGTAGGCATAGAACGAGCGCGCACCGAAGATCAGGTAAGGGATCAGAGTGAGGTAAGGGATAAAGAACAACGGCATGGCCCAGGCGATTGCGCCTTGGGCAGTGCGCACGGTGAACAGTGCGTGCAGTGCGGCGACGATACCCAGCAGGTGAACCAGGCCGAGTAGGTAACCGAAGAAGTAGGGGCTGTGGTAGTCCATATGCATCCTGCTTGCCGAGTACACTTGAGTAACAGAACACGTTCCCGGTCCGCCTTGCAACCTGCAGGTGGATTTGGCGTCTAAGGCTCAGCCCGGCCCGCTTGGCCGGCTTTTTCCAGGAGCGTTCGTCCATGAAGATTCGTCTGCCACTGTTGGCGTTGGCCCTAGGTGTGAGCAGCCCGCTGGTGCATGCTCAGATGCTACAGCCAGGTTTGTGGGAGCTGACCACCAGCAACATGCAGGTCGATGGCAAGCCGTTACCCGACATGGAGTTCATGCTCGGTCAGTTGAAGAACCTGCCGCCAGAGCAGCGCGCGATGATGGAAGGGGTGCTGGCCAAGCAGGGAGTGACTGTTGGGGGTAAGGGGGTGCGCTCGTGCCTGACGCCAGAACAGGTGGCAACCAACGATATCCCACTGCAGGACCCGAAGTCAGGGTGTACCCAGAAGATCACCGACCGCACCGGCAATGTGTGGAAGTTCCAGTTCAGCTGCCCCAAAGCGCAGGGCAGCGGCCAGGCGACTTTCCTCAGTGACCGGGAATTCACCACCCAGGTCAATGGAACCTTCAACGCCTCGGGTGTACAGCAGCAAGGCAGCATGAACACCCGTGCCGTGTGGTTGGGTAATGACTGCGGCTCGGTCAAGCCGCGCAGCTGACATCCCATTGCCACTGGCTGGTCGCGACAGCATCGTGGGCATGCAGGCTTTCTGCATGTTCCACGCGCAGCTTGAAGGCCGTGCTCCATTCCATTTGCCGTAGCGCCTTGTGCAGGCGTCGTGCGGCGTCTTCGCAGAACATCAGGTTCTGGCCGTTGGCCAAGGCAAAGGCTTGTTCGTCTGCGCGCTTCACTGCGGTCTGCACCGCCGTCCCCAGGCTTGCTTCTATCCGGTCGATCAACTCGGTGATTGGCAGAACCTGCTGATTGCTGCGCAGCCTTACCTGGATTTGCGCGTTACTACGTTGGCTATGGGGCGTCGCTACGATGCCTTCGGCGCTGCCAAGCCACTGTAGGACTGCAGATTTGTCGACCTGCTCGGCGCTGAAATGCGCCTGGAACTGCTGCTGAATCAGCTGCCGTGCAAGTGCAGCCGAGCATGGGCAGGTCGAGGAGTAAGGGATGGAAACGGATAGTTCCACGTGGAACATTTCATTTTCGATCCTTGCATCGACTGTGACGGCATAGCTTTTCCAACCCTCCAGCGGGCTGATCAATGCAGGCCTTTTTAGCAGATGCTCGAAGCGCAAACGCAGATAGGCGGCTGAAGAAAGGCCTTCGTGGCTGCTGAGGAAGTCAGCCAGCAGCTGGCGGATGGTGAGCGGCGTCAGAGGCTGATGCTCCAACGACTCCAGGGCGAGATAAAGCCGCGACATATGGATACCGCGTGCGCTGCCGTCTACCAGGCTAACGCCGGCATCGACAGTGGCAGCTGCTGTGCGCCCCTCGAACTGCACAGGTTGGGCGATCCCGCACATACCCACCCAGTTCAAAGGCAAGGCGTATTCATGGGTTTGTGCGGCAATGTCGGGGAGCTTGAGCTGAGTCATCTGCTATTCCAAACAAAAGGGAGATCAGCGGCCACCACCGATCAAGCTGCAATGCCGGGAGGGGTACCCTGGCACGTGGCGGGTTCATTTGTCCTCCCGGTGGGTACTCGTTCGTCACGAACGACTTGGCGAAATTGTATTGTTACTTTATAACATTGCGCAATGCATCGTTTCGAATGCGCTCGCCTGAAGAGGTTTCGCCATGTCCAACCGTCTCCCTGTCACCGTGCTGTCCGGCTTCCTTGGCGCCGGCAAGAGCACCTTGCTCAACCATGTGCTGCGTAACCGCGACAACCTGCGGGTTGCGGTCATCGTCAATGACATGAGCGAAATCAACATTGATGCCAGCGAGGTGCAGCGCAACGTAAGCCTCAACCGTGCCGAGGAGAAGCTGGTGGAGATGAGCAATGGCTGCATCTGCTGCACGCTGCGTGAAGACCTGCTCGAGGAAGTGGCGCGGCTGGCCGAAGAAGGGCGTTTCGATTATTTGCTGATCGAGTCCACGGGGATCTCGGAGCCACTACCGGTGGCCGAGACCTTCACCTTCCGCGACGAACAGGGCCGCAGCCTGTCCGACATGGCGCGTCTGTACACCATGGTCACTGTGGTCGATGGCCTGAACTTCCTGCGTGATTACCAGGCAGCAGACAGCCTGGCCAGCCGTGGCGAAACCCTGGGTGAGGAAGACGAGCGCTCGATCAGTGACTTGCTGATCGAGCAGGTCGAGTTCGCCGATGTACTGTTGCTGAGCAAGATCGACCTGATCAGCCAGCACGAACGCGAAGAGCTTATAGCCATTCTGCGCAGCCTCAATGCCCGGGCGCAGATCGTGCCCATGGTCATGGGCCAGGTACCGCTGGAACGCATCCTCGACACCGGCCTGTTCGACTTCGACCAGGCCGCCCAGGCACCGGGCTGGCTGCAAGAGTTGCGCGGCGAGCATGTGCCGGAAACCGAAGAGTACGGCATTGCCGCCACCACCTGGCAGGCCCGGCGCCCCTTTCATCCACAGCGCTTTTTCGACTTTATCCACACGCCCTGGAGCAATGGCCGACTGCTGCGTTCGAAAGGTTTTTTCTGGCTGGCCAGCAAATACCAGGAGGCCGGCAGCTGGTCGCAGGCAGGCGGCATGATGCGCCATGGCCTGGCGGGCCGCTGGTGGCGTTTCGTGCCCCGCGAGCAGTGGCCACAGGATGTGGATAACACCGCCGCGATCTTGAAGAACTGGGTTGCCGAGAGCGGTGACTGCCGCCAGGAACTGGTGTTCATCGGGCAGAATATTGACTTCGAAAAATTATCCACAGCACTCGATGCATGCCTTTTGACCGATCAGGAAATGGAATTGGGGCACATGGGCTGGTTGCGCCTGCCCGATCCGTTCGGTCCATGGCATGAGGAGGCGGCAGCATGAATCCGGCACGCAAGCCTGTGGGTATTTTTCAGGTATTTGGCGAGACACCGCAGGTGCTGACCGATGTGCTGCAGGATGGCGTGAACCTGGCGGTATGGCGCCGACGCTTGCCGCCACAACTGGAGGACTTTGCCGCGCTGGTAGTCAGCCTCGGCCAGCCCTTGGCAGACCAGCGCGTCATCGATGTGGACGAGCAGCACATGCCGGTATTCACCGAACTCTTGCGCGAAGCGGCCGACTTGCACGGCTATGAGGCATTCGTGGCGGATGTGGCCTGGCTGGTGGCGGCCTATACCTGCCTGGTGGGTGCGCAGCGGGTAGGTTTGCGCCTGCGGGTACTGACAGGCCCGATGTGCCCGCGCTTCCATGTGGATAACGTTCCGCTGCGTCTGCTCACTACCTACGCAGGCCCAGGTAGCGAGTGGTTGAAAGAGGACGCGAGCCCTCGTGGCAACTTACACACAGCAATACTGCCTGTGGATAACGTTCAGCACCTGCAAGCTGGCGACGTGGCTGTGCTCAAAGGTGAAAAGTGGCAGGGCAACGAAGGCGCGGGTCTGGTGCACCGCTCGCCCTCGGGGCAGCTGGGGCGCCTGCTGCTCAGCCTTGACTGGCTGGCCTGACAGCGCATAGTGAGGCATCCCCATCGCCCGAAGCCGCCCCATGCTGCAGAACATTCCCACCCACGTGATTGCCGGCCCGCTGGGGGCCGGCAAGACCACCCTGATCCGTCACCTGCTGGCCCAGCGCCCCGCCAATGAGCGCTGGGCGGTATTGATCAACGAATTCGGCCTGGTAGGCCTGGATGCGGCCTTGCTCAGCCGTGACGAAGACGGCATCGCCATCGGCGAGGTCGCAGGTGGCTGCCTGTGCTGCGTCAATGGCATGCCGTTTCAGGTGGGCCTGGGCCGACTGCTGCGCAAATCCCGCCCTGACCGGCTGTTCATCGAGCCGTCCGGGCTGGGTCATCCCTTGCAGTTGCTTGCTCAGTTGCAAAAAGCCCCTTGGGCTGGAGTGCTGACAATACAGCCCCTTCTGATGGTCGTGGACGCGCAGTCGATGGTCCGGAACGAGCAGCTTCCGGAGGCTCAACAGCAGGCGTTCAATGCTGCTGAAAGCGTTGTCTTGAACAAATCAGAGGCTGTGGATGAAAGTACTAAGTTGTTGATAACTAATAGATTTCATCAAAAGAAAATCTTCTGGGCCGTCCAAGGTAGGCTGCCCTTGTCGGACCTTCCGGCTGTAACTAATGGCATTGTCGACAGCTCGGTTGTGGATAACAGGATTGTCGACAATCTTGTAAATCCACCGACAGCGCTATGGGCAGACCCCGGGCAGCCGATCTGTCTTGCACAGCAGGGAGAGGGAGGTTGGAGCATCGGCTGGCGCTGGCACCCTGGCCAGCAGTTTTATCCACAGCGGCTGCAGGCGTTCTTGCGGGCTTGGCCGTGGCGGCGCGCGAAGGGGGTTATCCACAGCGTGGAGGGCTGGCAATCATTCAATGGCCTGAATGGGGACATGCCCGCCTGGCAGCCAAGCGACTGGCGCAGGGATACGCGTATCGAGCTGATTTTCGACCAGCCGCAATCGCAATCCGCGCTGCAGGCCGGGTTGAGCGAATGTCGTGTCAGCTGATCAGTTGCGCCAGCGGTTGTGCTCCTGGCGCCACTGCTGCATCTCGATGACATTGTCGGTGCGCGGTGGGGTCTTGATCTCGAAGGGGTAGGGCGCCAGTTCAATCTGCACGCTGTGGGCGCCGAACTGGGTCACGGTACCGGGGTGGCGCTGTTCGCCCGTGACGGTGAACTCGAATGCGTAGACGCGCGCCAGGCGCTTGCGGCCGTTGGCGTCACGGACAAAGGCGATACGCTTGAGAGCGACCGCGTCGTCGAGCAGTTCGAGGTCGAGCTTGGCGCAATGCTGTTTGACCCGTTCCAGGGCTTTCTCGCGCAACCCGTGGTTGTGCCACAACCAGGCGCCTGCCGTGGCGACCAGCATCAGGACGAAGAGGTTTTCCAGGGTCAACATTTGCGTATGCTCCAAACAGGTCGATCCAGCTTAACTGCGTCCCTGGCCTGTCGTACAGGTGGCAATCGAGTTCATACTGCGTTGCGCACAATCCCTGAAACAGCTTTGGAAACCTCCCGCATGAAACGTACCCCGCACCTGCTCGCCATCCAGTCCCACGTGGTGTTCGGCCACGCCGGCAACAGCGCCGCGGTGTTTCCCATGCAGCGTATCGGGGTCAATGTGTGGCCGCTCAATACCGTGCAGTTCTCCAATCACACACAGTATGGCCAGTGGGCGGGTGAAGTGCTTGCCCCCGCGCAAATTCCTGCGTTGGTGGAAGGCATTTCCAACATCGGCGAGCTGGGCCATTGCGACGCGGTGCTGTCCGGTTACCTGGGCAGCGCCGAACAAGGTCGGGCGATTCTGGCCGGCGTCGAGCGGATCAAGGCAGTCAACCCAAAGGCTTTGTACCTTTGCGACCCGGTCATGGGGCACCCTGAGAAGGGCTGCATCGTGCCAGCGGAAGTCAGCGAGTTCCTGCTCGACGAGGCGGCTGCCAGGGCTGACATCCTGTGCCCCAACCAGCTGGAACTGGACAGCTTCTGTGGCAGCCGAGCGCAGTCGCTGGAGGACTGCGTGAACATGGCGCGCAGCCTGTTGCAGCGCGGGCCGCAGGTGGTGCTGGTCAAGCACCTGGCCTACCCCGGGCGTGCCGAGGACCAGTTCGAGATGCTGCTGGTGACTGCCGAGCAAAGCTGGCACCTGCGCCGCCCGCTGCTGGCGTTCCCGCGGCAGCCGGTAGGGGTGGGTGACCTGACCTCAGGCCTGTTCCTGGCCCGCGTTCTGCTCGGCGACAGCTGGGTGCAGGCGTTCGAATTCACCGCTGCGGCCGTACACGAAGTGCTGCTCGAAACCCAGGCCTGCTCCAGCTATGAACTGCAGCTGGTGCGGGCCCAGGACCGCATTGCGCATCCAAGGGTGCGCTTCGAGGCACAGCCGCTGGCGCTTTAAATCGCGTCGGTTTTCAGGTCCTGGTAGCGCTTTTCCAGCTCCTGACGGATCTGTCGGCGCTGCTGGCCCTGCAGGAAGCGGCGCTTTTCTTCACTGCTTTGCGGCTGGCGCGGCGGTACCTGCACCGGGCGACGGTTGTCGTCGACCGCGACCATGGTGAAGAAGCAGCTGTTGGAATGGCGCACCGAGCGCTCGCGGATGTTCTCGGTCACCACCTTGATGCCCACCTCCATCGAGGTGTTGCCGGTGTAATTGACCGACGCCAGGAAGGTCACAAGTTCACCCACGTGCACCGGCTCGCGGAAGATCACCTGGTCGACCGACAGGGTGACTACATAGCTGCCGGCATAGCGGCTGGCGCACGCATAGGCCACTTCGTCGAGGTACTTGAGCAGGGTGCCGCCATGTACGTTGCCAGAAAAGTTGGCCATGTCCGGGGTCATCAGGACGGTCATGCTCAGCTGGGCGTTTCCAGGTTCCATAGTGTGCTCACGGTGAGGTTGCGCTGAATCGGGCGAATGGGGGGCATTATCTGCAGACACTTCTGTTCCCCTCTTTTGAATTTGCCTTCCTGGTACGGGACGTTGGCTGACGCTCCATCGTCACGCCGATCATGCCATCAGCGGCGCTTTTCCAGCCGATCTGTTTCTGCATATTGCACCGCCTTTTTGCGGCGGGGTGCGATGTTAACCTGACTACACCCATGCAACATGGGCTTTTCCTGCATTCAAACAGTATGTACTTGCTGCTCGCTCGGGGTTGCCTTGGCAGAGGAGCGGTCTGCCCAGGCATCCAGCAACGGACGAGAAAAGGAGTATCACGCCATGCATGCCATCAGCTTCATCCAGGACCTGGCAGTCATCATGCTGGTTGCTGGCGTGGTCACCATTCTCTTTCACCGCCTCAAGCAGCCTGTGGTGCTGGGCTACATCGTCGCCGGCTTCATCATCGGCCCGCACACCCCACCGTTCGGCCTGATCCACGACGAAGACACCATCAAGACCCTCGCCGAGCTGGGGGTGATCTTCCTGATGTTCTGCCTGGGGCTCGAATTCAGCTTGCGCAAGCTGTTCAGGGTAGGCGCCACGGCGTTCATCGCGGCGTTCCTGGAAATCGTGCTGATGATCTGGATCGGCTTCGAGATCGGCCGCTGGTTCGGCTGGAACACCATGGATTCGCTGTTCCTCGGCGCCATCCTGGCGATTTCCTCGACCACCATCATCGTCAAGGCGCTCAACGACCTGAAGATGAAGAACGAGCGTTTCGCCCAGCTGATATTCGGCGTGCTGATAGTCGAGGACATCCTCGGTATCGGCATCATCGCCCTGCTGTCGGGCATCGCCGTCAGCGGCACGGTCAGCTCGGGCGAGGTGTTCTCCACTGTCGGCAAGCTGTCGCTGTTCATGATCGTTGCGCTGGTCATCGGCATCCTGCTGGTGCCGCGCCTGCTGGCCTACGTGGCCAGGTTCGAAAGCAACGAGATGCTGCTGATAACCGTATTGGGCCTGTGCTTCGGCTTCTGCCTGCTGGTGGTGAAGCTCGAGTACAGCATGGTGCTTGGCGCCTTCCTGATTGGCGCGATCATGGCCGAATCGCGCCAGTTGCTGAAAATCGAGAGCCTGATCGAACCGGTACGCGACCTGTTCAGCGCCATCTTCTTCGTCGCCATCGGCCTGATGATCGACCCCCAGGTGCTGATCGACTACGCCTGGCCGATCGTGGTCATTACCCTGGCGGTGGTGTTGGGCAAGATGTTGTCGTGTGGCATGGGCGCGTTCATTGCCGGAAATGACGGGCGCACATCGCTGCGGGTGGGCATGGGGCTTTCGCAGATTGGCGAGTTTTCCTTCATCATCGCCGCGCTGGGCATGACCCTGCAGGTGACCAGCGACTTCCTGTACCCGGTGGCTGTGGCGGTATCGGCAATCACCACGCTGCTGACACCCTACCTGATCCGTGCCGCCGACCCGCTGTCGCTCAAGCTGGGCAAGGTGGTGCCCAGCCGCCTGGCGCGGGTGTTGTCGTTGTATGGCGAATGGTTGCGCAGCATCCAGCCGCAGGGCGAGGGCGCCATGCTCGCGGCGATGATCCGGCGCATCCTGTTGCAGGTTGGGGTGAACCTGGCGCTGGTGATCGCCATCTTCTTCAGTGGTGGCTATTTCGCCGGGCGGATCGGCAACTGGCTCAGCGAGTGGGTCAGCGATGCCAGCCAACAGAAAGCGCTGATCTGGGGCGCAGCGCTATTGCTGTCGCTGCCATTCCTGATTGCCGCCTATCGAAAGCTCAAGGCGCTGTCGATGCTGTTGGCAGAGATGGGCGTCAAGCCAGAAACGGCCGGGCGGCATACCCAGCGCGTGCGCCGTGTGATTGCCGAGGTGATCCCGCTGTTGTCGCTGCTGGTGATTTTCCTGCTGCTGTCGGCGCTGTCGGCGAGCATTCTGCCAACCAGCGAACTGCTGCTGGTGATTGCCGTGGTGGCTGCGGTGGTGGTGGCCTTGCTGTGGCGCTGGTTTATCCGCGTGCATACGCGCATGCAGATTGCCTTGCTGGAGACGCTGGAGAACAGCCGCGAGAATACGCACTGAAGGGGCAATGCTCCCTGCGCAAGATTTCACCGTCGTCCGAGGGGATGGAGCGGTAGCGATGTCGCCAGGCGCAGAAAGCCTGGCGATTTTAACTACATTGATGGCACTGGGCCATATCTTTCCTGTCTCAGACCCCAGAGCTCAATTCGTAAGCGCGACGCGGCCCCTGTGGGAGCGGGCGTGCCCGCGAAGAATTCAGCGCGGGGTTGGCACCGGCTGCGCCGGTGTTCGCGGGCGCGCCCGCTCCCACAGAGACCCTGCTAAATCAATCAGTCATGTGCAGTTCTATGAGAACGGCCTGGGCAATGGAATAGAGATCAGCTCTCCAACCAGACATCCCGCGCCCAGTGCCACACCGATTCCCAGCTGTCTTCACCGACGATTTCCTCTTCGGCATCCCACAGCACCACGGTGCCATCCTCTTCGACGCAGTAGTAGTTGTCGCCGTCCTGGCACAGTGGAATCAGGTCACGTGGTACGCCGGCATCCCAGGCGTTGGCGGCGACTTCTGGCAGGTAGGTATGCGACTGTGGGTCGGTAACGGTCACCGGCTCCAGTGAGCCATACACCACGTCACTGACGGTCAGCAGGAACTCTTTGAACACGAACGGAATGTTGATGAACAGCTCTTCTTCGATCTCGACCAGTTGGTCCTCGTCGGGAAGCTCAAGGGGCACCGGCACTGGCTCGTTGGCTTCACGGAGTTGTTCGATCACTTCTTCCACGGTTCACTTCCTCTGACCTAGATGACAACGCTGCGCGTTATACCCTAGTAGGCCACTCTGGCAAAAGCAAAAACCCCGGGACAGGCCCGGGGTTTTTTGTGCAGCACGCAGCGGTTAGCCGTTTTGACGGATACCGGCCACCAGCCAAGGCTGGTTTTCGCCCTGGGCGCGAACCATGTGCCAGCTTTCGCTGAACACTTCGCCCTGGTCGAAGCGCGAGTTCTTCGACACGCCACGGAAGGTCAGGGTGGCGTCGGTACGGTCGGCGCGGTCGTCGACACCGTCCAGCTGTACCTCGAGGTTGTCGATGTAGGTGGACTGGAAGCCATCACCCAGTTCGGCGCGCTCGCGCTTGAGGAACTCGAGCATCTGCGGGGTGACGAACTCGGCGATCTTGTCCATCTCGTTGGCGTCCCAGTGCTGCTGCAGCGCCTGGAAGTGGTTACGGGCAGCAGCCAGGAAGTTCTGCTCGTTGAACCAGGCAGGGGCGTTGATCACCGGGGCGGCTGCGGCAGCAGGTGCGGCCGAACCACCGAAGATCGACGGCTGGGCAGGCTGCGCGTGAGCTTCACGCTGCATCGGCGCATGGCCCGGCATGGCCATTTGCGGCTGCTGCTGGCGACGGCGCGCGGCGATGAAGCGGAACACCAGGAAGGCGATGAGCGCCACGATCAGGAAGTCCATGATCTGGAAGCCTTCGAAACCGTCGCCCATGAACATGGAAGCCAGCAGGCCACCGGCGGCGAGGCCGGCCAGAGGGCCCAACCAGCGCGAAGCACCGCTGGCGGCCGGGGCGGCACGGCCAGGTGCGGTCGGCGCGGCGGCAGGCGTGGTTGGCGTGGCCTGGCGGGTCTGGTGAATAGGCGCGGAGCCCGAGCTCTTGCCGCCGCCAAAACGCTTGGCGTTGGCGTCCAGGCTCAGCGTCAGGCCGACGCAGAGCGCCAGAGCGATGCTAAGAAAACGTTGCATAAGTGGGATATCCCCTGTTGTGGATTGCACGCGCGTCATGGTGCACAGGTTCCCGGGCACATGACCAGCGACATAATGTTTCGAGCTTTTGCCTGAATGTTACAAGGTGCTTATGACGGACCTGTAGGAGCGGCCTTGTGTCGCGATAGGGCTGCGAAGCAGCCCCGAGATATCAGTGTCAACGCCATGATTGTGGGGCCGCTTTGCGGCCCTATCGCGACACAAGGCCGCTCCTACAAGGGACTGCGCAGGCTTTTAGATGGCCTCGAGCTTGGCATACCCCAGCATCAGCCACTTGCTGCCTTCGGCAAAATTCACCTGCACCCGCGCCTGGGCGCCGGAGCCTTCGAAGTTGAGGATCACACCCTCGCCAAACACCGCATGCTGAACACGCTGGCCCAGGTTGAACGCGGTCTGCGGAATGCTGGCATTGGCGAACAGGTTGCTGTTCGTGGCCGTCTTGGCCCCGCCGAACGGGCGGCTGACGCTGTTGGACAGGCGCACTTCCTGAACCAGGCCTGCCGGAATTTCGCGTACGAAACGTGACACCTTGTTGTAGGTCTCGCTGCCATACAGGCGACGCGTTTCGGCGTAGGTCATGACCAGCTGGCGCATGGCGCGGGTGATGCCCACATAAGCCAGGCGGCGTTCCTCTTCCAGGCGGCCAGGCTCTTCCAAGCTCATCTTGTGCGGGAACAGGCCTTCTTCCATGCCCACCAGGAACACATACGGGAACTCCAGGCCCTTGGCGCTGTGCAAGGTCATCAGCTGGACGCTGTCTTCATGCTCGTCGGCCTGGGCATCGCCTGCCTCGAGCGAGGCGTGGCCGAGGAACGCCGAGAGTGGCGAGAGGTCGGCGTCTTCTTCGGTGGACTCGAAGTTGCGCGCTGCGCTGACCAGTTCCTCAAGGTTTTCTACCCGTGCCTGGCCCTTCTCACCCTTTTCTTCCTGGTGATAGATGATCAGCCCGGACTGCTCGATAGTGGTCTGGGTCATGGTATGCAGTGGCATGTCCACGACCTTCGCCGCCAACCCCTCGATCAGCTCGATGAACGCACCCAGGGCACTGGCCGCGCGGCCTTTCAGGGCTTTGGCAGCGAGCAGCTGGCACATGGCCTCCCACATCGACAGCTGGCTGTGGCGGGCGTGCTCGCGGATGGCTTCGACGGTTTTTTCGCCAATGCCACGTGGCGGCACGTTGATCACCCGCTCCAGGGCGGCATCGTTGCCACGGCCTTCGATCAGCCGCAGGTAAGCCATGGCGTTCTTGATTTCGGCGCGTTCAAAGAAGCGCTGGCCACCGTAGATGCGGTATGGGATGCGCTCGCGTAGCAGGGCCTCTTCCAGCACCCGTGACTGGGCGTTGGAACGGTACAGGATGGCGATCTCGTTGCGCGCATTGCCCTGCTTGACCAGGCTCTCGATGGTTTCCACCACGTAGCGCGCTTCGTCGTGCTCGTTGTAGGCCGCGTACAGGGTCAGCGGTTCGCCTTCGCCCATGTCGGTCCACAGCTCCTTGCCCAGGCGCCCGCTGTTGTTGGCGATCAGCGCGTTGGCCGCCTTGAGGATGCCGCCGGTGGAGCGGTAGTTCTGCTCCAGGCGGATCATCTCGGCGTCGGGGAAGTCGGCAGTGTACTGGTGAATGTTCTCGATCTTGGCACCGCGCCAGCCGTAGATCGACTGGTCGTCATCGCCCACCGCCATCAGGCTGTCAACGCCGCGCGCCAGCAGGCGCAGCCAGGCGTACTGCACGGCGTTGGTATCCTGGAACTCGTCCACCAGCACGTGGCGGAAGCGCCGCTGGTAGTGCTCCAGCAGGCCCGGGTGGTCGCGCCACAGGTCCAGGGCGCGCAGCAGCAGCTCGGAGAAGTCGATGACCCCGGCGCGCTCGCAGGCTTGCTCATAGGCGGTATAGACGTCGCGCATGGTCGACAGGAACAGGTCGCCCCCGGCCTGGATATGCTGTGGGCGCAGGCCTTCGTCCTTCTGCCCGTTGATGAACCACTGGGCCTGGCGTGCCGGCCATTTCTGCTCGTCCAGGCCCAGCTCGCGCATCACCCGCTTGATCAGGCGCTGCTGGTCGTCGCTGTCGAGGATCTGGAAGTTCTGCACCAACCGTGCTTCCTGCCAGTGGGCCCGCAGCAGGCGATGGGCCAGGCCGTGGAAGGTGCCGACCCACATGCCCGCCGGGTTGATGCCCAGCAGTTGCTCGATCCGCTGGCGCATTTCTGCCGCGGCCTTGTTGGTGAAGGTCACCGACAGGATCGAGTGCGGCGATGCCTGCTCCACCTGGATCAGCCAGGCAATGCGGTGCACCAGCACGCGGGTTTTACCGGAACCGGCGCCAGCAAGCACCAGTTGACGCCCGAGCGTGGCCGCTACGGCCTGGCGTTGGGCATCGTTGAGGGAATTCAGCAGGAGGGAGAGGTCGTCTGTGCGCATCGGGCCATTCTAGGGTGCGGCAGGAAATGGGGCAAACCTCTACTGTATAAATATTCACCTGCCGCATGCCCGTTTATCGAGCCGATGGCAGGTGCCAGGCCACCGCTCGGGCGGCCTGGCAGGCAGTGGTTCAGTCAATCGCCTCGATGGTGCGAATTTCGCAGCGCTGCGAACCGTCGGCATGGATGATCTCCACGGTTTTCCAGCCAGTGCCGCCTGCACGTTCGAAAACCACGGCTTTTTCGGTCAGCACCTGCGGGGTGATTGCGCCGCTATCCAGCAGTTGAAGCTCCAGCACTTCCCAGCCACCCCGGTGGCGCAGCTTGGGCTCGACCAGCACCGGTTCGATGGCCGGAGAGGCGACCGTAACGGTGCCATGAACCCTGAAAACCTGCTTGCCGTGGGCGATGTCGTTGAGTGCAACGAGGTTGGTGATAGTAGCCATTGTCTGCTCCTGTCTCGGGTTGAAAGTAGCGCCAGCGCGCTGGGGCTACTTTCTGCCCTTTAGCCTGCCACGGGAGCAGGGCAGTGCTTCAGCTATGCCAGTGCCTGCCGTGCCTGGCCAGCAGGCTGTTGGCTTGCTCCGGCCCGTTACTGCCTGCCGGGTACGGTCGCGGTGCCTGGAAGTGCTCTTCACAGCCCTTGATGATCGGGTCGATCCAGGCCCAGGCCGCTTCCACTTCATCGCGGCGCATGAACAGCGTCGAGTCGCCCTCCAGCACATCCAGCAGCAGGCGCTCGTAGGCGTCCCAGCGGCGGGTCTGGCTGAACACCTGGGCCAGGTTCAGGTCCAGGTCCACAGGTTCCAGGCGCATGCCCTTGCCCGGGCTCTTGGTCATCATGCGCAGGCTGATGCGTTCGTCCGGTTGAAGCTGGATCAGCAGCTGGTTGACCTGGCCGCCATTGAAAAGCTCGTGCGGCACCGGCTTGAACTGGATGACGATCTGCGATGAGCGCCGTGCCATGCGCTTGCCGGTACGCAGGTAGAAGGGCACGCCCGCCCAGCGCCAATTGTCGATGTGCGCCTCGATGGCGATGAAGGTTTCGGTGTCGCTGTCGTTGTCGACGTCTTTTTCGAAGTAATAGGCCGGCACTTCCTGGCCGCCGATGCGCCCGGCGCCATACTGGCCACGTACGGTCTTGTCCTGCACGTCCTGGCCAGTGATGGGCTTGAGGGCCCGCAAGATCTTCACCTTCTCGTCACGCACCGCTTCGGCCTCGAACTGCGCGGGGGGCTCCATGGCCACCAGGCATAGCAGCTGAAGCAGGTGGTTCTGCAACATGTCGCGGGTCGCCCCGGCGCGGTCGTAGTAGGCGCCGCGGTTCTCTACCCCCAGGGTCTCGCAAACGCTGATCTGCACGTGGTCGACCTGGTTGTTGCGCCACACCGGCTCCAGCAGGGCGTTGGCAAAACGCAGGGCCATCAGGTTCTGCACGGTTTCCTTGCCCAGGTAGTGGTCGATGCGAAATACCTGATTTTCCTCCAGCACTGCGCCAATCGCTTCGTTGATGGCGGTAGCCGATTCCAGCGAGTGGCCGATCGGCTTTTCCAGCACGATGCGCGCTTCGGCGTCGGCCAGGCCGGCGTTACGCAGGTGCTTGGCAATCGGCACGAACAGGTTGGGGGCGGTGGCCAGGTAGAAGATGCGCGTCAAGCCGCCGGGTTCGCCCAGGTAGCGCGCCAGGCGGCCGAAGTCGGCGCTTTGCGAAGCATCCATGGCGAAATAGTCGACCCGCGCGGAAAACCGCTGCCAGACCTCTTCGTCGAAGTCGTTGCGGGCAATTTGTGCCCGGCAATGGCGCTCGGCGAGCTTGAGATAATCGTTACGTGGCAAGTTGCGTCGTGCCAGCGCGATGATGCGCACGGCGTTGTTCAGACGGGCCTCGCGAAACAGGTGGTAGAGCGCCGGAAGCAGTTTGTGCAGGGCCAGATCGCCGGTGCCGCCGAAGACCAGAATGTCGCAAGGAATAGTCAAACCACCACTCTCCACGTTCGTTTAACTGGGCGGGTTGGCGTCCATGTAGTATAACTACAAGATAGCTACAACCCGGCCAGCCGATCATAACCGAGTCCAGCCTGTGAATCTGTTGCAACATATCGCCCAATCGCGCCACCTGCTGCGCAAATCGGAACTCAAAGTAGCCGACCACGTGCTACTCGACCCGGCTGCCGTCATGCACAGCTCCATGGCCGACCTGGCGCACAGCGTGGGTATCAGCGAACCGACCATCGTGCGTTTCTGCCGCGCGATCGGTTGCTCGGGCTTCCAGGACCTGAAGCTGAAGCTGGCGCAGAGCCTGGCTGCGGGGGCCAGTTTCGGCCAGTTCGCCATCCATGAAGACGACTCGGTCGCCGACTACAGCCTGAAGATCTTCGACACCACGCTGCACACCCTGATGGAAGTGCGCGAGCACCTCGACCCGCAGGCGTTGCAGCAGGCGGTGACCGCCATGGCCCAGGCGCAGCGTGTGGAGTTCTATGGCTTTGGCGCCTCCGGTGCGGTAGCGGCCGATGCCCAGCACAAGTTCTTCCGCCTGCTGCTCAGCGCGGCAGCCTATTCCGACCCGCACATGCAGGCGATGTCGGCGGTGACCCTGAAGCCAGGTGATGTGGCGGTATGCATTTCCCAGTCGGGCCGTTCCAAGGACCTGCTGATCACCGCCAACCTGGTCCGTGAGAGCGGCGCCAACCTGATTACCCTGTGCCCCAGCCAGACACCACTGGCGGAGCTGTCGACGGTAAACCTGGCGATCGACGTGCATGAAGACACCGAAATCTACACCCCGCTGACCTCGCGTATCGCCCACCTGGTGGTGATCGACGTGCTGGCCATGGGCGTTGCCATGGCGCGCGGGCCGAGCCTGGTCAACCACCTGAAGAGTGTGAAGCGCAGCTTGCGCAGCCTGCGCTTGTCGCCCAAGTCGATCAAGGCTACCGACGACTGATCTGCATTGCCTGTGCTGGCCCTATCGCCGGCAAGCCGGGCTCCCACACAGTCACCACAGGCCTCGAGTCCTGTGGAGTACCTGTGGGAGCTGGCTTGCCTGCGATAGGGCCAGCACAGGCAGCAAAAATTCACTGTTTTGTCACCATTCCACAGCCAAACCGTAAACCACTCAAGCCAGTCTGAAACTCCCGCATCCTATCTGGGAGACAGGCAATGGCTCGTGACTTCGACGGTACGTACCAACCCAGCGCCAAGGCTCGCAAGCAGCAGGAAAAGGATCAGCGCCGCATGGAATACCGCCGCGCGATCGAGAGCTATTGCGACCAACGTCAACTGCTCCGCGAACTAGTGGACTACCCCGAGCTGCAAGAGCTCACGGTCTGGCAGGCGTCGGCAGCAGCCTCCCCGAAAAACGCTCAACCAGCGCGCTGATCAGCGCACGTTCGCTGCGGATGAACGCCAGGAAAGCCAAGGCCACCGGCGACTGCCGTTTGGCCTTGGACTGCACCACGCACCAGCTGCGGTACAGCGGCAGTTCCTCCACGGGCAGCTCCCTCAGCACACCGGTGGCCAGCTCCAGGTTGACCGCATGGCGGGTAAGCATGGCAATGCCCAGGCCGGCGATCACGCACTCGCGCTGGGCGTCGGCCGAGGCCACCTCCAGGGTCTGGGTGAAATGCACGCGCTTGTCCTTGAAGTATTCCTCGCAAGCCTTGCGCGTGCCCGAACCCTGTTCGCGGACCAGCAGGGTATGAGGCTCCAGGTCCTGCAGGCGCAGTTGCTCCAGCTTGCACAGCGGGTGCTCGGGCGGTGCCACCGCGACGATCGGGTTGTTGAGGAACGGCAGAAACTCCAGGCCCATGTCCTGCGGCACCATGGACATGATGATCAGGTCGTCGCGGTTGTCCGACAGGCGGCGGATGGCCTGGGCGCGATTGACCACCGTCAGGGTCAGGTTTACCTCCGGGTGACGCTGCTTGAAGGCCGCGAACAGGTGTGGCACGAAGTACTTGGCACTGGATTCGATCGCCAGTTTCAACTGCCCCTGCAATGAACCCTGCATGTCCGAAAGCTGCATGTCCAGGCTCTCCAGGCGCCCGAAGATATCGCGGCTGGCGCGTTGCAAGGCCTCGGCAGCTTCGGTCAGGTAGAGCTTCTTGCCCACGTACTCGAACAGCGGCTGGCCGATCAGCTCTTCGAGCTGGCGGATCTGTAGACTAACGGCGGGTTGCGTCAGCGCCATCTCTTCCGCCGCACGGCTGTACGAACGCAAATCGCATACCTCGTTGAAGATCTGCAATTGACGCAAAGTCATACGCATCAAGGACTTACGCATTTTTATCCGCCCTTCGGCAACACCTTGTTACCGCACTATAAGCTTTTGCTAATACAGCCCCTAACAAATATTGATTTTTGTTTATCAACCTACAGCGCTAGGGTGAATGTGCGACTGGCCAGCAACGTCTGGTCACGCGCCGACCGGGAGAACCGGCTCGACTGTTCCTACGGCTTTGGGAAGACTCCAGTGATAAAAAAAATCCTGATCGCCAACCGAGGTGAAATTGCAGTTCGGATCGTGCGTGCCTGCGCCGAGATGGGCATTCGCTCGGTGGCGATCTATTCCGACGCCGACCGCCACGCGTTGCACGTCAAGCGCGCCGACGAAGCCCACAGCATTGGTGCCGAGCCGCTGGCCGGTTACCTGAACCCGCGCAAGCTGGTGAACCTGGCTGTGGAAACCGGCTGTGATGCCCTGCACCCGGGCTATGGTTTCCTGTCGGAAAACGCTGAACTGGCAGAGATCTGCGCCGAGCGCGGGATCAAGTTCATTGGCCCGGCCGCCGAGGTCATTCGCCGCATGGGCGACAAGACCGAAGCACGCCGCACCATGATTGCCGCCGGTGTACCGGTAACCCCGGGTACCGAAGGCAACGTTGCCGATATTCACGAAGCCCTGAGTGAAGGTGACCGCATCGGTTACCCGGTCATGCTCAAGGCCACCTCTGGTGGTGGCGGCCGTGGTATTCGCCGTTGCAACAGCCGTGAAGAACTGGAACAGAACTTCCCCCGCGTCATCTCCGAGGCTACCAAGGCCTTTGGTTCTGCGGAAGTGTTCCTGGAAAAGTGCATCGTCAACCCCAAGCACATCGAGGCGCAGATCCTCGGTGACAGCTTTGGCAACGTCGTGCACCTGTTCGAGCGCGACTGCTCGATCCAGCGCCGCAACCAGAAGCTTATCGAAATCGCCCCGAGCCCACAGCTCACCCCCGAACAGCGCGCCTACATCGGCGATCTGGCGGTGCGTGCGGCCAAGGCAGTGAACTACGAGAACGCCGGTACCGTGGAGTTCCTGCTCGCCGATGGCGAGGTGTACTTCATGGAAATGAACACCCGGGTGCAGGTGGAACACACCATCACCGAGGAAATCACCGGTATCGACATCGTCCGTGAGCAGATCCGCATTGCCTCGGGCCTGCCGCTGTCGGTCAAGCAGGAAGACATCCAGCACCGCGGTTACGCGCTGCAGTTCCGCATCAACGCCGAAGACCCGAAGAACAACTTCCTGCCCAGCTTCGGCAAGATCACCCGTTACTACGCCCCCGGCGGCCCGGGCGTGCGTACCGACACGGCGATCTACACCGGCTACACCATTCCGCCGTTCTACGACTCCATGTGCCTGAAACTGGTGGTGTGGGCGTTGACCTGGGAAGAAGCCATGGACCGCGGCCTGCGGGCCCTGGACGACATGCGCGTGCAAGGGGTGAAGACCACCGCCGCGTACTACCAGGAAATCCTGCGCAATCCCGAATTCCGTAGCGGCCAGTTCAACACCAGCTTCGTCGAAAGCCACCCGGAACTGACCAACTACTCGATCAAGCGCAAACCCGAAGAGCTGGCCCTGGCCATCGCCGCTGCCATCGCCGCCCACGCAGGCCTGTGAGGAACCCCATAATGTCCAAGAAAATTCACGTAACCGACACGATCCTGCGCGACGCCCACCAGTCCCTGCTGGCCACCCGCATGCGTACCGAAGACATGCTGCCGATCTGCGACAAGCTCGACAAAGTCGGCTACTGGTCGCTGGAAGTCTGGGGTGGCGCCACCTTCGACGCCTGCGTGCGCTTCCTCAAGGAAGACCCGTGGGAGCGCCTGCGCAAGCTGCGCGCGGCGCTGCCCAATACCCGCCTGCAAATGCTTCTGCGCGGCCAGAACCTGCTGGGCTACCGCCACTACAGCGACGATGTGGTCAAGGCGTTCGTCGCCAAGGCAGCGGTCAACGGTATCGACGTGTTCCGCATCTTCGATGCCATGAACGACGTGCGTAACCTGCGCGTGGCCATTGAAGCGGTCAAGGCTGCCGGCAAGCACGCCCAGGGCACCATCGCCTACACCACCAGCCCGGTACACACCATCGAAGCCTTCGTGAAGCAGGCCAAGCAGATGGAAGCCATGGGTTGCGACTCGGTGGCGATCAAGGACATGGCCGGCCTGCTGACCCCGTTCGCCACCGGCGAACTGGTCAAGGCTTTGAAGGCCGAGCAGTCGCTGCCGGTGTTCATCCACTCCCACGACACTGCCGGCCTGGCCGCAATGTGCCAGCTGAAGGCTGTGGAAAACGGCGCCGATCACATCGACACCGCCATCTCCAGCTTCGCCTGGGGCACCAGCCACCCGGGTACCGAGTCGATGGTTGCCGCGCTCAAGGGCAGCGAATTCGATACCGGCCTGGACCTGGAGCTGCTGCAGGAAATCGGCCTGTACTTCTATGCCGTGCGCAAGAAGTACCACCAGTTCGAAAGCGAGTTCACCGCCGTGGACACTCGCGTGCAGGTCAACCAGGTACCGGGCGGCATGATTTCCAACCTGGCCAACCAGCTCAAGGAGCAGGGCGCCCTCAACCGCATGAACGAAGTGCTGGCTGAGATCCCGCGCGTGCGTGAAGACCTCGGCTTCCCACCGCTGGTAACCCCGACCTCCCAGATTGTCGGTACCCAGGCGTTCTTCAACGTGCTGGCCGGCGAGCGCTACAAGACCATCACCAACGAGGTGAAGCTGTACCTGCAAGGCGGTTACGGCAAGGCTCCGGGCGTGGTCAACGAGCAGCTGCGCCGTCAGGCGATCGGCAGTGAAGAAGTGATCGACGTGCGCCCGGCCGACCTGCTGAAGCCGGAAATGGCCAAGCTGCGTGCCGATATCGGCGCCCTGGCCCGTTGCGAAGAAGACGTGCTGACTTTCGCCATGTTCCCGGACATTGGCCGCAAGTTCCTCGAAGAACGCGAAGCCGGCACCCTGACCCCTGAGGTCCTGCTGCCAATTCCTGAAGCGGGCGCAGTGGCGTCCCACAGCGGTGAAGGCGTACCGACCGAGTTCGTTATCGACGTGCACGGCGAAACCTACCGCGTCGACATCACCGGTGTGGGCGTGAAGGCCGAAGGCAAGCGCCACTTCTACCTGTCGATCGACGGCATGCCGGAAGAAGTGGTGTTCGAGCCGCTCAACGAATTCGTCGGCGGCGGCAGCAGCAAGCGCAAGCAGGCCAGTGCCCCGGGCCATGTCAGCACCACCATGCCAGGCAACATCGTCGATGTGCTGGTCAAGGAAGGCGACATGGTCAAGACCGGCCAGGCCGTGCTGATCACCGAAGCCATGAAGATGGAGACCGAAGTGCAGGCGGGTATCGCTGGCAAGGTCGTGGCCATCCACGTGGCCAAGGGCGACCGCGTGACACCGGGCGAGATCCTGATCGAGATCGAGGGCTGAGATAAGCCCTCATCTAAAAGCGGTTTACCTCTGGGGAGCGGATGCTCCCCTTTTTTTTGCGTTGAATCTGCCGGCCTCTTCGCAGCACAAGGCTGCTCCTACAGGACCCCGCAAGCCTAAGGTCAGTGTTGTACCTGTGGGAGCGGGTTTACCCGCTAATAGGCCGGCTGATCCAACACAACCCTCAACCTTTACGGCATGCCTCAAGTGTTTCTACCTGACCTCCAGGTTGTTGGTTGGTATCGCTCAACCACCGCTCGAACCCGGCAACCACCGCCGGCCACTCATCATCGGTAATCGAATACCACGCCGTATCCCGATTGTGGTCCTTCACCACCAGGTGCTTGCGGAACACGCCTTCATAGACAAAGCCAAACCGCTCCGCCGCACGCTTGGAGCGTGCGTTGGCGTTGTTGCACTTCCATTCCAGCCGGCGGTTGCCCAGCTCGAAGCCCAGCTTGCCCAGCAAATACACCGCCTCGGTGCCCTTGGGCGTACGCTGCATGGCAGCGCCGAAGGCGATGTGGCCGATTTCGATGCGGCCGTGGTCGGGCACGATCGACATCAGGCTCAGGATGCCCTGGGCCTGGCCGCTGGCGCGGTCGATGACGGTGTAGAACAGTGGGTCGCGGCCAGCGGCGTTGCCTTCCAGCCAACGGTCGAAGGCGGCACGTTCGATGAACGGGCCATAGGGCAGGTAGTCCCACAGCGCCGGGTCGGCCGCCGGGCCTTGCAGCACCTCCCAGAGGTCGTCGCCATGGCGCGCCGGGTCGAGCTTTTCCAGGCGGATGAAGCGGCCGTCGATGGGCTCGGCCTGGGGGGCTGCGGCGGGTTTCCAGTTCAATGCGTCGGTCATGTTCGGCTTAGAACTCTTTGCGGAATTGGATGAAGCCCGAGCGCTCGGCAACCTGTTGGTACAGGCTGATGGCGGTGGCGTTGGTCTCGTGGGTCAGCCAGTGCACCTTGGCGCAGTTGTCGGCCTTGGCTTTGGCGTAGACGTGCTCGATCAGCTGGCGGCCGATGCCCAGGGCGCGCTGTGTGCTGTCCACGTACAGGTCCTGCAGGTAGCAGGCGTTTCCGATGCTCCAGTTGGAACGATGGTAGATGAAGTTGACCATGCCCACTGCCTTGCCATCGACCCAGGCAAGGGCCGAATGGGTCGGTTCGTTCGGGTCGAGCAGGCGTTGCCAGGTGCTGAGGCTGACCTCTTCGGTCAATTCGGACTCATAGAAGTGCAAGTAGGCCTGCCACAGGCCGAGCCAGGCAGCATGGTCTTGGGTGGTAACAGGACGCAGGGTAACGCTGGACATGGGCTATTCCTTCAGAGTTGGCGCATGTGCGCCGCGAGTTGGTTATCCAGGTAATCGGGGCTGGCGCTCAGGCCTTCACGCACGCCGGCAATGTCTTGCTCAGAGCGGTTCTGGCTGAGCTTGCGCGCGCCTTGCAGGCGGGCGATGGGCAGGCGGATGCCGACGATGGCGCGGAGCATGCCATCGAGGTAGTCACGCGGGGCATCGGTGACGTTCCACGGTTCGCCGCGGCCTTGTTCGTGGCGCTCGGTCAGGCGGCTGACAATGGCCAGCAATGGCTCGGCTTCGTGAATCACTTCGGCCGGGCCATAGGCGTGCACGGCCAGGTAGTTCCAGGTTGGCACCACCTTGGGGTTGTCGGCCTTGCTCGGGTAGTAACCGGGGCTGACATAGGCATCGGCGCCGGGGAACACCAGCAGGGCTTCGCCATCTTGCTTCAGGTCGTGCCACTGGGGGTTGGCCCGCGCCAGGTGGGCATAGACGGTGCCGAATTCGCCTTCGGCGATATCGACCAGCACGGGCAGGTGCGTGGCCAGCAGGCCTTGTTCGCCCTTGCTGACCAGGATGGCCAGGCGGGTGTCGAGCATGTGCTGGTGCAGGCGCCCGAGGTCGTGTTCCTGATGGGGTTTGCTGTTGTACATGCTCGGTTTCCTTGTGCGATGGCTCCATCCTAGGCAGGCTATTGGTTCATAGTAAGAGCCATTAACAGCTGTTTTTATAGGTCCAATACCGTGAGCGAGCGCACCCTAGTATTGCCTTTCGACCCTGCCGGAATCGCCCTCGATCGCCGCCGCGGGCTCAGCCAGCAGCTGTACCAGGCGCTACGTGCGCGGGTGCTGGATGGGCGCCTGAGCAGTGGCACGCGGCTACCGGCCACTCGTGATCTGGCCGCCATGCTGGCGCTGTCACGCAACAGCGTGGTGCGGGCATATGACCAGCTATATGCCGAGGGCTACATCGAAAGCCGGGTAGGCGACGGCACCTATGTCAGTCAGTTACCGAAACTCTCCACTGCAAAACTATCCACACAAGTATCCACAGGGTTATCCCGGGGGTTATCAACAGACTTATCCACATTCTCCTCAGAAAATACTGAGGATTTATCCAGCAAACGCTGTTCCAGCGAGCCTTTGCAGCGCCTGAAAAGTAACCATCTGCCGCCCCCAAGAAGCGGTGCACCGCGTGCTTTTCGCGTCGGTATTCCGGCGTTCGACCTGTTCCCGTTCGACGTCTGGGCCAAGCTGCAGGCGGGTTTCTGGCGCAACCCGGCTCCGGCGCAGTTGGGTTATGGTGACCCGGCAGGCGAGCCACTGCTGCGTGAACTGATCGCAGCCTACCTGCGTCGCTCGCGTGGGCTGAGTTGCACTGCTGAACAAATTGTGATCACCAGTGGTGCGCAGCAGGCCATCAGCCTTTGTGCACAGTTGCTGTTGCAGCCGGGCGACGGTGTGGCTGTGGAAAACCCGGGTTACCGCGCAGCCGGGCATGCCTTTGCGCTGGCCGGTGGCAGGTTGTGTGGCGTGCCGGTGGACGAGGATGGCATGGACTGTCGCCGGCTCGGGCAACTGACGGATTGCCGGCTGGCCTATGTCACGCCAGCTCACCAGTACCCGACCGGGGTGACCATGAGCCTGGCGCGCCGCCTGGAACTGCTGGCCTGGGCCGAGCGCAGCGAAGGCTGGATCATCGAAGACGACTACGACGGCGAGTATCGCTACAGCGGTGCGCCCTTGGCCCCGCTAGCGGCGCTCGACCGGCACGGGCGGGTACTGTACGTCGGTACCTTCGGCAAGATCGCTTTTCCGGCGTTGCGCCTGGGCTATCTGGTACTGCCGCCGCAACTGGCGCAGGCGTTCAGCCAGGGCAGGGCGCTGGCGGTGCGGCATTCGGAGGTCAGTAGCCAGTGTGTGATGGCCGAGTTCATGGCCCGGGGGCACTTCCAGCGGCATATCCGGCGCATGCGCAAGGCGGCGTTGAGCCGGCGAAATGTGCTCAAGGCCGGCTGGCCTGTGGATATTCCGGGGTTGGGCGGCATGCCGGAAGTGGCGGCCGGGCTGCATGTGAAAGTCGATGTGGATAACTTTGCGCGGGAGCAGGAACTGGTGGCCAAGGCTGAAGCGGTGGGGGTGGAGGTGACGCCGCTGAGCAATTTCTGGCTGGCGGACAGCGAGGTACCTGTGGATAAAAGGGCAGGGCTGGTGCTGGGGTTTGCGGCGGTGCCGGAGGGGGAGATTGCCGAGGCGTTGATGAAATTGCGCAAGGCTTGGCGGCCTATTCGCGGGTAAACCCGCTCCTACAGGTACAGCGCTGGCCTTGAGTGTGGCGCAGATCCTGTGGGAGCGGGCGTGCCCGCGAAGCAGGCGACTCAGGTACCGGACTTGATCCGCGTCCAGGCCCGGGTCCGCGCCCGCTCTGCATCTCGCGCCAGGGGCTTGAGGGTATACAGCTTGGCCATCGCCTCCGCCGTCGGGTACAGGTTGGGGTTGTTGCGAATCGCCGGGCTCACCTTGTCGGTCGCGTCCTTGTTCGGGTTCGGGTACCCGACAAAGTCGCTGATCGGCGCAATCACTTCGGGCCGCAGCAGGTAGTTGATGAACGCGTGGGCATCTTCCGGGTTGGCCGCGTTCTTCGGAATCGCCAGCATGTCGAACCAGATCGGTGCACCTTCCTTGGGCAGGCGCATGTCCACCACTACGCCATTCTTCGCCTCGACAGCGCGGTTGGCGGCCTGCGAGAAACTGCCGCTGTAGCCCACTGCCACGCAGATATCGCCGTTGGCGATGTCGGCCATGTATTTCGAGGAATGGAAGTAGGTGATGTGCGGGCGAATCTTCAGCATCAGCGCTTCGGCTTTCTTGTAATCAGCCGGTTTGTCGCTGTTCGGTGGCAAGCCCAGGTACTGCAACGCCAGCGGCATGATCTCCGACGGCGAGTCGAGCAGGGCCACGCCGCACTGCTTGAGCTTGGCGATGTTTTCTTCCTTGAAGATCAGGTCCCAGCTGTCCACCGGGGCGTTGTCGCCGAGCGCAGCCTTGACCTTGGCCGGGTTGAAGCCGATCAGCACGGTGCCGTACATGTAAGGCACGGCAAATTTGTTGCCGGGGTCGTTGGCCTCGATCAGCTTCATCAGCGCCGGGTCCAGGTGCTGCCAGTTCGGCAGCTTGCTGCGGTCCAGCGGCTGGAACACCCCCGCTTCGATCTGCTTGGCGAGGAACACGTTGGACGGCACTACCACGTCATACCCGGAGTTGCCGGTCAGCAGCTTGGCTTCCAGCGCCTCGTTGGTGTCGAAGATGTCGTAGACCAGCTTCACCCCGCTGTCTTTCTGGAACTCGGTGAGGGTTTGCGGGGTGATGTAGTCGAACCAGTTGTACACCCGCAGGGTGCGCTGTTCGGCCTGGGCTTGCAGGGCACCGGTGAACAGGGTGGCGGCGATGAACGGGGCGAGCAGACGCTTGAGTCGGACCATTACCGGGCTCCTGGCTGGGCGTGCTGGAAGCCTTCCAGCACATTGACCGCGTTGATACCGATTTCTTCCACAGCGTAGCCGCCTTCCATCACGAACAGGGTCGGCTTGCCGAGTTGAGCGATGCGCTTGCCCATTTCCAGGTAGTCCGGGCTGTCCAGCTTGAACTGCGAGATCGGGTCGTCCTTGAAGGTATCCACGCCCAGCGAGATCACCAGCACATCGGCGTCATAGGCGGCGATGCGCTGGCAGGCGTCCTCCAGGGCAGCGCTCCAGGCGGCCCAGTCGCTGCCGGCCGGCAGTGGGTAGTTGATGTTGCAGCCTTCACCGGCACCCTCGCCGGTTTCATCGGCATAGCCGAGGAAGAACGGGAACTCGTCGCGCGGGTCGCCATGGATCGAGGCGAAGAACACATCGTTGCGGTTGTAGAAGATGTCCTGGGTGCCGTTGCCGTGGTGGTAGTCGACGTCGAGGATGGCGACCTTGCGCCGGCCCTGGTCGAGGAAGGCCTGGGTGGCGATCGCGGCGTTGTTCAGGTAGCAATAGCCACCCATGACTTCGCCGGCGGCATGGTGCCCTGGCGGGCGGCACAGGGCGAAGGCGGAATGGGCGCCTTGCTGGATAGCCGCCTGCGCGGTGAGGGCGACCTGGGCGGCGCTGTAGGCGGCCTGCCAGGTACCGGCGGTGATCGGTGCGCCGGCATCGAAGCTGTAGTAGCCCAGCTCACCGTGCAGGCCGGTGGGTTTTACCTGGCGCAGGGTGCGTGCGGGCCAGGTGAACGGCAGCAAGTCGCCTTCCTGGCCCAGTGCGGCCCAGCGCGCCCAGGCGCCTTCGAAGAAGTCCAGGTAGCCGGCGCTGTGGATGCGCAGCAACGGTGCGCGACCGAAGTCGGTGGGGCCCTGGATGTCGCCAAGGTTGCGCTTTTTGACCTGGTCGAGCACATGGTCGGCGCGTGACGGCATTTCGAAACAGGGCATCAGCTTGCCGTCGATCAGCTCGCAGCGGCCGTGGTGCAGGCGGTGGTCATCGGAATAGATCGTCAGCATTGTTGTTCTCCGGTGGGTACTGGCGTGGGCCCATTCTCATGGGCGGGCCAGTGGGGGAGAACGACGCAAGTGGCCAAAAGGGGATCGATATGGCCAAGCTCTTTGGCTGGATTTGTTGGTGGCCTGTACTGGCCCTTTCGCGGGTGAACCCGCTCCCACAGGTACAGTGTTGCACCTGAGTGTGTGCAATCCCTGTGGGAGCGGGTTCACCCGCGAAAGGGCCGCTACAGGTCAACCGCGAAAATGGCTGGGCGCGACGCCACTCCAACGCTGGAAGGCATGCCGAAAACTGGCGGTCTCGCTGAACCCCAGGCACTCGGCAATCCGATAGATCGGCATCTGCTCATCAGCCAGCAATTGTTTGGCCCGCTCGAACCTCAGTTCATCCAGCAGCTGTTGATAACTGCTGCCCAACGCCTGCAAATGCCGGCGCAGGGTGCGCGATGAGCAGTTCATCTGCCGCGCCAGCCCTTCCAGCCCGGGCGCTGCATCCAGTTGCTGCGCCAGCAGTTGGCGAATCCGCCCCAGCCAGGCCTGGCGGCCGGTGAATTCCAGGTTCAGGCGCCGGCAGCGTTCGCTCATGGCCTTGTGGGTAATCGGGTCGGCCAGCGGCAGTGGCGTGTCCAGCCAGCGCTGTTCGAAGGCAAAGGCATTGTCCTCGGCGTCAAAACCGACCGGGCACTGGAATGCCCCGGCATAGAGTGCGTGGTAACCGGGCCGTGGGTGTTCGAAACGGGCTGCCAGCAGGGGCAGCGGGCGGCCGAGCAGGTCGTCGCAGATGACCTTCAGCGACACCAGGCAGAACTCGGCGTTGAAGGCGGTCAGCGTCGGGCTGTCGTGGTAGTCGCTGGCGCTGAACCAGACGCGCTGGCCGTCGTCGAGCAAACGCAGCTTGAAGACTGTTCCCAGCAGTGCCGGATACTGCAGCGCCAGGCGCAAGGCGTCACCCAAAGTGGCACTGGAGAGCAGGGCGTAACCGAGCATGCCGTAGCACGACACATGCATGCGCCGGCCCAGTTCCAGGCCGATATCCTCGCGCCGGGCAACGGCGTTGGCGCACACCTGCAGTTCCTGCTGGGTGGTGATGCGCGCATCGGCATGGCCCAGGTCTGCCGGGCCGATGCCGCTGCCGGCCAGCAGCGCCGACGCCTCGCAACCGTCTGCCTGGAAGACATTGAGGATCAGCGAAACCGCGTTGAGGGTGGTCAGGTGGCTGTGCAGCATGCTGGGTAATCCCGTTGGGCTGGGACGCATTATGGAGCAAGTTGTGTGCCGATGTTCGGGGGCCGCTCCCACATTGGCCGTTGTACGCAGGGCTTTTGTAGGAGCGGCCTTGCGTCGCGATGGGCTGCAAAGCAGCCCCAAATCCTTCAGGCAAAAAAAAGGCCCGAAGCATAGGCTCGGGCCTTGGAAAGGTTGAGAGGTGTCTAGTCCCTCGACCTGGTGAGACTGTTTACAGCGGCCTGGTTACGCCTTCAGCGGAACCAGACGGGGAGCGATCATGTTTTCCGGACGCAGGATGTCGTCGAGCATCGCGTCGTCCAGCAGCTTCTCTTCGCGCACCAGTTCCAGTACGCCGCGGCCGGTTTCCAGGGCAACGCGGGCGATACGGGTGGCGTTTTCGTAGCCGATGTACGGGTTCAGGGCGGTGACCAGGCCGATCGAGTGCTCGACCAGTTCACGGCAGCGCTGTTCGTTGGCGGTGATGCCGACGATGCAGTGCTCGCGCAGCATGTCCATGGCGCGTTGCAGCAGGCGGATCGAGTCGAAGATCTTGTAGGCGATCAGCGGCTCCATAACGTTCAGCTGCAGCTGGCCACCTTCGGCGGCGACGGTCAGGGCCAGGTCGTTGCCCATGATGGCGAAGGCCACCTGGTTGACGGCTTCCGGGATAACCGGGTTGACCTTGCCTGGCATGATCGAGCTGCCTGGCTGACGCGCTGGCAGGTTGATCTCGTTGATGCCGGTGCGCGGGCCGCTGGACAGCAGGCGCAGGTCGTTGCAGATCTTCGACAGCTTGACGGCGGTACGCTTGAGCATGCCGGAGAACAGCACGAAGGCACCCATGTCGGAGGTAGCTTCGATCAGGTCGGCAGCTGGTACCAGCGGCTGGCCGCTGATGGCAGCCAGGCGCTGTACGGCCAGGGCCTGGTAGCCAGGGTCGGCGTTGATGCCGGTGCCGATGGCGGTACCGCCCAGGTTGATTTCGGTCAGCAGTTCCGGGGCCAGCGAGCGCAGGCGCTGCAGGTCTTCGGTCATGGTAGTGGCGAAGGCGCGGAATTCCTGGCCCAGGGTCATCGGTACGGCGTCCTGCAGCTGGGTACGGCCCATCTTCAGTACGTGGTCGAACTCTTTACCCTTGGCAGCGAAGGCCTGGATCAGGCTGTCGAGGCTGGCCAGCAGGGCGTCGTGGCCCAGCAGCAGGCCCAGACGGATGGCGGTCGGGTAGGCGTCGTTGGTCGACTGCGCCATGTTCACGTCGTTGTTCGGGTGCAGGTACTGGTACTCACCCTTCTGGTGGCCCATGGCCTCCAGCGCGACGTTGGCGATGACTTCGTTGGCGTTCATGTTGGTAGAAGTACCAGCACCGCCCTGGATCATGTCCACCACGAACTGGTCGTGGTAATCGCCTTTGATCAGGCGGGCGCAGGCTGCGGTGATGGCAGCGTGCTTGGCATCGCTCAGGTGACCCAGCTCACGGTTGGCGTCGGCAGCAGCCTGCTTGACCATGGCCAGGGCCACGACCAGCTTCGGGTAGTGCGACAGCGGAACACCGGAGAGGTGGAAGTTGTTGGCAGCGCGCAGGGTCTGGATGCCGTAGTAGGCATCTGCAGGAACTTCAAGGGTACCCAACAAATCTTTTTCGACGCGGAACGATGCAGCGGAGGACATGATGTATATCATCTCGATTTTGACCCGGCACATGCCGGAATGGCGCCAATCCTAGGCCTGAAGGTGATTTTGCGGCCAATGCTGTTGCACGCTAACCTATGCACAAACGGCATAGTGTTTCATGTGACGCCAATTGACATTCGAGCGTGTTCCATTTTGGTGCACGCCAGGAGATGTGCTTCGTGAACCTTGAAAGCAAATGGCTGGAAGACTTCAGCGCGCTGGCCGCCACCCGCAGTTTTTCTCAGGCGGCAGAGCGGCGTTTCGTCACCCAACCGGCCTTCAGCCGGCGCATTCGCAGCCTGGAAGCAGCCTTGGGCCTGCAATTGGTGAATCGTTCCCGCACGCCGATCGAGCTGACAGAGGCCGGCCAGCTGTTTCTCGTCACGGCGCGTACTGTTGTCGACCAGTTGAGCGAAATTCTCCGCCACTTGCATCATCTGGAAGGCGGGCAGGGTGAAGTGGTGCAAGTGGCCGCGGCACACTCGCTGGCATCGGGCTTTTTCCCGCGTTGGGTGGCCCAGTTGCGCAACGACGGGTTGAACATCGCCACCCGCCTGGTTGCGACCAACGTCGGAGATGCCGTGCATGCATTACGCGAAGGTGGCTGCGACCTGATGCTGGCCTTCTATGACCCGGATGCTGCCCTGCAGATGGATGCCGAGATCTTCCCGTCGCTGCACATGGGCACCACTGAAATGTTGCCGGTATGCGCCGTGGATGCCGACGGCAAGCCGTTGTTCGACCTGGAAGGCGAGGGCAGCGTGCCGCTGCTGGCCTATACCGCCGGCGCCTTCCTCGGTCGCTCGGTCAATTTGCTGCTGCGTCAGCGCAACCTGCGCTATACCACCGTCTATGAAACCGCCATGGCCGACAGTCTGAAGAGCATGGCGCTGGAAGGCATGGGCATCGCCTGGGTGCCGCGCCTGTCGATGCGTGGCGAACTGGAGCGGGGCGAACTGGCGATCTGCGGCGGCAGCCAGTGGCACGTGCCGCTGGAAATCCGCCTGTACCGCTGCGCCCTGGTGCGCAAGGCCAATGTAAGGCTGTTGTGGCGCAAGCTCGAGGGGGCGGCGATGGTTGACCCAAAAGTCAGTCAAAGCCCCGAAAAATAAGGGGCGACAGTTGGTCGCCGGGGTGCCTTAAACGCACCACCTTACGGTATACTGCGCGGCCTTTCGACCGGATGCGTCCGGTCCTGATCAGCAAACAAGCCACGCCGGTCGTCCCGCGTGGCTTGTTGTTTTTTGACGCGCCCAAGGGCGCACAAGCGAAGAGGCTCGACGATGAGTGCACTGGTTGGCGTGATCATGGGCTCCAAGTCCGATTGGTCCACCCTTAGCCACACCGCCGATATGCTGGAAAAACTCGGCATTCCCTACGAGGTGAAGGTGGTTTCCGCCCACCGTACCCCGGATCTGCTGTTCCAGTATGCCGAGGAGGCTGAGGGCCGTGGCATCGAGGTGATCATCGCCGGTGCCGGTGGCGCAGCCCACCTGCCAGGCATGTGTGCCGCCAAGACCCACCTGCCGGTGCTGGGCGTGCCTGTGCAATCGTCGATGCTGTCGGGTGTCGATTCGCTGCTGTCGATCGTGCAGATGCCAGCCGGCGTGCCGGTTGCCACCCTGGCCATCGGTCGTGCCGGTGCGGTCAACGCCGCGCTGTTGTCGGCCAGCATCCTCGGCGCCAAGTACCCGCAGTACCACGCGGCGCTCAAGCAGTTCCGCACGGAACAGACCGACACCGTGCTGGACAACCCAGACCCGCGCCAGGCTTGAGGCTCAACCCATGAAGATCGGTGTAATCGGTGGCGGCCAGCTGGGCCGCATGCTGGCCCTGGCGGGTACCCCGCTGGGCATGAACTTCGCCTTCCTCGACCCGGCGCCGGACGCCTGCGCTGCGCCGCTGGGCGAGCACCTGCGTGCCGACTACGGCGACCAGGACCACCTGCGCCAGCTGGCCGACGAAGTCGACCTGGTCACCTTCGAGTTCGAAAGCGTCCCGGCCGAGACCGTGGCCTTCCTCTCGCAGTTCGTGCCGGTGTACCCCAGCGCCGAAGCGCTGCGCATCGCCCGTGACCGCCTGTTCGAGAAGAGCATGTTCCGCGACCTGGGTATCCCTACCCCGGCCTTCGCCGACATCCTCTCGCAGGCCGACCTGGACGCCGCGGTGGCCAGCATCGGCCTGCCGGCCGTGCTGAAAACCCGCACCCTGGGTTACGACGGCAAGGGCCAGAAGGTGCTGCGCACGCCTGAGGACGTGGTCGGTACCTTTGCCGAGCTGGGCAGCGTACCTTGCCTGCTGGAAGGCTTCGTGCCATTCACCGGCGAAGTGTCGCTGGTGGCCGTGCGTGCCCGTGATGGCGAAACCCGCTTCTACCCGCTGGTGCACAACACCCACGAAAGCGGCATCCTGCGCCTGTCGGTCGCCAGCCAGGCGCACCCGCTGCAGGCCCTGGCCGAAGACTACGTGGGCCGTGTGCTCAAGCAACTGGACTATGTGGGCGTGATGGCCTTCGAGTTCTTCGAAGTCGACGGCGGCCTGAAGGCCAACGAAATCGCCCCGCGCGTGCACAACTCCGGGCACTGGACCATCGAAGGCGCCGAGTGCAGCCAGTTCGAGAACCACCTGCGCGCCGTCGCCGGCTTGCCGCTGGGCTCGACTGCCAAGGTCGGCGAGAGCGCGATGCTCAACTTCATCGGTGAAGTGCCGGCGGTGGACAAGGTGGTTGCCATCGGTGACTGCCACCTGCACCACTACGGCAAGGCCTTCAAGGTTGGTCGCAAGGTTGGCCACGCCACCCTGCGCTGCCACGACATGGCCACCCTCGAGCGCAAGATTGCCGAAGTAGAAGCCCTGATCGGCAACTGATCGAACTTCTACCAGCGGCTTGCCCTCTGAAATGGCAACGAGCCAAAGCGCTGTCTAGGCTTTGGCTTGTTCCATCTTCACTGCAGAGGGATTGCCATGGGTATCATTGGAACCATCTTCATCGGCCTTATCGTCGGCCTGCTGGCCCGCTTCATCAAGCCGGGCGACGACAGCATGGGCTGGATCATGACCATCCTGCTGGGGATTGCCGGCTCCCTGCTGGCCACCTACGGCGGCCAGGCGCTGGGTATCTACCAGGCCGGGCAGGCTGCCGGTTTCCTTGGCGCGCTGATCGGTGCGGTGATCCTGCTGGTGATCTACGGATTCATCAAGAAACGTTGAATACTGGTTAGAATGCCCGGCAATTCATTCGAGTTGCCGAGCATTTTGATGCGTGCCTTTTTTCTCGCCCCACTGCTGTTGGCCAGCGCCCTGGCCCATGCCGAACTGCCTGAAACCGACTGGCTGGAGCTGATGCCCAAGTCGGACCAGCAGGCACTCGAGCAAATGCCCGATATCGACCACAATTCGCCGGAAGCCATGGGCACCTTTACCGACAAGGGCGGCCTGAAGCAGAGCAAGGGCCTGCCGGCGGTGATGTACTCGACCAAGACCGTGGCGGCCATGAACGGCAAGGATATTCGCCTGGGCGGCTACCCGGTGCCGCTGGAGAGCGATGCCAAGGGCAACAGCACGTTGTTCTTCCTGGTGCCGTACCCGGGCGCGTGCATCCATGTGCCGCCACCACCACCGAACCAGCTGGTGCTGGTGCGCTACCCGAAAGGCCTGAAGATCGATGATATCTACACACCACTGTGGGTCAGCGGCAAGCTGAAGGTGGAGAAGGTCAGCAATGACCTGGCCGATGCGGCCTATGCGCTGGATGCCGGGAAGGTGAGGGTGGTGGAGGACGCAGACCTCTGATTGCCTTGAAGGGGCTGCTTTGCAGCCCGTCGCGACACAAGGCCGCTCCTACAGGCGACCGTATACCCTTGTAGGAGCGGCCTTGTGTCGCGAAAGGACTGCGCAGCGGTCCCAACGGCTTCAGATCAAAGCGCTTCGCTAGCCACCACCAAGCCAAGCGAATGACTGGCCCCAGGCTTCAATTCCACCAGGTCATCCCACACATTCGCCGTCTCGATGCACAGCATCCGCTGCCACCCGTCATCGGCCATGTCCGGCAGTTCCTTGGCCCGCTCGGTCCAAGGGTTCCAGATCACCGCCGAGCGCGACCCACTGCTGGTCAAGGTAATGCGCCGCTCCCAATGCGGGTCGACGATGCTCAGGGTTTGCGGGGTCGCCAGGTAGATCCGGTCTGTTTCCCCGACAAACCCCAGCGGCCCCTGCTGCTGGCGCTGCTCCCAGTCAGCCAGGGTCTCGATATAGCTCAGCCCCTCGACCCCTTCGACCCGCGCCTGGCGCACGTCACTGACCGCGAAGTAGCTGTGCAGGGCCTGGCTGATGGTAACGGGGGTATTGCCCATGTTGCGGCTGGTCAGGTTCAGCTGCAGGTCTTCGCCCAGCTCCACTACCAGCTTCAGTTCGACGTCATGAGGCCAGCCAGGCAGGTCACCCTGCGCTTCCGGCAGTTCGAATTCGATGCGCAGGCCTTTGCCCGCTTCCTCGATAGCCAGCAATTGCCAGTCGCGCGCGCGCGCCAGGCCGTGCGCGGGTGCCTGTTCGCCGTGGTACATGGCCTGCACGGCCTGGGGGTTGCGCTGCAGGTTGCCGAACCACGGCCAGCACACCGGCACACCGGCGCGTACCGACTTGCCCTGGCGGAAGATGGCCTGGTCGCTCAGCCACAGCAGCGGTGGCTCGCCAACGCGCTGGTAGCTGAGGATCTGCGCGCCCTGCTGGGCTATCAGTAGTTCGGCTTGGTCGCTGCTGATACGCCAGCAGTTGAGTTCGCCATGTTGCTCGGTTACGACCTGGAAGGTAGCCATTGCATTCATCTCATTGATTGCCAGTGGGCCTTGGACCCGGGCACATGCAATGAGTTTACCGCCGGCGTGGCTCAGCGACGAGGTACGGAGCGGGTGCGGCCACTGCCGTCGATGGCGACGAAGACGAAGACTGCTTCGGTTACCTTGCGCCATTCGCTGGACAGCGGGTCGTCGCTCCACACTTCGACCATCATCTGGATCGAGCTGCGGCCGATTTCCAGGGTCTGGGTATAGAACGACAACTGCGCGCCGACGGCGACCGGGACCAGAAAGGCCATGCGGTCGATGGCCACGGTGGCCACGCGGCCGCCGGCGACACGGCTGGCCATGGCGGTGCCGGCCAGGTCCATCTGGGCGACCAGCCAGCCGCCGAAGATGTCGCCAAACCCGTTGGTCTCGCGCGGCAGTGCGGTGATCTGCAAGGCCAGGTCACCTTGCGGGATAGGATCTTCTTGTTCGAGCTCAATCATGCGATGGGGCCTCTGACCCGTGACGCTTTTCGTTGGTGTGGCGCAAAGGCCGGGTAAACGATTCAGCTTGAAACATACTACGCCGATTTCGTTTCACTGAGCGGCCGTAGGGAAACTCTGCGAAACCGCCTGACATAAAGACCGGCGTTTTCGCACAACATCCCACGCTAGCAGCAACCTTTTCCTACGAACTGCCAGTATATAGAGCATAACGGCCAGCGACGACCGTGCATTCATGAATATGTGTAGGGATTTTGTATCGCTTCCGGCGCAGCTCAGCAATTTGCTATCTTCGCCTGTCTCCCACTCCAGAAGCCGCGTGCCAAGCGGCCTGCATGCCTACAAAGAGAACAATCAGCGATGACTTCCGTGCCGAGCAGTATCGAGCAGCCCTCGCGGCCGCTGACCCGCAGTGACTACAAGACTCTCTCACTGTCCGCCCTGGGCGGCGCGCTGGAGTTCTACGACTTCATCATCTTCGTGTTCTTCGCCACGGTGGTCGGCAAGCTGTTCTTCCCCGCCGACATGCCCGAATGGCTGCGCCTGATGCAAACCTTCGGCATTTTTGCCGCCGGCTACCTGGCGCGGCCGCTGGGCGGCATCATCATGGCCCACTTCGGTGACCTGCTCGGGCGCAAGAAGATGTTCACCCTGAGCATCTTCATGATGGCCCTGCCAACGCTGATCATGGGCCTGCTGCCCACCTATGCACAGATCGGCATGTGGGCGCCGATCCTGTTGCTGCTGATGCGCGTGATCCAGGGCGCGGCCATCGGCGGCGAGGTACCCGGCGCCTGGGTATTCGTGTCCGAGCACGTGCCAGAGCGCAACACCGGCTACGCCTGCGGCACCCTCACCGCAGGCCTGACTGCGGGTATCCTGCTTGGCTCGTTGGTGGCGACCCTGATCAACAGCGTCTACAGCGCACAGGAAGTGGCCGATTACGCCTGGCGTATCCCGTTCCTGCTCGGCGGTGTATTCGGCCTGTTCTCGGTGTACCTGCGCCGTTGGCTGCACGAAACCCCGGTGTTCGCCGAGATGCAGCAGCGCAAGGCGCTGGCCGAGGAACTGCCGTTGCGCGCGGTGCTGCGTGACCATCGCGGTGCGATCATCCTGTCGATGCTGCTGACCTGGATGCTGTCAGCCGCCATCGTGGTACTCATCCTCATGACTCCGGCGCTGCTGCAGAGCATCTACCACATCAGCCCCACCGACTCGCTCAAGGCCAACAGCCTGGCCATCGTGCTGCTCAGCTTCGGCTGCATCGGCGCTGGCAGCCTGGCTGATCGTTTTGGCGCGGGCCGGGTGTTCGTGATCGGCAGCCTGTTGCTGCTGGCGACCTCCTGGACCTTCTACCACAGCCTGCCTACGCGCCCCGAGCTGCTGTTCCCGCTGTATGCGGTGACCGGCCTGTGCGTGGGCGTGATTGGCGCGGTGCCTTATGTGATGGTCAAGGCGTTCCCGGCGGTGGTGCGCTTCAGCGGGCTGTCGTTCTCGTACAACGTGGCCTACGCAATCTTTGGCGGGCTGACGCCGATGGTGGTGACTGCGCTGCTGAAAGTGAGCCCGATGGCGCCGGCCTACTATGTGGCGGGGCTGTGTGCCGTTGGTCTGGTTGTGGGCCTGTACCTGCTCGCCAACAAGCGCTGATCGGCACCGATTGGTCAACGCAGTCATTGTAGGAGCGGCCTTGTGTCGCGATGGGCTGCGCAGCAGCCCCAGAGATCGCAAACCCGGCACAAATTGCCGGGGCTGCTGCGCAGCCCATCGCGACACAAGGCCGCTCCTACAGGTATTGCCAAGCAGCTGAGCGGTGATGGCTTTTCATCCAATTGTCATATTCAAGTCATATCGTATTCATGCGGCCTGCAGATACTTGGGCCCGTTCCATCCAACACCCCAATATTCCTGCTAGGAGCAAGGCATGAAACTGAAGCGTTTGATGGCGGCCCTCACCTTTGCCGCCGCTGGCGTTGCAACCGCCAACGCGGTAGCCGCTGTCGATCCTGCGATCCCGACCTACACCAAGACCACCGGTGTGTCGGGCAACCTCTCCAGCGTCGGTTCGGACACCCTCGCCAACCTGATGACTCTGTGGGCCGAGGCCTACAAGAAGGAATATCCGAACGTAAACATCCAGATCCAGGCTGCCGGCTCCTCCACCGCGCCACCCGCGCTGACCGAAGGCACCGCCAACCTCGGCCCGATGAGCCGCAAGATGAAGGACGTCGAGCTGCAGGCCTTCGAGCAGAAGTACGGCTACAAACCGACCGCCATCCCGGTCGCCGTAGACGCCCTGGCTGTGTTCGTGCACAAGGACAACCCGATCAAAGGCCTGACCATGGCCCAGGTCGACGCTATCTTCTCTTCCACCCGCCTGTGCGGTGGCAAAGCCGACGTCAAGACCTGGGGTGACCTGGGCGTGACCGGCGACCTGGCCAACAAGCCAGTACAGCTGTTCGGCCGTAACTCGGTATCGGGCACCTACGGCTACTTCAAGGAAGAAGCCCTGTGCAAAGGCGACTTCAAGCCTAACGTCAACGAACAGCCTGGCTCGGCTTCGGTCGTGCAGTCGATCAGCTCCTCGCTGAACGGCATCGGCTACTCGGGTATCGGCTACAAGACCGCCAGCGTCAAGACCGTGGCCCTGGCCAAGAAGGAAGGCGGCGAGTTCGTTGAAGACAACGAAGCCAACGCCCTGAACGGCACCTACCCGCTGTCGCGCTTCCTGTACGTCTACGTCAACAAGGCCCCGAACAAGCCTCTGGCCCCGCTGGAAGCCGAGTTCGTCAAGCTGGTGCTGTCGCAAGCTGGCCAGCAGGTCGTGGTGAAGGATGGCTACATCCCGCTGCCGGCCAAAGTCGTCGACAAGACCTTGGCTGACTTGGGCCTGTCCCACGCTGGTAACGTCGCAAAAAAGTAAGTAATTGAAGGGGAGGCCGGCGCTGATGCCTGGCCTCTTCCACGAAATTCCAGTCCGAAGCCAGGTTTCCTGTGCGGCGGGCTTTCGTGCGTCACCACTTTGTAATGTTTTTGTCACACGGGACCGCTAGGGTGTGCGCATGAATGATCTGGCCAACTCCAACATGACCCAAAACTCCCAGCCCGTGCGGATTGATTTCAATACGCCGGAGTTGCAACGCAAGCGCCGCATGCGCGCGCTCAAGGACCGCCTGACCCGCTGGTATGTACTGGTGGGCGGGCTTGCCGTATTGGCGGCGATCACCCTGATCTTCTTCTATCTGGCCTATGTGGTGCTGCCGCTGTTCCAGGGCGCCGAGCTGACCAGCAAGAAAGCCCTGGAGCCGACCTGGCTGCAACAGGATGCCGGCAAGCCGCTGATGATCGCGCTTGAAGAGCAGAACCTTGTGGGCATGCGCGTTTCGGACAAGGGCCAGGCACTGTTCTTCGATACCAAGACCGGTAACGAGCTCAAGCGTTTCGACCTGCCGGTACCGGCAGGCACCCAGGTCACTTCGATCAGTGCCGACCAGCCGGGTAGCCCGCTGGTGGTGCTGGGCTTGTCCAATGGCCAGGCGCTGGTGTTCCACCACACCTACAAGATCACCTACCCGGACAACAAGAAAACCATCGCCCCCGGCATCGACTACCCGTACGGCGAGCAACCGTTCGTGCTCGACGAGCAGGGCCGTGCGCTGGAGCATGTCAGCGTCAACGTCAATGGCGACACCCTGCTGATGGCCGGTTCCACCGGCGCGCACCTGCAGGTGGTCGAGCTGACCCGCACCGAAAACATGATGACCGAAGAGGTCACCACCGAGCAGAACCGCATCGAATTGCCGCAGATGACCGAAACGGTGAAGAACATCTTCATCGACCCGCGTCAGCAGTGGCTGTATGTGATCAACGGCCGCGCCACCGCGGACGTGTTCAACCTGCGCGACAAGAGCCTCAACGGCCGCTACAAGCTGTCTGAAAGCGCCGACACCGAAATTACCGCCACCGCCCAGCTGGTCGGCGGCATCTCGCTGATCATCGGCGACTCCAAGGGCGGCCTGGCCCAGTGGTTCATGGCCCGTGACCCGGATGGCGAATCCCGCTTCAAGCTGATCCGCACCTTCCAGATGGGCAAGGCCGCGGTCGTGCAGATCGACGCCGAAGAGCGCCGCAAGGGCTTCGTCGCCCTCGACGCCGCAGGCGAGCTGGGCGTGTTCCACAGCACCGCGCACCGTACCCTGCTGGTCGAGCCGGCCGCCGAAGGCCCTGGCATCCTGGCCCTTTCGCCACGTGCCAACCGCATCATCATCGAAGAAGGCGGCAAGCTGCTGCCACTGAGCCTGCGCAACCCGCACCCGGAAATTTCCTTCAGCGCGCTGTGGGGCAAGGTGTGGTACGAGAACTACGACGAGCCGAAATATGTCTGGCAATCGACCGCATCGAACACCGACTTCGAGCCCAAGCTGAGCCTGTCGCCGCTGACCTTCGGTACCCTGAAGGCCGCGTTCTACGCCATGATCCTGGCGGCCCCGCTGGCGATTGCCGCAGCCATCTACACCGCCTACTTCATGGCCCCGGGCATGCGCCGCAAGGTCAAGCCGGTGATCGAACTGATGGAAGCGATGCCGACCGTGATCCTCGGCTTCTTCGCCGGCCTGTTCCTCGCCCCGTACCTGGAAGGCCACCTGCCGGGCGTGTTCAGCCTGTTCCTGCTGATGCCGCTCGGTATCCTGCTGGCCGGCTTCGCCTGGACCCGCCTGCCCGAGTCGATCCGCCTGCGTATCCCGGATGGCTGGGAAGCGGCGATCCTGATCCCGGTCATCCTGTTCACCGGCTGGTTCGCCCTGACCATGAGCCCGCACCTCGAGAACTGGTTCTTTGGCGGCGACATGCGCCTGTGGATCACCAACGACCTGGGGATAACCTACGACCAGCGCAACGCCCTGGTCGTGGGTATCGCCATGGGCTTCGCGGTCATCCCGAACATCTACTCCATCGCCGAAGACGCCGTGTTCAGCGTGCCGCGCAGCCTGACCCTGGGCTCCCTGGCCCTGGGGGCGACGCCATGGCAGACCCTGACTCGCGTGGTCATCCTCACCGCCAGCCCGGGTATCTTCTCGGCGCTGATGATCGGCATGGGCCGTGCGGTGGGCGAGACCATGATCGTGCTGATGGCCACCGGCAACACCCCGGTGATGGAGCTGAACCTGTTCGAGGGCATGCGCACCCTGGCCGCCAACGTGGCCGTGGAAATGCCGGAGTCGGAAGTCGGCGGCAGCCACTATCGCGTGCTGTTCCTGGCCGCGCTGGTGCTGCTGATGTTCACCTTCATCATGAACACCTTGGCCGAGCTGATTCGCCAGCGTCTGCGCAAGAAATACTCGTCGCTTTGATAGAAAGGTAGCGATCCGTGAAAAAGGACTCCCTCAAAGGCTGGTTCAAGAGCGGCGCCCCAGGCGTCTGGATGAGCGGCGGCGCGGTGGCCATGGCAGTGATCATGACCGTTGGCCTGCTGGCGGTGATTGCCGTGCGCGGCCTGGGCCACTTCTGGCCGGCCGATCTTGTCCAGGCCACCTACAAGGTGCCGGGCCAGGCCGACCACGTCGTCATTGGCGAAGTGGTGCAAAAGGAAGAAGTACCCCGTGCCCGCCTGAAGGGCGCCGGCCTGCCAGTGCCTGACCAAGGCCCGGAGTTCATGACCCGTGAGCTGATCAAGGTGGGCAACCGCGACCTCAACGGCAGCGACTTCACCTGGGTGGTCGGCGACTGGCTGGTCGACGAAAAGCGCCCGACCGACCTGATCGCCCTGGAGCGTCGCGAGTGGGGCAACTTCTACGGCTACCTGGTCAGCGTCAAGGAAGAAGGCCGTGTGGTCGCCGAAGGTGCTGCCGCCTGGGCCGAGCTGCAGGCCCGCCTCAAGCGCGCCAACCAGCTCAACAGCGAACTGCAAAGCCTAGAGAAGAAAGACATCGGCGCCATCAACCATGGCCTCGAGCGCCTGCGTCTGCAGGCGCGCAAGCTGGAGCTGGACGGCAAGCTGGACGCCGCCGCCCAGGCCGACATGGACGCCGAGCGCGCCGAGCTGAACAGCCGCTACAAGGCCATCGAAGACCGCCTGACCGGCCTGCACCAGGCCTTCGCCCGCGACAGCCTGGTGGCCCGCGATGGTGACGGCCGTGAGGTGGAAATCAACCTCAGCAAGGTGGTGCACGCCATCCAGCCGAACGCCATGTCGGGCTTCACCAAACTGGGCGCCTACTTCACCAAGGTCTGGGAGTTCCTCAGCGACGACCCGCGTGAAGCCAACACCGAGGGCGGTATCTTCCCGGCCATCTTCGGTACCGTGATGATGACCCTGATCATGGCCGTGATCGTCACCCCGTTCGGCGTGCTGGCTGCCGTGTACCTGCGCGAATACGCCAGACAGGGCCCGGTGACCCGCCTGATCCGCATTGCGGTGAACAACCTGGCCGGTGTACCGGCGATCGTCTACGGCGTGTTCGGCCTGGGCTTCTTCGTCTATGTGCTGGGTGGCTCGATCGACCGCCTGTTCTTCCCCGAAGCACTGCCGGCGCCAACCCTGGGTACCCCGGGCCTGCTGTGGGCATCTTTGACCCTGGCGCTGCTGGCCGTGCCGGTGGTGATCGTGGCCACCGAGGAAGGCCTGGCGCGTATTCCGCGTACCGTGCGTGAGGGCTCGCTGGCCCTGGGCGCGACCAAGGCCGAGACCCTGTGGAAGATCGTCCTGCCGATGGCCAGCCCGGCGATGATGACCGGCATGATCCTCGCCGTGGCACGCGCCGCCGGTGAAGTGGCACCGCTGATGCTGGTCGGTGTGGTGAAACTGGCCCCGTCGCTGCCGGTGGACGGGAACTACCCGTACCTGCACCTGGACCAGAAGATCATGCACCTGGGCTTCCACATCTATGACGTCGGCTTCCAGAGCCCCAATGTCGAGGCCGCGCGGCCGCTGGTATATGCCACGGCGTTGCTGCTGGTGCTGGTGATTGCGGCCCTCAACCTCTCGGCCGTGTGGATCCGTAACCACCTGCGCGAGAAGTACAAGGCCCTCGACAGCTGATCCTGATTGCAAGCGTGCCGCCCGTGAGCCGGGCGGCCCTTTGAAATGAATTGTTAGCGTATGGAGTTGACCATGCAGCAAGAATCCCATACCCACGGCATCGACATGTCTGCCCTGGGCCGCGACAAGCAGAGCCTGCGCCTGGCCGAAGAAACCGTAGCCATCGAAGTGCCGGGCCTGAGCCTGTTCTACGGCGACAAACAAGCGCTGTTCGACGTGCAGATGAACATCCCCAAGCAGCGCGTGACCGCCTTCATCGGCCCGTCCGGCTGCGGCAAGTCGACCCTGCTGCGCACCTTCAACCGCATGAACGACCTGGTTGACGGCTGCCGCGTGGAAGGCGCCATCAACCTGTACGGCAACAACATCTACCGCAAGGGCGAAGACGTGGCCGAGCTGCGCCGCCGTGTGGGCATGGTGTTCCAGAAGCCCAACCCGTTCCCCAAGACCATCTACGAAAACGTGGTCTACGGCCTGCGCATCCAGGGCATCAACAAGAAGCGCGTGCTCGACGAAGCGGTCGAGTGGGCGCTGAAGGGCGCGGCCCTGTGGGACGAGGTCAAGGACCGCCTGCACGACTCGGCACTGGGCCTGTCCGGTGGCCAGCAGCAGCGTCTGGTCATCGCCCGTACCATCGCCGTGGAGCCGGAAGTGCTGCTGCTCGACGAACCGTGCTCGGCACTGGACCCGATCTCGACCCTGAAAGTCGAGGAACTGATCTACGAATTGAAATCCAAGTACACCATCGTCATCGTGACCCACAACATGCAGCAGGCGGCCCGTGTTTCGGACTACACCGCGTTCATGTACATGGGCAAACTGGTCGAATTCGGGGATACCGACACCTTGTTCACCAACCCGGCGAAGAAGCAGACCGAAGACTACATCACCGGTCGCTACGGCTAGCAGCCGCTCGGGATAGGTACCTGGCCCCTGTGGGAGCGGGTTTACCCGCGAAGCAGGCGCTGCGGTGCTTGGCACCGGCTTCGCCGGTGTTCGCGGGTGAACCCGCTCCCACAGGATGTGTTTGCCAGGGTGGGCCAGGGAATGACACGAACTACTTGAAGCTTGCAGCTTCTTCGCGGAGCGAACGATGATCAACAAAGAAAGCCTTACGCATCACATTTCCCAGCAGTTCAACGCCGAGCTCGAAGAGGTGCGTAGCCACCTGCTGGCCATGGGCGGCCTGGTCGAAAAGCAGGTCAACGACGCAGTTACCGCGCTGATCGAAGCCGACTCGGGCCTGGCCCAGCAAGTGCGCGAAGTCGATGAGCAGATCAACCAGATGGAGCGCAACATCGACGAGGAGTGCCTGCGCATCCTCGCCCGTCGTCAGCCGGCGGCCTCCGACCTGCGCCTGATCATCAGCATCTCCAAGTCGGTGATCGACCTGGAGCGCATCGGTGACGAGTCGACCAAGATCGCCCGCCGCGCCATCCAGCTGTGCGAGGAAGGCGAGTCGCCGCGCGGCTATGTCGAGGTGCGTCACATCGGTGACCAGGTGCGCAACATGGTCCGCGACGCGCTGGACGCCTTTGCCCGCTTCGACGCCGACCTGGCGCTGTCGGTGGCCCAGTACGACAAGACCATCGACCGTGAATACAAGACCGCCCTGCGTGAGCTGGTGACCTACATGATGGAAGACCCGCGCTCGATCTCGCGGGTACTGAGCGTTATCTGGGTCCTGCGTTCGCTGGAGCGTATCGGCGACCATGCGCGCAACATCTCCGAGCTGGTGATCTACCTGGTGCGCGGCACCGACGTGCGTCACATGGGCCTCAAGCGCATGACGGCAGAAGTGCAGGGCACTGCTGTTTCCGACGGCGAAAACGCTAATGTTCCGGCCGAACCTGACGATAAGTAAGGTTGCTCCCGAGCATCGACGCCCGGCCTTGGCCGGGCGTTTTCGTTTGCGGTCGAGGAGCCGGCAGGCACCCGCGAACGATGTGAAGAAGTCCCGGCGTGACCAGGTTGTAGCAAGTGGCCATTATTCGGCGGTAGGCTAGTCGGGATTCAGAAGGAGTATCGATGAGTAAAGTGAATGTGCTGGTCGTGGATGACGCCCCGTTTATCCGTGACCTGGTCCGCAAATGCCTGCGCAATGCCTTCCCGGGCATGACCATCGACGACGCCGTCAACGGTCGCAAGGCCATGGCCATGCTGGGCAAGGAAGCGTTCGACCTGGTTCTGTGCGACTGGGAGATGCCGGAAATGTCCGGTCTGGAACTGCTCACCTGGTGCCGCCAGCAGCCTGAGTTGAAGAACCTGCAGTTCATCATGGTGACCAGCCGTGGCGACAAGGAAAACGTCATCCAGGCTATTCAGGCGGGCGTTTCCGATTTTGTCGGCAAGCCGTTCACCAACGAGCAATTGCTGACCAAGGTGAAAAAAGCCCTGACCAAGATCGGCAAGCTCGACAGCCTGATGGCCAGCGGCCCGGCACGGGTCAACTCGGCGTTCGCCAATGACTCGCTGAATGCGCTGACGGCCGGCAAGCCTGAAGCGGTGAAGGTCACGGCGCCAGCGTCGGCACCAGCACCCGCCAGGCCAGTGGCCAATGCCCCCCGGCCCGCCGCTCCCGCGCCGACCGGCCGTGGCCAGGGCCAGTTGCGCCTGGCCGGCGGCATGCAGCCATGCGTGATCAAGGCGCTGAGCCTGAAAGAGGCCTTGCTGGTGGTGCGCCGTGGCGAAGCGCTGCCCCAAGTGCTGGAAGGCGCGGTGCTGGACCTGGAGCAGGGCGAGAACGCCGAAGTCGCGCGCCTGAACGGCTACTTGCATGCCGTCGCGGCACTGGAACCCAAGCCCGACAGTGACTGGTTGCAACTGACCTTCAAGTTCGTCGACCAGGATGCCCAGAAGCTCGACTACCTGTCGCGGCTGATTGCCCGCGGGACGGCGCAGAAGCACTTCACCCCGGGCGCCTGATCCCAGCCTCACACCGCGCTTTTTGTAGGAGCAGCCTTGTGCTGCGAATGGGCTGCGAAGCAGCCCCGGCAATGCTTGCGGCGGCATTGATACCTGGGGGCTGCTTTGCAGCCCATTCGCAGCACAAGGCTGCTCCTACAAAAAACTGTGCACCCCAGGGCCATCCGACCAACTGTCATACCCGCCGCAAAACCCCCTGCTAGGCTTCGACAAATCATAACTGTCAAAAAGCCACTATCATGCCCGCCCGCCTGCTGCTGTTCTGTGCATTGCTCATGGCCTCGGCGTCGAGCCTGGGCATGACTATCTACGAGATCACCGATGATGGCCGTGTGACCTCCTATTCCGACCGGCCCGGCCCCGGTGCCAAAACCTTGGTGCGGCGCGTACCCATGGTCGAAGTGCCCGAAGGCCAGGTGCTGCTGAACGCGATAACCTTCAACGGCGGCGTGAGCTTTTCGGCCCGCAACCAGCTGCATGTGCCGGTGGAGGTAGAGCTGCGCCTGGACAACCTGGTGAACGCACAAGGCGGCAATGCCCCGCGTACCGTGCGCCGGGTACTGCCGCCGCGCACCACGCAAATGCTCAGCGTGCTCAGGGGCCGGCCCGGGATGTTGCTGAACTACCGCTCGACCCTGCTGCAGGCCATGGGCGACCCGGGCAAGCGGCCCCAGGGCTTCCGCTATGCATTCCCCTGGATTGGCGGGCCGTTCCGCGTGACCCAGGGCCCCAATGGCCGGGTCAGTCATTTTGGTCCCAAGGGGCGTTATGCCATGGACATTGCCATGCCCGAAGGCACTACCATCATCGCGGCGCGGGAAGGGGTGGTGGTGAAGACGGAGAACAGCCAGAGCGGGCGCGGCCCCAACCCGTCGGGCAATTTCGTCAGGATCCTGCACCCGGACGGCACCATGGGCGTCTACCTGCACCTGATGCGCGGTTCGGTGGTGGTGGCAGAGGGGCAACGGGTGCGGCAGGGGCAGATGCTGGCCAAGTCGGGCAATACCGGCAACAGCACCGGGCCGCACCTGCATTTCGTGGTGCAGCGCAATGTGGGGTTGGCGCTGGAGTCGATACCTTATCGGTTCGACAGGCCGATCGGAGGGTTGCCTGACTTCACTGCGGGTAACCCTTGAGATTTTGGGGCCGCTTTGCGGCCCCATCGCGACACAAGGCCGCTCCTACAGGGATACGCGAACCCCTGTAGGAGCGGCCTTGCGTCGCGATGGGCTGCAAAGCAGCCCCCTGGCCCTCAATCCAGCTTGAGCACCTTGGCCAGCACGATCTTCGGCCCTTTCATCTTCTTGATGATGATGCGCAGCCCTTCGACCTCCAGCACTTCCTCTTCTTCAGGCACGCGCTTGAGCGTCTCGTAGACCAGCCCGGCGAGGGTTTCTGCTTCGATATGGTCAAGGTCGACGCCCAGCAGGCGCTCGACCTTGAACAGCGGCGTGTCGCCACGCACCAGCAGCTTGCCCGGCTGGTAGGCGAGGATGCCGCGCTCGGTCTTGCGGTGCTCGTCCTGGATGTCGCCCACCAGCACTTCCAGCACGTCTTCCATGGTCAGGTAGCCAATCACCTTGCCATCGGCTTCCTCCACCAGCACGAAGTGCGCGCCGCCCTTGCGGAACTGCTCCAGCAACTGCGCCAGCGGCATGTGCCGCGACACGCGCTCCAGTGGCCGTGCCAGGTCGTCGAGGTCGATGGTTTCGGGCAGGTGCTCGAGTTCGGCCAGCTCCAGCAGCAGGTCCTTGATGTGCAGCAGGCCGGTGAATTCTTCACGCTCGGCGTCGTACACCGGGTAGCGGCTGAACTTGTGGCGGCGCACCAGGGCCAGGATCTGCTTCAACGGCGCATGGGCGTCGATGCTGACCATGTCCTCGCGCGAGTTGGCCCAGTCGACCACCTCCAGCTCGCCCATTTCCACAGCCGAGGCCAGCACGCGCATGCCTTGGTCGCTTGGGTCCTGGCCACGGCTGGAGTGCAGGATCAGCTTGAGCTCTTCACGGCTGTAGTGGTGCTCGTGGTGTGGGCCGGGCTCGCCCTGGCCGGCAATGCGCAGGATGGTGTTGGCGCTGGCATTGAGCAGGTAGATGGCCGGGTACATCACCCAGTAGAACAGGTACAGCGGCACGGCGGTCCACAGCGACAGCAGCTCGGGCTTGCGGATGGCCCAGGACTTGGGTGCCAGCTCGCCGACCACGATGTGCAGGTACGAGATGACGAAGAAGGCGACGAAGAACGAGATGGCCTTGATCAGCTCGGGCGTGTCCACGCCCAGGTAGGCCAGCAGCGGCTCGAGCAGGTGGGCGAACGCCGGTTCACCGACCCAGCCCAGGCCCAGCGAGGCGAGGGTGATGCCCAGCTGGCAGGCCGACAGGTAGGCGTCGAGCTGGTTGTGTACCTTGCGCAGGATGCTGCCACGCCAGCCATGCAGCTCGGCGATGGACTCGACGCGGGTGGCGCGCAGCTTGACCATGGCGAACTCGGCGGCAACGAAGAAGCCGTTGAGCAGCACCAGGAGCAAGGCAAAGATGATCATGCCGAAATCGGCGAATAACGAGGTGAGGCTGATACCAGGGGAAGGGTCCATGATGGAGTTTTTACGGGGTCCGTCTTCGAGATAGAGAGAAAAAAAGTGCCAGCTCTTGCTGGCACAGGGGGTCCAATGTAGCGGCTGGGGCCGTAAAAGCAAAGGGCGATGGATTCTTTGGGGGCGCTTTGCGCCCCATCGCGACACAAGGCCGCTCCTACAGGAGACCGCGATCCCGTGTAGGAGCGGCCTTGTGTCGCGATGGGCTGCAAAGCAGCCCCCGAGGCCCTCAAGCCTTGCCGTTGGCCAATTGTGCCGGCGCGAAATGACAGGTAAAGGTACTGCCATGCCCCGGCACGCTGCTGATCTCCAGCTTGCCGCGGTGGCGCATCAGCACATGCTTGACGATCGCCAGCCCCAGCCCGGTGCCGCCGGTATTCGACGCACGGCTGGAATCGACCCGGTAGAAGCGCTCGGTCAGGCGTGGCAGGTGCTTGGCATCGATGCCCACCCCCGAGTCCTGAACCGACAGGTGCGCGCCCTGGGCATCGGCCCACCAGCGAATACGGATGCTGCCTTCGTCCTGGGTGTACTTGACCGCATTGAACACCAGGTTGGAAAAGGCACTGCGCAGCTCCGACTCGCTGCCTTTCAGCTGCACGCCGGGCGCGGCTTCCAGGGTGATGCGCTGGTTGCGGGGCCCGGACAGGGCCTGGGCGTCGTTCTTGATCGCTGCGAGCAAGGCATCGACCGCCACTGGCTGGTTGTCCGACGGGTAGTCGGTGGCCTCCAGCTTGGCCAACAGCAGCAGGTCGTTGAGCAGTGTCTGCATGCGCGAGCCTTGCTGGCTCATCTGCTGCAGGGCTCGGCCCCAGCGCGGGTTCACGTCTTCGACGTTGTCCAGCAGGGTTTCCAGGTAGCCGGTGATCACCGTCAGCGGCGTGCGCAGCTCGTGGGACACGTTGGCGACGAAGTCCTTGCGCATCTGCTCCAGCTGATGGATGCGGGTAACATCGCGCACCAGCATCAGGTGCTCGTTGTTGCCGTAGCGGGTGATGTGCAGCTGCACGCGCATGCGGTCGTTGATCGGCGAGGGGATTTCCAGCGGCTCGAGGTAGTTCTCCGCCTCGAAGTATTCCTTGAAGCGCGGGTGGCGCACCAGGTTGGTCACCTGCTGGCCGCCGTCCTGTGGGGTCTTGAAGCCCAGCAGAGTCTCGGCGGCGCGGTTCCACCATTCCAGGTTGCCGTCGCTGTCCAGCATGATCACCGCGTCACGCAGCGCGGCGGTAGACTCCTGCACCCGGTCGATCACCGCCTGCAGGCGGCCGCGCACGCGCTGGTCGCGGCGTTGCAGGTGATAGATGCTGTCGAACACTTCGCCCCAGAGGCCGTAGCCATCGGGCGGTGCTTCGTCGGGTTGGTGGTTGCGCAGCCAGTCATGCAGGCGCAGCAGTTGCTTGAGGGTCCAGCCCAGGTAGAGCGCCAGGCCGATGGCCAGGCTCCAGCCATAGTAGCCGCTGACCAGCCCGCCGATCAGGCAGACGGTGATCAGCAGCAGCAGGTGGCGAATCAGGGTCGCGTGCCAGTTCTGGTTCAATTGACGGTCCTTGTACAACGACGTGCAGCTTGGCGCTTTTCAGCTCGATCAGCTCTTGGTCGAGAAGCGGTAGCCGGTGCCCCGGACGGTTTGTACCAGATTTTCGTAGGCTTCACCCAGTGCCTTGCGCAGGCGGCGGATGTGTACGTCGACGGTGCGCTCTTCGACATAGACGTTACCGCCCCACACCTGGTCCAGCAGCTGGCCACGGGTGTAGGCGCGCTCCTGGTGGGTCATGAAGAACTGCAGCAGGCGGTATTCGGTAGGGCCCATCTCGGCCGGCTTGCCGTCGATGGTCACGCGGTGGCTGATCGGGTCGAGCAGCAGGCCGCCGACTTCGATTGGTGCCTCGCTATCGCTCGGGCCGGTGCGGCGCAGCACGGCTTTCAGGCGGGCGACCAGTTCACGCGGCGAGAACGGCTTGGTGATGTAGTCGTCGGCGCCCACTTCCAGGCCCTGGATCTTGTTGTCCTCTTCACCCTTGGCGGTGAGCATGATGATCGGGATGTCGCCGGTCAGCTCGTCGCGCTTGAGGCGGCGGGCCAGTTCGATGCCGGAGGTGCCCGGCAGCATCCAGTCGAGCAGGATCAGGTCCGGTTTGCGGTCGACGATGATCGCGTGGGCCTGTTGTGAGTTTTCCGCTTCCAGGCAGTCATAGCCGGCCATTTCCAGGGCAACGGCGATCATCTCGCGAATTGGTGCTTCGTCGTCGACGATCAGAATGTTCCTGCCAACCATGCTCAAAACCTCTCCTGGATACGGTGTCTTGGCCCGCATTAGATAACGGAATTATTGCAGCTGTGTGACAGGGTGTTGGCCGTTCTGGCGACATTCCATGACTGAACTAGGCTTGAAAGGGCCGTAGTTGTGGCAACCAGAACTCAATCCCCCCGAAACAATGGTGAATCCAATGACACGACAAACGCTGAGCTGGATGGCCCTTTTCACTGCGCTGGCGCTCCCGGGGGTGGCCTTGGCCGACCATGCGATGGAGAAGGGCGGGATGTTGGTCGATCATGCCGGCATGACCCTGTACACCTTCGACAAGGATGCGGGCGGCAAGTCGATGTGCAATGGCGAATGCGCCACCAACTGGCCGCCGCTGATGGTCAAGGCCAATGACGAACCGGCCAAGGACAAGTGGACAGTGGTGATGCGCGATGATGGCAGCAAGCAGTGGGCCTATGATGGCAAGCCGCTGTACACCTTCATCAAGGACAAGAAGGCCGGCGATATGACCGGTGACGGCATGAAGGACGTCTGGCACGTTGCCAAGCCTTGAGATTGCCGGGGCCGCTTTGCGGCCCATCGCCGGCAAGCCAGCTCCCACAGGTCATGTGCAAGCTTCAAGGGCAGCGCTGCACCTGTGGGAGCTGGCTTGCCGGCGATAGGGCCCTCAGCTTCAACGCAGTGCGTAATCCAACACTACCCCGATAAACACCAGCAACCCCGCCCAGTGATTGTGCAGAAACGCCTTGAAGCACGACTCCCGGTCCAGCTTGCGCGTCGACCAGTACTCCCAGGCAAAGCACGCCGCCGCGCCCAGCAGCCCCAGGTGGAACCAGCCACCCAGCTCGAAGCGGCTGCCGGCCAGCAACAGGCAGCCCAGCGACAGCAGCTGCAAGGTCAGGATGATGGTGCGGTCTGCGTCGCCGAACAGGATAGCGGTCGATTTCACGCCTATCTTCAGGTCGTCATCACGGTCGACCATGGCGTAGTAGGTGTCGTAGCCCACCGTCCACAGCAGATTGGCGATATACAGCAGCCAGGCGCTGGCCGGCAGCTCGCCACCCGCTGCGGTGAAGGCCATGGGAATGCCCCAGGAATACGCCGCCCCCAGCACCACCTGCGGGTAATAGGTGTAGCGCTTCATGAACGGGTAGCAGAACGCCAGTGCCACCGCACCGAACGACAGCCAAACCGTGCGGCTGTTGGTACACAGCACCAGCAGGAAGCTCACTCCGACCAGGATGGCGAACAGCGCCAGTGCTTCGCGCGGGCGGACCCGGCCGCTGGCCAGGGGGCGGTCGGCGGTACGTTTGACGTGGCCGTCCACCTTGCGGTCGGCAAAGTCGTTGATGCAGCAACCTGCAGCGCGCATCAGCACCACACCTAGGCCGAAGATCAGCACGTTGGCAAGGGTTGGTGAACCGTTGCCGGCAATCCACACCGCCGACAAGGTCGGCCACAGCAGCAGGTAGATACCAATCGGCCGGTCCATGCGGCTGAGCTGGACGAAGTCCCAGGCCCGTGGGTGCAGACGGTTGAGCGACTTGAGCAGTTGCAGGTACATCAGCGGTTTTCCTCCTTGGCCGCTTGCCACAATGCTGGCAGAAACACCTCTGCCACCAGCAGGTCCAGGCCGCCACGTTCGAAGCGCGAACGGCGGCCCCACAACGCCGCGTGGGCGGCTTCGCCCGGCAGCCAGGCCTGTGGATAACTGCACACCTCGATGGGGTGGCGGATGAATGCCTGGTCACAGAACAGCAACTCGCCCAGCGAACGGCTGCCCAGGGTTTCCAGGTCCAGCCCGCCGCGCTCCAGGGCGCTGCGGCTGGCGACGCTGCGGGCGAAAACCCAGGGTTGGCCATGGCCGCGCAGGTACACCTCACGCACCCAGCCTTCGGCGCCAGCGGCGATGCCCAGTGCCTGGCATTCGTCATCGCGCAGCGGCTGCCAGCCCTCGAACAGCGGGGTGACGGAGAAGTGATCGTTGGACAGGCGGGTCAGGCGGCGGGTCAGCGAGCCCTCGTCGAACAGCCAGTCAAGGGTGGGCTGGTCGATGTCGGTCGCCAGCCGTGAATACGGCAGCCACGCGACAGCGGCTGCTTGCGGGGATTCGTACGACACGTCGGTCTGCTTGTTACAACCAGAGAGGCGGCGAGCTTAGCATGATTGCCCCGACTGCTTGCATACTGCCGACAGGGCCGCTACAAAGCCCCACGAATTGCGCGCTGGCCTCTTCGCGGGCGCGCCCGCTCCTACAGGTTATACACAACTCCTGTGGGAGCGGGCATGCCCGCGAAGAGGCCATCAGCAGCAACACAACGCTCCAGCCTGAACCGAGGAAACCCACCCCCATGAAAAAGTGGCAATGTATTGTCTGTGGCCTGATCTACGACGAAGCCGAAGGCTGGCCCGACGACGGCATCGCCCCCGGCACCCGCTGGGAAGACGTGCCTGAAGACTGGCTGTGCCCCGACTGCGGCGTGGGCAAGAGCGACTTTGAAATGATCTCCATCGGCTAATCGAGGAAAGCACGACATGACGTCCCCTGTGGTAATCATCGGTACCGGCCTTGCGGGCTACAACCTGGCCCGTGAATTTCGCAAGCTCGATGCGCAGACGCCGCTGCTGCTGATCACCGCCGATGACGGTCGTTCCTACTCCAAGCCCATGCTGTCCACCGGCTTTGCCAAGCAGAAGGACGCCGACGGCCTGTGCATGGCCGAGCCGGGCGCCATGGCCGAGCAACTGAATGCCGAGATTCGCACCCATACCCGCATCAGCGGCATCGACCCGGGCCACAAGCGTTTGTGGATAGGTGAAGAGGCGGTGGAATACCGCGACCTGGTGCTGGCTTGGGGCGCGCAGACGGTGCAGGTGCCGATCGAAGGTGATGGCGGCGATCGAGTGTTCCCGATCAACGACCTGGAAGACTACGCGCGCTTCCGTGCCGCCGCCGTCGGCAAACAGCGCGTGCTGATCCTCGGTGCCGGCCTGATCGGCTGCGAATTCGCCAACGACATGAGCCTGGGCGGCTTCCAGGTCGATGTGGTGGCGCCGTGCGAGCAAGTCATGCCGACCCTGCTGCACCCGGCCGCTGCCACTGCCGTGCAGGCCGGGCTGGAAGGCCTGGGCGTGCGTTTTCACCTCGGCCCGGTACTGACCCGCCTGCAGCAGGTGGCCCAGGGCCTGGAGGCGCACCTGTCCGACGGCAGCGTGATCGCCTGCGACCTGGTGGTTTCGGCCATCGGCCTGCGCCCGCGCACCGACCTGGCCGCCGCCGCTGGCCTGCAGACCAACCGTGGCGTTTGCGTGGACCGCCAGTTGCGCACGTCCCACGCCAACATATTCGCCCTTGGCGACTGTGCCGAAGTCGATGGCATCAACCTGCTCTATGTGATGCCGCTGATGAGCTGCGCCCGAGCCCTGGCGCAAACCCTGGCCGGCAAGCCGACAACGGTCGCCTACGGGCCGATGCCGATCACCGTGAAAACCCCGGCCTGCCCGCTGGTGGTCTCGCCGCCGCCCCAGGGCCACGAAGGCACCTGGCAGGTAGAAGGGCAGGGCAGTGACCTCAAGGTGCTCTGCCTTGATGCAGAGGGCAAGCTGCTGGGCTACGCCCTCACCGGGGCGGCCGTGATGGAAAAGCTGGCCCTGAATCGCCAGCTGCCGGCCGTAATGGCGTAAATAGCTGGCGTTCTGTCGGATTTATCCTGTTGTTGCTTGCACAATGGCCGCCCAGATACTGGCGCGGCCCCTGTGCACGTGCCATCCTCACTTCCGTCTGCCGCAGATTAGAGCCTGCGGTGCCTTGAGCGCTGCTCCCAGGGCAGCACGGCATAACAACAAGAATTCCGTCAAAGAGGCTTCACTATGCGCAAACCAGAACTCGCCGCCGTCATCGCCGAAAAGGCCGATCTGACCAAGGAAAAGGCCAATCAGGTTTTGAACGCGATTCTCGACAGCATCACGGGTGCCCTGGACAAGGACACCGTGACCCTGGTCGGTTTCGGCACCTTCGAAAAACGTCATCGCGGTGCGCGTACCGGCAAGAACCCGCAAACCGGTGAACCGGTCAAGATCAAGGCCAGCAATACCGTGGCTTTCAAGCCAGGCAAGAACCTGCGCGACAGCGTCAACGCCCCCGTCAAGCCGGCCAAGAAAGGCAAGTGATCGCTCCCTGACAACCCCAGTGTCAGCCAAGCGGGCGCCCCAGGGCGCCCGTTGTGCTTTCTGCAGGCAAAATGTTTCGAACTTGCATAAATAGTTCCGGAAAAGGATAGACTGCGCGCCTTAGTCACTTTTAATTCGAGGCGCGTTGATGAAGTTCCGCTTTCTTCTCTGGGCCATGGGGCTGTTGATGGCCAGGGCCAGCCGCAACAACCCGGCATTCCAGCAGCAGCTCAAGGGCAAGGACCTGGTGTTCCAGATGCAGACCCTGGACGGCAAGGTCGCCCGGCACTTCATCGTCAACAATGAACGCGTCAGCAGCAAGGGCGGCGCGCACCCGCAGCCGGCGTTCGCCATTGCCTTCAAGGACGCCGCCTATGGCTTCGCCACCATGCAGGCAGGTAACAAGCAGTTGGCGTTCATGCAGGGGATTCAGGACAAGCACATCCAGATCAAGGGCAACCCGGCGCTGGTGATGTGGTTCCAGGGGTTGATGAAGTACCTGAAGCCGAAGAAGAAGGGCTGAAACTCAATAGGCCTGCTGACTCATACCCTGTGGGAGCGGGTTTACCCGCGAACACCGGCAACGCCGGTGCCATGCACCGCGTCGCGATCTTCGCGGGTAAACCCGCTCCCACAGGGGCCAATCATGTCAGTGCGGTGTGTGGAACTGCGAAGCCAGCTCACGCAGCAGGCTCTCTGCCTCGAGCACCTTGTTCACCACATCCTCGGCCTTGTCCCGGGTAATCCCCAGCCGCTCCAGCAACTCGTCTGGAATCTCCTGCTGCGGCCCCGAGCCAATCCCCCGCGAGCGCAGCAGGCGGGTGGCCAGGCACACCAGGTTGGGGAACGCCGAAAACTCGCCTTCATAGGCCGGGTCGTGCTGGAAGCGCAGCGCGGTGGACAGCTCTTCCGGCATGTCCCACAGCTTCATCAACCAGGCACCGATCTGCTCGCGGCTGATGCCCAGCAGGTGTTGTTCCACGTAGGTGTGGCACAAGTGCGGGTTGACCTCCAGGTGGCGGCAGATCAGCGAGAAGTGCGGCGGGAAAACGTGCGCCAACAGCAGGTAGCCAAAGTTGTGCAGCAGCCCGGCCAGGTAGGTCAGGCCGGCCTCGGGGCGCTCGGCCCGTGGCATGGCGCGGGTCAGGCCTTCGATGATCGCGGCGGTGTAGATCGACTGCTGCCAGTACGGCGTGGCTTGCTGCGGGTGGTCTTTCGGCAGGCTCAGGGTCTTGCCCAGCGCCAGGCCCAGGGCCAGGTTGATCACCAGGTCGAAGCCCAGCACACGCACGATGGCATCTTCTACCGAGCGGATCTTGCCAGGTGAGGCGTAGTAGGGCGATGCCGCCCAGCTCACCACCTGTGCTGCCAGCGCCGGGTCGGTTTCGACCACGCCGGTGATATCGTCGATGCTGGCGTTGGGGTCTACCCGCAGCTTGATGATCTTTTGCGCGGTGTCGGCCAGCGGCGGGATTTCGATGGTTTCTTCCAGACGCTTCTGAATGCGCCGGGCAGTGAAGGCCTGGACGGCGTTGGTGATTTCCCGGGTGTCATCATCGGGGCGGTCGAGGTTGGGGCTGATGGCCTCGACTTCCTGCCCGAAGCTGCTGGCGCTGGCCTTGACCAGCATGCGCTTGAAGTGCGCGCGTTCGATTTCCAGCAGCAGGCCGGCTTCGCCAGACTGGATAAACACTTTATCGGCGTCGAGCAGGCTCTTTTCGTACTGGCACGGCGAGCTGGTCAGCGCCGGGATGCCCGGCAGGGCCTTGAGCTGGTGCTTGTCCAGCATCTGCTTCAGGCGCGGCACCGACACCGCGGTGAGCTTGCGCCCGGTCAGTTCGGCCAGGCGGTTGAGGTCCAGCAGCTGGCTCTGCGGGAACAGCACCATCAGGGCACCGACCTCGTCGTCGAGCAGCACGGCCTGTACCCGCGACGCTGCCGGCAGGTGCGGATGTTCGACCACCTCGCGGTAGGCCACGCCGAGTTTGTCGAGCAGCAGCCGGATGACCGAGGGAGCGTGTGGGGTTGCGGTGTCCAGGGCAACTTCAGTCATGGTCCGTATCCACTGATTCTTTTAAACGCGAAGTATAACCAGCCTGGGGGCAAAACTGGATCCATTATGGGACCAGCGTCACACTTGGCCATATTGCTGGCCATGGCGCAGCCAGCGATCGAGCAGTGGGCTGACGTGCTCCGGCCACCGTGCGATCAGGGCCTGGGCGGCGTCGCGCACGGCCGGCAGCAGGTCGGCGTCGCGCATCAGGTCGGCGACCTTGAACTGCAACAGGCCGGTCTGGCGGGTGCCGAGCATCTCGCCTGGGCCACGCAGTTCCAGGTCTTTCTCGGCGATGATGAAGCCGTCGTTGGTTTCCCGCATGATCCCTAGGCGCTCGCGGCCGATCTGCGACAGTGGCGGGTGGTACAGCAGCACGCAATGGCTGACGGCGCTGCCCCGGCCAACCCGGCCGCGCAGCTGGTGCAACTGGGCCAGGCCCAGGCGCTCGGGGTTCTCGATGATCATCAGGCTGGCGTTGGGCACGTCCACGCCCACCTCGATGACCGTGGTGGCGACCAGCAGCTGCAGGTTGCCGGCCTTGAACTCGGCCATGATCTCAGCCTTTTCCGCCGGCTTCATGCGCCCGTGGATCAGCCCCACCCGCAGCTCGCCCAGGGCGCTGCCCAGCTCCTCGTAGGTGCTTTCGGCGGCTTGGCAGGTCAGCTCTTCGGATTCTTCGATCAGGGTGCACACCCAATAGGCCTGGCGCCCTTCGGCGCAGGCGGCGCGCACCCGCTCGACCACTTCGAAGCGGCGGCTGTCGGCCACCAGCACGGTGTTCACCGGGGTGCGCCCGGGCGGCAGCTCGTCGAGCACCGAGGTGTCCAGGTCGGCGTAGGCGCTCATGGCCAGGGTGCGCGGAATGGGCGTGGCGGTCATGATCAGCTGGTGCGGGCACAATTCCCCGGCCACGCCCTTCTTGCGCAGGGCCAGGCGTTGCTGCACGCCAAAACGGTGTTGTTCATCGATGATCGCCAGGGCCAGGTGCTTGAACTTCACCTCTTCCTGGAACAGCGCGTGGGTACCGACCACCATTGGCGCACCGTTGGCGATCTGCTCCAGGGCGGCTGCCCGAGCCTTGCCCTTGAGCTTGCCGGCCAGCCAGGCCACTTCGATGCCCAGCGGTTCGAGCCAGCGCTTGAAGGTGATGTAGTGCTGTTCGGCGAGGATCTCGGTGGGCGCCATCAAGGCCACCTGGTAGCCGGCCTCCAGGGCCTGCAGCGCGGCCAGGGCGGCGACCACGGTCTTGCCGGCACCCACATCGCCCTGCACCAGGCGCATCATCGGCTCGTGCTGGCTGAGGTCGTAGGCAATTTCATTGGCCACCCGCTGCTGCGCGCCGGTCGGCTGGAAGCCCAGGTTGGCCAGGTACTGCGCCTGCAGGCGCTGGGCCTTGGGCAGCACCGGCGCGCGCAGGCTGCGCAGGCTTTCGCGCAGGCGTTGCTGCGACAGCTGGTGGGTCAGCAGTTCTTCGAAGGCCAGGCGGTGCTGGGCCCAGTGCTGGCCTTCGGCAAGCTCGTCGAGGTCGGCGTCGGCCGGCGGGTTGTGCAGGTAGCGGATGGCATCGTCCAGCGGCGCCAGCTGGTAGTCCCGGGCCAGTTCGTCGGGCAGCCAGTCCGGCAGGCTGCGCGGGCCGAGCAGGCCCAGGCTCTGCTGGCACAGCAGGCGCAGGCGTTGCTGGGTGAGGCCTTCGGTGGACGGATAGATCGGCGTCAGGGTCTGCTCGACCGGTGGCGGCGGCTCGTCGCCGTTCAGTGCGCGGTATTCTGGGTGGTAGATTTCCAGGCCCGAGGCGCCGGGGCGGGCTTCGCCGTAGCAGCGCAGGTGAGTACCACGCTTGAGACCTTCCTTCTGCGCGTTGCTGAAGTGGTAGAAGCGCAGGCTCAGCACGCCGCTGCCGTCACCCAGGCGCACCACCAGGCTGCGGCGCTTGCCCATGGTCACGTCGGCGCCGCTGACCACGCCCTCGATCACCGCGTCCTGGCCAGGGCGCAGCTGGCCTATCGGCACCACGCGAGTGCGGTCCTGGTAGCGCAGGGGCAGGTGGAACAGCACGTCCTGCAGGTTCTCCAGGCCGACCTTGGCGAGTTTCTCCGCCATGGCCTCGCCAACCCCCTTGAGTACCGTGACCGGGACCTTCGACAGCTCACTCATGACTCAGGCCGGTTGTTCCGCAGGGGCTTTGGCGACCGAGCACAGGCGGATCGAGTCGGCGAGAATCTCGATGGCCTTCGGCCGCGGGAAGCTGGCGCGCCAAGCGATGGCCACGGTGCGGAATGGTGCCGGTGCGGTCAGTGGGCGAACCTCGATGACGCCGGGGGCGTAGTGGTGGCTGTGCACCGCCGACAGCGGCAGGATCGACACGCCAAGGCCGGAGGCAACCATGTGGCGGATGGTTTCCAGCGAGCTGGACTCGACCGTGGTGTGCTTGGAGCCTTCACCGCCCTTGTTCAGCGTTGGGCAGGCTTCCAGCACCTGGTCGCGGAAGCAGTGGCCTTCACCGAGCAGCAACAGGCTCTTGTCGTTGAGCATGGCGGTGTCGATGGTCTTTTTCGCCGTCCACGGGTGGTCGGCCGGCATCAGGGCGCAGAACGGTTCATCGTACAGCGGCAGGGTCAGCACGTCGGCTTCGTTGAACGGCAGGGCGATGATCACCGCATCCAGTTCGCCATTGCGCAGCTTTTCGCGCAGTACATGGGTGAAGTTCTCTTCGATGTACAGCGGCATCTGCGGCGCCACGCGGTGCAACTGAGGGATCAGGTGCGGGAACAGGTACGGGCCGACGGTGTAGATGGCACCGACCTTGAGCGGGGCGGTCAGCTGGTTCTTGCCGGCCTGGGCCAGCTCGCGAATGCCCTGGGCCTGCTCCAGTACCTTTTGCGCCTGGGCGACGATGCTTTCGCCGACAGGGGTCAGGCGGACCGCGCTCTTGCTGCGCTCGAAGATCAGCACGCCAAGCTCATCCTCGAGCTTTTTCACACCGACCGACAGGGTCGGCTGGCTCACGTGGCAGCGTTCGGCGGCATGGCCGAAGTGCTGTTCCTGGGCGAGTGTGACGATGTAGCGTAATTCTGTGAGGGTCATAACGTGCGTCCATGAAGTTGCGAGCCCAGCATAGCGGCTGCAATCGATAGACGCACGTTATCAGACTTGCCGATTTGTGACAGAAACAAAAGTCTCAGCGGCGGTCCAGCGAGTAGACGAACGGTGCCACGACTTCGATCGTGCCATTGTTCAGCAACTCGGGTGGCGGCTTGGGTACCGTGCCGGCCCGACGGATCATTTCCAGGGTCGCCCGGTCCAGGGCGGCACTACCCGAGCCACCGGCCATGGAGTACGACACCACCTTGCCTTCGGCGTCGACCACGAAGCGCAGGCGGTTGATGCCCTGCAGACCGCGACGGCGCGCGTCTTCCGGGTAACGCTTGTACTTGGCCAGGTGACGCAGCAGGTCGCTCTGCCAGGTCGGCAGGGCGTTGCTGTTGGACGCAATGCTCGGCGCCGGTGCCGCGGACTTCTGCGGCGGCGTGTTGCTGGGCGGTGCGTCTACCGTTTGTTCGGTCGGCGGTGCTTCCTTCGGCGGCTCAGGCTTTTTCTCGGGCTTGGGCGGCTGTGGCTTGGCCTTCGGCTTGGGCGGCTTGGGAATGGCGATCTTGGGCTTGGGTGCCTCGGCCAGCTTCGGCAGCGGCGGTTCCTCGACCGGCGCCGGTGGCTGCGGCGCCGCTTTCGGTGGCGGTGGTGGCGCAGGCTCCGGCAATGGCGCCAGCTCGACCATCATGGCTGCCGGTGGCAGTTCGATGGCCTGGGGCACCGACCAGTTGAGCGTCAGCAGCACGGCGACCACGTGCACGCCCAGCACGATCGCCAGGCTGCCACCGTAGCGCGCCATGTTAGAGCGCGTTTTTGTCATTTCTTGGCTGCCGTCTCGAGACCTACCAGACCGACTTTCAGGTAGCCGGCCGCGCGCATGTTGTTCATCACTTCCATCAGGTCACCGTAATCCACGCCTTTGTCAGCCTGGAAGAAGATGGTGGTTTCCTTGTCGCCCTTGGTCTTGGCATCGAGCATCGGGCCAAGCTGGTCGGGGGCAGGGACCTGATCGTCACCGACGTACAGCTTCTGGTCGGCCTTGACGCTGACGAACACCGGCTTCTCGGGCCTCGGCGCCGGCTTGGCGGTCGAAGCCGGCAGGTCGACCTTGATGTCGACCGTGGCCAAGGGGGCTGCGACCATGAAGATGATCAGCAGCACCAGCATCACGTCGATGAACGGCGTAACGTTGATTTCGTGGTTTTCGGCGAGGTCGTCGCCACCTTCGTTGAGATGCAGGCCCATGGCTTACCCCACTTTCACCATGTGCGGGGCGGCGCGCTCGCTGCCCTGGTGGTCCAGGTCACGGCTGACCAGCAGCAGCACCTGGGCGGAGGCGTCGGACACCTGGGCCTTGTAGCCGGCGATGGAGCGGGCGAAGACGTTGTAGATGACCACGGCCGGGATTGCGGCGACCAGGCCCAGGGCGGTGGCCAGCAGGGCCTCGGCGATACCCGGGGCAACCACGGCCAGGTTGGTGGTCTGGGTCTTGGCGATGCCGATGAAGCTGTTCATGATGCCCCATACGGTACCGAACAGGCCGACGAATGGCGCAGTGGAGCCGATGGTGGCGAGTACGCCGGTGCCGCTGCTCATGGTGCGGCCGCTGGCGTGTACCAGGCGCTCCAGGCGGAAGCTGACGCGCTCCTTGATGCCTTCTTTTTCGCGGGCGTTGGCCGACAGGCGCATCTCTTCGAGGGCGTCGTGGACCAAGGTGTGGGCCAGGGTGCCTTCCTTGTTGGAAACGTCGCTGGCTTCCTTGAGGCTGGCGGATTTCTTCAGCAGGGCAATTTCACCACGCAGGCGACGCTTGGCGCCCATCAGCTCGAAGCCTTTGGCGATCCAGATGGTCCAGGTGATGATGGAGGCGATGGCCAGGCCGATCATCACCGCCTTGACCACCACGTCGGCGTTCTTGTACATGCCCCATGGGGACAGGTCGTGGGCCATGCCCAGCGAGGTGTCTTCCACCAGGGCTTCGACGCTCGGGTCTACCGCGACCGGGGCATCAACCGGGGTGGCGGCAACTGCGTCGGCAGCCGGTGCTGCGGCTGGGGCAGCGGCCGGCGCAGCTGGTGCGGTAGCGGCAGCAGGCGCGGCAGCATTGGCGGTTGGCTCATCGGCCATGGCCACCGGGGCCAGCACCAGGCTGAGCGTCAGCGCGGCGATGGCGCGCCAGGCGCGCGACGGGGTTGGCGAAGCGGAAGGTTGAGTACGTGTCATGCTGGCCGGACCTGATGAAGAATAAAGTGAACGTTCTCCAAGGCCTCGAGGTAGGCCGAGAACAATTTGGCGGCCATTATTGCAAGTAATTCTTGTTAACAAAAGTAATCTTGTTGCTTTTTTCGCCTATGGTCTAGCCATCCATCGTGTAGCGTGGTCAGGCTGATCAATTGGTCTAGGAGTTTAGAGATGTCAGACCTTTCCGTGATGGTGGTGGGATGTGGTGATGTAGGCGGGCGTCTTGCCCGGCAGATGCTTGCGCGCGGCTGGCAGGTGAGCGGCCTGCGTCGCTCGGTCGGGCAGTTGCCTGCGGGGGTCGTGCCGGTGGCGGCGGACTTGTCCGAGCCATCGATCCCCGACGCCTGGCCGCAGCGCGCGCCGGACTACCTGGTGTATTGCGTGGCGGCCAGCCAGCACGACGAGGCGGGTTACCAGGCAGCCTATGTCGACGGTTTGCGCCATGTGCTGGCCTGGCTGGCCGAGCGCGGCCAACGCCCACGGCGCCTGCTGTTCGTGTCCAGCAGCAGCGTGTATGCACAGAAGGACGGCGAGTGGATCGAAGAAGGCGCGGCCACCGAGCCTGAAGGTTATTCCGGGCGGTTGATGCTGGAGGCTGAGCGGCTGGCGCTGGCCAGCGGCATCCCGGCCAGTGTGGTGCGCCTGACCGGCATCTATGGCCCCGGCCGCGAGTGGCTGCTCAGTCAGGTGCGCCAGGGCTACCGCGTGGCCGAGGAGCCACCGCTGTATGGCAACCGCATCCATGCCGAGGATGCCGCCAGCCTGTTGGCGTTCCTGTTGCAGGCCGATGCCGACGGCAAGGTGCTCGACGATTGCTACATCGGCGTCGACGACGACCCGGCGCCGCTGGCCGATGTGGTGGCCTGGCTGCGGGCGTACATGGGGGTAACCGAGTGGTCGGATGAGCAGCGAGTGCGGCGTACCGGCAGCAAGCGCTGCAGTAATGCCCGGGCGCGGGCGTTGGGCTGGGCGCCGGTATATCCGAGTTACAGGGAAGGCTATGCGGCCATCCTCGAGGGTAAAAACCAGCCTCAGGCCTGATGCGACCCCCTGTAGGAGCGGCCTTGTGTCGCGATGGGGCGCGCAGCGGCCCCAGGATTTCACAGGATTTCAGCGTCGCCGCTTAGAATGCCGGGGCCGCTGCGCGGCCCATCGCGACACAAGGCCGCTCCTACAGGGACCGTGCAGGTTTTCAGTCCAGTTCCAGCACCCACTGGCGCTTGCCGGCCGCCAACACTGGCATTTCATCCGGCTGTGCGCGGTTCACCGCCTGGAAGATCTCCAGCTTGTCGCCATCGCGCTTGAGGATGAACGGCGCGCCACGCTGGTTGCGCTCCAGCCACAGGCTGTCATTGCTGCCACCCATGGTCGCGCAATCACCCGCCAGGCACAGGGCGAAACGGTCTGGCCCTGGCAGGCCGGTGACGTTGCCGGTGTCGCCGAAGCGCACGCTGGCACCTTTACCCTGGCCTTCGATGATCTTCCAGTTACCGCCCAGATAGGCCTGGTACAGGGCTTTCTCGAAGCTGCTGCCCAGTGGCGCATTGGTCGCCGCCGGTGCTTTGGCGCGCACGAAGGTCTGCTTGCCGCCGCTTTGATCGACCGCCTGCAGTTCGTCGCCATCGAGCGACAGCTGTTCGGTCTGGCCACCCTGGAAGCTGGCCTGCCATTGCTTGTCGGTGGCGCTCAGCTGGCCGTCGGCCGCTTCGAAGCCATTGCTGTAGCTGGCCTGTTGGCTGGCGACGTCGAGCTTCCACTCGAACACCGGCCCGTGCTCATTGAGCGCCTGACGCAGGCTGCCGCCCTTGACGGCCGCATTGATGGCGTCCTGGTTGATCCAGGTGCCGTTGAAATCTTCGGGTTTGTGGCTGGCGCAGCCGCCCAGAAGCAGGGCTGCCAGCGCGAGGGGCAGTGCTTGACGCATGACGGGGTAACCTTGCAGAGAAGGGAAGGTGACGGGCAGGGCGCCCGTCACCGGGGGCATCATTCGATGACCAGGATGGCGTCCATTTCGACCTGGGAGCCTTTCGGCAGTGCGGCAACGCCGATGGCGGCGCGGGCCGGGTAAGGCTGCTCGAAGTAGCGGCCCATCACCTCGTTGACCTTGGCGAAGTGGCTCAGGTCGGTGAGGAAGATGTTCAGCTTGACGATGTCCTTGAACGAACCGCCAGCGGCTTCAGCCACGGCCTTGAGGTTCTCGAACACCTGTACGGTCTGGGCTTCGAAGCCTTCGACCAGCTCCATGGTCTTCGGGTCCAGCGGGATCTGGCCCGACATGTACACGGTGTTGCCGGCCTTGATCGCCTGCGAGTAGGTGCCGATGGCGGCAGGGGCCTTGTCGCTGTTGATGACGGTCTTGCTCATGATGACTCCTTGCGGTTGGCGGACTACGTACGCATGCGGGTGATGCGGACCACACCGGTCAGGGTACGCAGCTTCTTGATCACACGCGCCAGGTGCACGCGGTCGTGCACGCTGACCACCAGTTGGACCACGCTGATACGGCCGTCGCGTTCGTCCATGCTGATCTTCTCGATGTTGCCGTCGGCGGCGTTGACACTGCTGGCCAGCAGGGCAATCAGGCCGCGCTGGTGCTCCAGTTCGACACGCAACTCGACATTGAATTCACCGGTGATGTCCTTGGCCCAGGAGAGCTGTACGCACTTCTCCGGGTTGTGGCGGATTTCACTGATGTTGCGGCAGTTTTCCAGGTGCACGACCATGCCCTTGCCGGCTGACAGATGGCCGACGATCGGGTCGCCCGGGATCGGCGTGCAGCACTTGGCGTAGCTCAGCACCAGGCCTTCGGTACCGCGGATCGCCAGCGGGCCTTCCGGTGCCGGCAACTGCTCGCCCTCGGCCGACAGCAGGCGGCGCGCGACCACGTAGGCCATGCGGTTGCCCAGGCCGATGTCTTCGAGCAGGTCTTCGATCAGCTCCAGGCGGTACTCGGCGAGAATCGCCTGGATACGCTCCTGGGGGATCATCTCCAGGCTGCTGTCGAAGCCGGTGAGCACCTTGTTCAGCAGGCGTTCGCCCAGGCTGATGGACTCGGAGCGGCGCTGTTGCTTGAGCGCGTGGCGGATGTGCGTGCGCGCCTTGCCGGTAACCACGAAGTTGAGCCAGGCCGGGTTCGGCCGTGCGCCCGGGGCGCTGACGATTTCCACCGTCGAGCCGCTTTGCAGCGGTTCGGACAGCGGCGCCAGGCGGCGGTTGATGCGGCAGGCGATGCAACTGTTGCCGACGTCGGTGTGCACCGCGTAGGCGAAGTCGACCGCCGTGGAGCCTTTGGGCAGCTCCATGATGCGGCCTTTGGGCGTGAACACGTAGACCTCGTCCGGGAACAGGTCGATCTTCACGCTTTCGATGAATTCCAGCGAGTTGCCGGCACGTTGCTGCAGCTCGAGGATGCCCTTGACCCACTGGCGGGCGCGGGCGTGGCTGCCCTTGGGCTGCTCGTCGTCGTTGGATTTGTACAGCCAGTGCGCGGCGATGCCGTTGTTGGCCATCTCTTCCATCTCGCGGGTGCGGATCTGGATTTCGATGGGCACGCCGTGCATGCCGAACAGCGTGGTGTGCAACGACTGGTAGCCGTTGGCCTTGGGGATCGCGATGTAATCCTTGAAGCGACCGGGCAGCGGCTTGTACAGGTTGTGCACCGCACCGAGTACGCGGTAGCAGGTGTCGACCTTGTCGACGACGATGCGGAAGGCGTACACGTCCATGATCTCGTTGAAGGCGCGGCGCTTGCCGCGCATCTTCTTGTAGATGCCATAGAGGTGTTTCTGCCGCCCGCTGACCTCGCCCTCGATGCCGTCGGCGGCCAGGCAGTTGGCCAGCGAATGCTCGATCTTGGCGACGATCTCCTTGCGGTTGCCGCGAGCGCTTTTCACCGCACGGTGGATCAGCGACGAACGCATCGGGTGCATGGCCTTGAAGCCGAGGTCCTCGAACTCCACGCGCACGGTGTGCATGCCCAGGCGGTTGGCGATGGGGGCGTAGATCTCGAGGGTTTCCTTGGCGATGCGCCGGCGTTTCTCGCCGGACAGCACTTCCAGGGTGCGCATGTTGTGCAGGCGGTCGGCCAGCTTGACCAGGATCACGCGGATGTCGCGGGCCATGGCCATGGCCATTTTCTGGAAGTTTTCGGCCTGCGCCTCGGCCTTGGTCTCGAAGTTCATCTGGGTCAGCTTGCTGACCCCATCGACCAGTTCGGCCACGGTCTCGCCAAACTGCTGGCTGAGGGCTTCCTTGGCGATGCCGGTATCTTCGATCACGTCGTGCAGCATGGCCGCCATCAGGCTCTGATGGTCCATGTGCATGTCGGCGAGGATGCTGGCCACGGCCAGCGGGTGGGTCACGTAAGGCTCGCCACTGCGGCGGCGCTGCCCATCGTGGGCCTGTTCGGCGTAGAAATAGGCGCGCCGGACCAGGTTGACCTGTTCGGGGCCAAGATAGGTCGACAGCCGTTCGGCCAAGGCTTCTATACCCGGCATGGGTTCACCTCCTGCCGAGGAAGGGGGCCTTGCGCCGTGCGACGTCGACCTGGCATCAATCAGACAGCCTCGTTGTTCTCGTCCTCGAACGCGGCGAACACCGGATCCTCGGTGACGATCTCTTCAGCGGCGATGAACTCGTTGGTGACGATGCCTTCGGCGATTTCACGCAGGGCAACAACGGTCGGCTTGTCGTTTTCCCACGCAACGCGTGGCTCTTTGCCGCCGGTCGCCAGCTGGCGAGCGCGCTTGGTCGAGAGCATGACCAGCTCAAAGCGGTTATCCACGTGTTCCAGGCAGTCTTCAACAGTTACGCGGGCCATGGTCTTCCTCAGTAGCAATTGCGGTGGGCGTGCAGCCCAATAATGGGCAGGCGGACTCGATAGTTTAAAAAATCACCAGCCAATAGGGAAGCGCTGTTTTGTCAGGTAGATCGGTGTGGAGTTCTTCGCGGGCACGCCCGCTCCCACAAGTCCTGCACAATTCTCACCGCCGCCGCTTTACCTGTGGGAGCGGGCGTGCCCGCGAAAGGGCCGGAACAGACACCCTCTATACATGAACCTGACGATAACCTCAGAGCATCGCGTCACGCAACCGCGGGGTCAGCTCCTCGAACAGGGTCTGCACCGAGCGCAACGCCCGGCAGTCCGGCCGGGTCAGCAGCCACAGCTGGGTGTCGCAACCCGGCAGCGGTCCGCTCAGCGCATCCACCCCGGGCAGCGCGTGCACCATGTAGTCCGGCAACGCTGCCACGCCGAGCCCGGCCGTGACCAGCTGGGCGATGGTCGACATGCCGCTGCACTGGTAGCGCGGGCTCAAACCCGGGTGCTGCTGGTTGCGCCAGACCACCGTGGGGTGGTCCTGCATCGAGTCGTCGGGGGCGATCCACGGCACGCTGGCAGGTGACTCGGCCAGGCGCTCGCGCCACTGCGGCTGTCCGCAGACCACGTAGGAGGTGGACCCCAGGTTGCGGCCCACCAGGTGCTCCGGCGGCGTGTTGGTCAGGCGCAGGGCAATGTCGGCATCGCGCCGGCTGAGGTTGGCGAAGGTATTGGAGGTGCCCATCTCCAGCGACAAGGCCGGGTAGTTGGGCATGAACTCGGCCAGCGCCGGCAGCAGCAGGCTGTGCATCACCGCCTCGGTACAGGTCAGGCGCACGGTGCCGCTGACCACCTGCTCGCCACTGGTCATGGCGATGCGCGCCGCCTCCAGCGCCTGCTCGGCGCGTTCGGCCTGCTCGGCCAGGGCCTGGGCGGTGTCGGTCGGCAGGTAGCCTTTGCGGCTCTTGACGAACAAGGCTGTGCCCAGCGCCGACTCCAGCCGGCGGATCGAGCGGAACACCGTCGAAACATCGACCTTGAGCAACTCGGCAGCCTTGGCCAGCGAGCGGCCACGTTCCAGGGCCAGGACCAGGGAGAGGTCGGCATGGGTAATCTGATATTGCATTGGTGCACGCTCTGCTTGCCGAATTGCCAATGTCTGTTGCGTTTTGGCCATTTTATAGTGAAACGGCCCCCGGGAATCAATGCGCCCGGTCGGGTAACCAATCCCCACGATGGGAAAGTGAAAAGAACAACAGCTGCAACCATCGTCGCCCGTGAGGCGCCAGCCGTATCCCCCACATCGCCGCAGCAAATCAAAGGATGTACAGCCATGACGTCGGTAACCCCGTGCGCCAGTTCTTCCAGCGAGATGAATGACTTCCTCCAGGCCCATCCGGACACGCAGTACGTCGACCTGCTGATCTCCGACATGAACGGCGTGGTACGTGGCAAGCGCATCGAGCGGGCCAGCCTGCACAAGGTGTACGAGAAGGGCATCAACCTGCCGGCATCGCTGTTCGCCCTGGACATCAACGGGTCCACCGTCGAGAGCACCGGCCTTGGCCTGGACATCGGCGATGCCGACCGCATCTGCTTCCCGATCCCCGGCACACTGTCGGACGAGCCGTGGCAGAAGCGCCCCACCGCCCAGCTGCTGATGACCATGCACGAACTGGATGGCCAGCCGTTCTTCGCCGACCCGCGCGAAGTACTGCGCCAGGTGGTGAGCAAGTTCGATGACCTGGGCCTGGATATCTGCGCCGCGTTCGAGCTGGAGTTCTACCTGATCGACCAGGACAACCTCAACGGTCGCCCGCAGCCGCCGCGCTCGCCGATTTCCGGCAAGCGCCCGCAGTCGACCCAGGTGTACCTGATCGACGACCTAGATGAATATGCCGACTGCCTGCAGGACATGCTCGAAGCGGCCAAGGAACAAGGCCTGCCCGCCGACGCCATCGTCAAGGAAAGCGCCCCGGCGCAGTTCGAGGTCAACCTGCATCATGTTGCCGACCCGCTGAAGGCCTGCGACTACGCGATCCTGCTCAAGCGCCTGATCAAGAACGTTGCCTACGACCATGAAATGGACACCACCTTCATGGCCAAGCCCTACCCAGGCCAGGCAGGCAATGGCCTGCACGTGCACATTTCGTTGCTGGACAAGAAAACCGGCAAGAACATCTTCGCCAGCGACGACCCGCTGCAAAGCGACGCGCTGCGCCATGCCATCGGTGGTGTGCTGGAGACCATGCCGGCGTCGATGGCCTTCCTCTGCCCGAACATCAACTCCTACCGCCGCTTCGGCGCGCAGTTCTACGTGCCCAATGCGCCAAGTTGGGGCCTGGACAACCGTACCGTGGCAGTGCGCGTGCCCACCGACAGCAGCGACAACGTGCGCCTCGAGCACCGCGTGGCCGGTGCCGACGCCAACCCCTACCTGATGCTCGCGGCGATCCTCGCCGGTGTTCACCACGGCCTGACCAACCAGGTCGAGCCGCAGGCACCGATCGAAGGCAACTCCTACGAACAGCTGGAGCAGAGCCTGCCGAACAACCTCCGCGATGCCCTGCGCGCGCTGGACGACAGCGAAGTCCTCAACCAATACATCAGCCCGGACTACATCGATATCTTCGTGGCCTGCAAGGAAAGCGAACTGGCCGAGTTCGAAGTGTCGATTTCCGACCTCGAGTACAACTGGTACCTGCACACGGTGTAAGCCCATGAGCGCAAATGCGGTCCCCTTGATCGGTGTCAGCGCCTGCCGCCAGCAGGTGGGGAAGAACTCGTCGCATACGGTAGGCGACAAGTATGTCGAGGCGGCCGGCTTTGCCGGCTTGCCATTGATCCTGCCGGCCCGTGACGGGGGCAGCGACACGCAGGCGCTGCTGGCCCGTCTGCACGGCATTGTTTTTACCGGCTCACCTTCAAATATCGAACCGCATCATTACAATGGCGCCCCCAGCGCGGCGGGTACCCGGCACGATCTGGCACGCGATCGCCTGACCCTGCCGTTGTTGCAGGCGGCCATTGCCGCCGGTGTGCCGGTGTTCTGTATCTGCCGTGGCTACCAGGAATTGAACGTGGCCCTGGGCGGCAGCCTGCACCAGCGCGTGCAGGAACTGCCCGGCTACCTTGACCACCGTGAACCTGAGGACGCACCCCTGGAGGTGCAATACGGCCCTCGTCACCTTGTCGGCATCGAGCCTGGCGGGTTGTTCGAGCGCCTGGGCCTGGCGGCGCAGTTCGAGGTCAACTCGCTGCACAGCCAGGGCATCGACCGCCTGGCCCCGGGCCTGCGCGTCGAGGCACGGGCCCCGGATGGCCTGATCGAAGCGGTGTCCATGCCTGCGGCGCCGGGCTTTGTGCTTGGCGTGCAGTGGCACCCGGAGTGGCGATTTACCGAAAACCCGGTCTCGCTGCGCCTGTTCCAGGCGTTTCGCGAGGCCTGCATTGCCTACGCAACACGGGAGGGCGCACGGCAGGAGGCATTCTGACGTCACCCGAAGGTCTCGGATGACTTGTTCCCGGCAGCAAGCTTTCAATGAGTGAAAGCGGGCCTTGTACGCAAGGCCTGTGAAAACAATTCCAAAATTTACGGCAAATACTCATGAGCAATTACACAGAAGCCGGCCGCCCACCCGACGTGGCGGCCGACGCGGGCAACACCCAGCGCAGCAAGGGCCTGGCCACCGGCCGGCTGGGCTTGCTGGCCAGCGTGGTGCTGGGCATTTCCACTATCGCCCCGGTCTACACCCTTACCGGTGCCCTTGGCCCGACCGTGCGTGAAGTGGGCGCGCACCTGCCGGCGGTGTTCATCGTCGGCTTCCTGCCGATGCTGCTGGTGGCCTTGGGCTACCGCGAACTGAACTCGGCGGAGCCGGACAGCGGTACTTCGTTTACCTGGTCGGCGCGTGCCTTCGGCCCGATGATCGGCTGGATCGGTGGCTGGGGCCTGGTGGTCGCCACCACCATCGTGTTGTCGAACCTGGCAGGGGTGGCGGTCGACTTCTTCTACCTGTTCCTTGGTCAGATCACCGGCAAGCATGAACTGGCGGCCTTGGCCGACAACCTGCTCATCAACATAACCACCTGTTGCGTGTTCATCGCCCTGGCGGTGTGGATCTGCTGCCGCGGCATGACTACCACCATGACGGTGCAATATGGCTTGGTGGCCCTGCAGTTGCTGGTGCTGATCGGCTTTGCCTTTGCCGCTTTCGGCGAAACCACCGCGCCGCCACCGCTGGAATTCGATTTCGCCTGGTTCAACCCGTTCGGCGTCGAATCGTTCTCGGCCTTTGCCGCCGGGCTGTCGCTGTCGATCTTCATCTTCTGGGGCTGGGACGTGTGCCTGACTGTCAGCGAGGAATCGGTCGGCAGTGACGAGGTGCCGGGCAAGGCGGCCACCTGGACCGTGCTGCTGATCCTCGGCCTGTACCTGTTCACCGCGATTGCCACCCTGCAGTTTGCCGGTATCAGCGAACAAGGCCTGGGCCTGAACAACCCGCGCATCCAGGAAAACGTCTTCGCCCACCTGGCCGGTCCGGTCATGGGGCCGCTGGCGATCCTGATGTCCATCGCCGTGCTGGCCAGCACCGCGGCGTCGCTGCAGTCGACCTTCGTGTCGCCGGCGCGCACCCTGTTGGCCATGGGTTACTACGGTGCGGTGCCGCAGAAGTTCGCCAGCGTCTGCCCTCGTTCGCAGACCCCGCGTTACGCCACCATCTGCGCTGGTGTGGCTGCGGGCCTGTTCTACGTGACCATGCGCACCCTGAGCGAGAACGTGTTGGCGGATACCATCACTGCACTGGGCATGATGATCTGCTTCTACTATTCGCTGACGGCCTTCGCCTGTGTCTGGTACTTCCGCCACAGCCTGTTCGACAGCCTGCGCCACTTCCTGATGCGCGGCTTGTGCCCGCTGGTGGGTGGGGTGATCTTGTCGGTGATCTTCGTGCGTACCGCCATCGACAGCGCCTCGCCGGACTTCGGCAGCGGCTCGCATGTGGGCGGGCTGGGGCTGGTGTTCGTGATCGCCGCGATCATCTCGGTGCTGGGGATCGTGCTGATGATGCTGTCGCGCCTGCGCGCGCCGGCGTACTTCCTGGGGGCTACCCTGCGTCAGCAGGCTACCCTGCCACTGCAGGAATAAGGCTGGGGGCGCTTCGCGCCCCATTCGCAGCACAAGGCTGCTCCTACAATGGCGCGATGTACGCCGTCGATGTAGGAGCAGCCTTGTGCTGCGAATGGGCTGCAAAGCAGCCCCATGCGGTCTTTCAGGAGAGCAGTTCTTTCAGCAGCCCGCTGTTGCGCTGTTGCTGCTTCTTCAGCACCAGGCGGTTCGAGCGGAACACTGCCTTCAAGTCTTCCAGCGCCACGTCGAAGTCATCGTTGATGATCACGTAGTCATACTCGTCGTAGTGCACCATCTCGCTGACCGCTTCCTTCATGCGCCCGGCGATGATCTCTTCGCTGTCCTGCCCGCGGCCATCCAGGCGCTCGCGCAGGGCCTGCTGGCTCGGCGGCAGGATGAACACCGACAAAGCCTCGGGCATCAGCTTGCGTACCTGCTGGGCGCCTTGCCAGTCGATTTCCAGGATCAGGTCATTGCCCTGGTCGAGTACCTCTTGCAGCGCGCTGCGCGAAGTCCCGTAGAAATTGCCGAACACTTCGGCGTGCTCGAGGAAGTCACCCTTGGCGATCAGCCCCTTGAAGTCGTCATGGCTGACGAAGTGGTAGTTCACGCCGTGCTGCTCGCCCGGGCGCATGGCGCGGGTGGTGTGCGAGACCGAGACGCTTACGCGCTTGTCGGCCTTGATCAGGGCGGTGACCAGGCTGGTCTTGCCGGCGCCCGAAGGGGCCGAAACGATGTAGAGGGTGCCGCTGCTGTGGTTCATGGTCGGGGTGGCCTTACTCGATGTTCTGTACTTGTTCACGCATCTGTTCGATCAATACCTTCAGGTTGACCGCCGCTTGCGTGCTGCGTGGGTCGAAGGCCTTGGAGCCGAGGGTGTTGGCCTCGCGGTTGAGTTCCTGCATCAGGAAGTCCAGGCGCCGGCCGGCGGCGCCGCCACCCTTGAGCACTCGGCGCACTTCGGTGACATGGGTGCTGAGGCGGTCGAGTTCCTCGGCCACGTCGCTCTTCTGGGCCAGCAGCACCATCTCCTGCTCCAGGCGCTGCGGGTCGAGTTCGGCCTGCATGTCGCCGAAGCGGTCGAGGATCTTCTGCCGCTGAGCTGCCAGCATTTGCGGCACCAGGGCGCGCAGGGTGGTGACTTCGCTGGCCATGTTGTCCAGGCGTTCGTTGATCAGCCGGGCCAGTTCCTGGCCTTCACGCTGGCGCCCGGCCTTGAGCTCGGCCAGTGCTTCATCGAACAGCGCCATGGCTTCGGTATTCAGTGCCTGCGGGTCGCTGGCGTCGGCCACCAGCACGCCTGGCCACGACAGCACCTCCAGCGGGTTCAGTGGTGCCGGCTGCTTGATCAGGCCAGCCACCTCCTCGGCGGCGGCAACCAGCTGCGCGGCGCGCTCGCGGTCCACCTTCAGCGGTTTGCCGTTGCTGTCTTCGTTGAGGCGCAAGGTGCATTCCACCTTGCCCCGCGACAGGCCCTGGCGCAGGCCTTCACGCACGGCGCCTTCGAGGTCGCGCAGGGCCTCGGGCAGGCGCAGGTGCGGCTCCAGGTAACGGTGGTTGACCGAACGCAGCTCCCAGACCAGGGTGCCTTGGCTGCCGGCGCGCTCGACACGAGCAAAAGCGGTCATGCTGTGCACCTGGGGAGTACCTCGCGTATATGAATGAACGGTGGGAGCCTCTCGGCTGCAAGGCGCAGGATTGTAGCGCAGTGGGGCCTTGGCGCCCAATCCACCCATGTTACCGACGGGTGGCTTGGCCGGCAGGAAAAGGCGACGGGCTGTGTCGGGCGCGACAATAGGCATGTCTTCCCCGGGCCGTGGGCTCTATAATGCTCGGCAGATTCAAAGTCCCAGTACAGGTATCCCAGATGAAACGTCCAAGTGGTCGCGCCGCCGATCAGCTCCGCTCGATCCGCATCACCCGCAACTACACCAAGCACGCCGAAGGGTCGGTACTGGTCGAGTTCGGTGACACCAAGGTCATCTGCACGGTCAGCGTGGAAAACGGTGTGCCGCGCTTCCTCAAAGGCCAGGGCCAAGGCTGGCTGACCGCCGAATACGGCATGCTGCCGCGTTCCACCGGCGAGCGTAACCAGCGCGAAGCCAGCCGTGGCAAGCAGGGTGGCCGCACCCTGGAAATCCAGCGCCTGATCGGCCGTTCGCTGCGCGCCGCGCTGGACATGAGCAAGCTCGGTGACATCACCCTGTACGTCGACTGCGACGTGATCCAGGCCGATGGTGGCACCCGTACCGCGTCCATCACCGGTGCCATGGTCGCCCTGTGCGACGCCCTGGCGGTGATCAAGAAGCGCGGTGGCCTGAAGGCCGGCAACCCGCTCAAGCACATGATCGCCGCAGTGTCGGTGGGCATGTACCAGGGCGAAGCGGTGCTCGACCTGGACTACCTGGAAGACTCCGCCGCCGAAACCGACCTGAACGTGGTCATGACCAGCGCCGGTGGTTTCATCGAAGTGCAGGGTACTGCCGAAGGTGCGCCGTTCCAGCCTGAAGACTTCAACGCCATGCTCGCCCTGGCACAGAAGGGCATGAGCGAGATCTTCGAACTGCAGCAGGCGGCACTGGCCGACTGAACCCAGCCAGGGAGGTGCGGGGCATGAGCGAATCGAACCTGTCGATCACCCCGCCCAATGCCGAAATCCGGCAGTGGGCGATGTTCTGCCACCTCTCCGCGCTGCTGGGCCTGGTGGTGCCGCTCGGGCACTTGCTGGGCCCGCTGGTGCTGTGGCACCTCAAGCGCGAGCAAGACCCTTTCATCGATGCCCAGGGCAAAGAGGCGCTGAACTTTCAGATCAGCGTGACCATTGCCGGGTTCATCTGCTTCCTGCTGATGTTCGTGTTCATCGGGCTGGTGCTGTTCGCCATGCTGATGGTCGCGGTGATGATCCTGATCATCATTGCGGCTGTGCGGGCGAATGAGGGCAAGCCGTATCGCTACCCGATGATCTGGCGGCCGATCAAATAATGCTGGGGCTGCTTTGCAGCCCTATCGCGACACAAGGCCGCTCCTACAAGGGATATGCATTCCCCTGTAGGAGCGGCCTTGTGTCGCGATAGGGCCGCAAAGCGGCCCCATGCCTTCAGATGGTCAACGTCCAGTCATAGTCGACGATCAGCGGCGCATGCTGGGAGAAGCGCGGCTGACGCGGCAGGCGGGCATTGCGCACGAAGCGGCGCAGGCCCGGGGTGAGGATCTGGTAGTCGAACCGGTAGCCCAGGTTGAGCATCTCGGCCTGCTCGTTGTCCGGCCACCAGCTGTACTGGTCGCCCTCACGGCTGACTTCGCGCAGGGCATCGACGTAACCCATCTCGCCAGTGATCGCGTCCATCCACGCACGCTCCGGCGCCAGGAAACCCGGCGACTGCTGGCTGTCACGCCAGTTCTTGATGTCGAGCTTCTGCTGCGCCACGTAGAACGAGCCGCAGTAGATGTATTCGCGACGCTTGCGACGCTGTTTGTCCAGGTACTTGGCGAAGTCGTCCATCAACTTGAACTTCTGGTTCAAGTCTTCGTCGCCGTTCATCCCCGAAGGCAGCAGCAGGCTGGCAATACTGACTTTGTCGAAATCTGCTTGCAGGTAACGCCCGTAGCGGTCGGCTGTCTCGAAGCCCAGGCCGGTGATGACTGCCTTGGGCTGCATGCGCGAATACAGGGCCACACCACCTTGGGCAGGCACCTCCGCGTCGCAGGCATAAAGGAAATAGCCATCGAGCTGGAAAGCTGGGTCATCGAGTTCAAAGGCCGAGGCGCGGGTATCCTGAAGGCAGATGACGTCGGCATTCTGGGCTTGCAGCCAGCTGAGCAAACCACGCTCGGCCGCAGCCTGAATGCCATTTACGTTCACACTGATGATCCGCATAAATGGCCCCAAAAATCTCGTGCGTGTATGATACCCGAGCTCAACCCATTTAGCTAAATCCGTGGTGTCCGGGACTATCCATGCAGCCGTATCAGCGCGACTTCATCCGTTTTGCCATCGATCGCGGGGTACTGCGTTTCGGTGAATTCACCCTGAAATCGGGGCGTACCAGCCCGTATTTCTTCAATGCCGGCCTGTTCAACACCGGTTCCGCCCTGGCCGAACTGGGCCGTTGCTATGCCGCAGCCATCGTCGACAGCAAGATCCCGTTCGATGTGCTGTTCGGCCCGGCCTACAAAGGTATCCCGCTGGCAGCGACTACTGCAGTGGCCCTTGCCGATCAGCATCAGCTCGACGTGCCATGGTGCTTCAACCGCAAGGAAGCCAAGGACCACGGTGAAGGTGGCAGCCTGGTCGGTGCCCCGCTGGCCGGTGATGTGCTGATCATCGACGACGTGATCACCGCCGGTACCGCCATTCGTGAGGTCATGCAGATCATCAATGCCCAGCAGGCCAAGGCCGCTGGCGTGCTGATCGCGCTGAACCGCGAAGAGCGCGGCAATGGCGAGCTGTCGGCTATCCAGGAAGTGGAGCGTGACTTCGGTATCCCTGTGGTCAGCATCGTTTCGCTGACCCAGGTGCTGGAGTTCCTGGCCGATGATCCACAGCTGAAGCAGCATCTGCCGGCTGTCGAGGCTTACCGGGCGCAGTACGGTATCTGATCCGGGCCCGGAAATGAAAAAGGCGACCTTCTTGTGAAGGTCGCCTTTTTTTGTGTCGCCTGTTCTGGCCTCTTCGCGGGCATGCCCGCTCCCACAGGTACAGCACCGCCTTTGAGGGCTGTGGAGATTCTGTGGGAGCTGGCTTGCCGGCGATAGGGCCAGTGCAGGCTAACCAATCAATCAGCGCTGCTTGCGGTTGGTAATCAGGGTACCCACGCCGCTGTCGGTGAAGATCTCCAGCAGCACCGCATTCGGCACGCGGCCGTCGATGATGTGGGAGCTATTCACACCGCCCTGCACGGCATCCAGCGCGCACTTGATCTTCGGCAGCATGCCGCCGTAGATGGTGCCGTCGGCGATCAGTTCGTTGACCTGCTCGGTGGTCAGGCCGGTCAGTACTTCGCCCTGCTTGTCCATCAGGCCGGCAATGTTGGTCAGCAGCATCAGCTTCTCGGCCTTCAGCGCTTCGGCTACCTTGCCTGCCACCAGGTCGGCGTTGATGTTGTACGACTCACCGTTGGCACCCACGCCGATCGGTGCGATCACCGGGATGAAGTCGCCCTTCACCAGCATGTTCAGCAGGTCGGTGTTCACGCTTACCACTTCGCCAACGTGGCCGATGTCGATGATTTCCGGGGTGGTCATCTCGGGAGTCTGGCGGCTGACGGTCAGCTTGCGGGCGCGGATCAGCTCCGCGTCCTTGCCGGTCAGGCCGATTGCGCTGCCGCCGTGGCGGTTGATCAGGTTGACGATGTCCTTGTTGACCTGGCCACCCAGCACCATCTCCACCACGTCCATGGTCGCCGAGTCGGTGACGCGCATGCCGTCGATGAAGTGGCTTTCGATCGACAGGCGCTTGAGCAGGTCGCCGATCTGCGGGCCACCACCGTGGACCACCACCGGGTTGATGCCCACAGCCTTCATCAGCACGATGTCACGGGCGAAGCCGGTCTTGAGCTCCTCGCTCTCCATCGCGTTGCCGCCGTACTTGATCACCAGGGTCTTGCCGACAAAGCGGCGGATGTAAGGCAGTGCTTCGGACAAAACCTCGGCTACATGGGAAGCGGCATCGCGATCGAGGGTCATGCAGGGCTCCTGTAAGGAACAGATAGTCGGTCAGAACGGCAGTTGCAGCTCAGGCTCAACCCGCAGCAACTGGGTACGGAAAACATCCTTGATACGTTGCAATTCGGCGTCGCTGTCGGCCTCGAAGCGCAGCACCAGCACCGGGGTGGTGTTGGAGGCGCGAACCAGGCCCCAGCCGTGGGCGTAGTCCACCCGCACACCGTCGATGGTGGTCAGGTTGGCTTCGCCCCAGTCGGCGTCGCGTTGCAGTGCATCAATGATGCTGAATTTACCCTCGTCGGTCACATCAATATTGATTTCCGGCGTGGAAATATCGTTCGGGAACGCGGCGAACAGGTTTTCGGCGCTCTGCCCGGCCTTGCTGAGGATCTCCAGCAGGCGCACGGCGCTATAGATGCCGTCGTCGAAACCGTACCAGCGTTCCTTGATGAAGATGTGACCGCTCATCTCGCCGGCCAGCAGCGAGCCGGTCTGCTTCATCTTCTTCTTGATCAGCGAGTGACCGGTCTTCCACATCAGAGCGCGGCCGCCGTGCTGCTCGATCAGCGGGGTCAGGCGACGGGTGCATTTGACGTCGAAGATGATCTCGGCGCCCGGGTTGCGCGACAGCACGTCCTGGGCAAACAGCATCAGCAGGCGGTCGGGGTAGACGATGCTGCCGGTGTTGGTCACCACGCCGACGCGGTCGCCGTCACCGTCGAAGGCCAGGCCGATATCGGCGCCGGTTTCCTTGACCTTGGCGATCAGGTCTTCGAGGTTTTCCGGCTTGCCCGGGTCCGGATGGTGGTTGGGGAAGTTGCCGTCGACTTCGCAGAACAGCGGGATCACTTCGCAGCCCAGGGCTTCGATCAGTTGCGGCGCGACCACGCCGGCGGCACCGTTGCCGCAGTCCACGACCACCTTGAGCTTCCTGGCCAGCTTCACGTCTTCGACGATCTGCTGGAAGTAGCGGTCAAGGATCTCGACCTTTTCCACGCGGCCTTCGGCGCGGGTCAGGTCGTTGGTTTTCAGGCGCGTCAGCAGGGCCTGGATCTGTTCGTTGGCCAGGGTGTCGCCAGCGATGACGATCTTGAAGCCGTTGTAGTCCGACGGGTTGTGGCTGCCGGTCAGCATCACACCGGACTTGCCGGCCAGCACGTTGGCTGCGTAGTACAGCGCCGGGGTGGGTACCAGGCCGACGTCGCTGACTTGGCAGCCGGCATCGACCAGGCCCTTGATCAGCTGTTCGACCAGCATCGGGCCGGACAGGCGGCCATCGCGGCCGACCGAAACCTGCGGTTCGCCCTGGGCCAGGCTCTGCGCGCCGATGGCGCGGCCGATCCAGTAGGCGGTTTCGGCGTGAAGGGTCTTGCCGACCACGCCGCGAATGTCATACGCGCGGAAAATGCTGTCTGGCAGTGCGGCGGGTACCAGGTGGGCCATGTCGTTCATCTCTGGAAGCTCCATTAGTCAAAGGCTTTCTGGGCAGGCGCAAACTGAACGCTTGGACGGTGGTTTCGCCAGAGAGTTCGCCATCCTTGGCCTGAACGGTCATTTCTCGGCTCAGTGGCTGCCGGAATGGCCGAAGCCGCCAGCACCGCGCTGGCTTTCATCGAACGCTTCGACGATGTCGAAATGGGCCTGTACCACCGGTACCAGCACCAGCTGGGCAATGCGCTCGCCAACGGCGATGGTGAACGGGGTGTTGCCGCGGTTCCAGCACGACACCATCAACTCGCCCTGGTAGTCCGAGTCGATCAGCCCGACCAGGTTGCCCAGCACGATGCCGTGCTTATGGCCCAGGCCCGAGCGCGGCAGGATTACCGCCGCCAGGCCCGGGTCGCCGATGTAGATCGACAGGCCGGTGGGGATCAGCAGGGTCTGGCCTGGTTCGAGGACGGTGTCTTCCTTGAGCAGGGCGCGCAGGTCCAGGCCGGCGGAGCCGGGGGTGGCGTACTGCGGCAGGGGGAATTCGGTACCCAGGCGTGGGTCGAGGATCTTGGCTTGAAGAGCGTGCATGTAACTTATTGAACCTGATTGAGCCGTTCGGCGATGAAGGCGACCAGTTGCCGGGCAATCTTGCCCTTGCTGGTCTGCGCGAAGAGGGTCTGGTGCTGCTGGCGGTCGATCACGGTCAAGGCGTTTTCCTCGCTGTTGAAGCCGATGCTGGGGTTGGCCACATCATTGGCGACGATCAGGTCGAGGTTCTTGTCCTTGAGCTTGCGCGTGGCGTAATCGAGCAAGTGTTCGGTCTCGGCGGCGAAACCGACGCTGAACGGGCGGTCGGCGCGGCCAGCGATGGTGGCAAGGATATCGGGATTGCGCACCATCTGCAGCAGCATGCCGTCACCGGTCGTAGGATCTTTCTTCAATTTTTGCGTGGCAACGACTTCCGGGCGGTAGTCCGCAACCGCCGCAGAGGCGATGAACAGGTCGCACGGCATGGCAGCTTCACAGGCCGCGAGCATGTCCCGCGCGCTGACCACGTCGATACGGCTGACCCGGTCGGGGGTTGGCAGGTGCACCGGGCCAGTGACGAGGGTGACCCGAGCCCCGGCTTCGGCGGCCGCTTCGGCCAGGGCGAAGCCCATCTTGCCGGAGCTATGATTGGTGATGTAGCGCACCGGGTCGATGTTTTCCTGGGTCGGGCCGGCGGTGATCAGCACGTGCTTGCCGGTCAGTGCCTGGCGCTTGAAGCTTTCCGCGGCACACCAGGCCAGGTCGGTGGCTTCGAGCATGCGGCCCAGGCCGACATCGCCACAGGCCTGGCTGCCGGACGCCGGGCCGAACACCTGGATGCCACGGCTCTTGAGCAGTTCGAGGTTGGCCTGGGTGGCCGGGTCGCGCCACATGGCCTGGTTCATGGCCGGGGCCACGGCAACGGTGGCATCGGTAGCCAGCACCAGGGTGGTCAGCAGGTCGTCGGCCATGCCTTGGGCCATGCGCGCCATGAGGTCGGCGGTGGCCGGGGCGATCAGCACCAGGTCGGCCCATTTGGCCAGTTCGATGTGGCCCATGGCCGCTTCGGCGGCAGGGTCGAGCAGGTCCATGTGCACCGGGTGGCCCGACAGCGCCTGCAGGGTCAGCGGGGTGATGAACTCTGCACCACCACGGGTCATGACGACGCGCACCTGCGCGCCGTGCTCCAGGAGTCGGCGAATCAGTTCGGCGCTTTTGTAGGCGGCAATGCCGCCACCCACGCCGAGAACGATGCGCTTGCGATACAGCCGCTGCATAGGCTTGCCTTTTTCCAGTGAGAGCGGGCGGCGACGTTTGAAAATGCCTGCGGCAGAACGTCGCATGTACGAGGCGAAATAGATTAACACAGGGCCGAAATGGGCCGCAGCAAGGGCAGAGGGGCGGGATGAATATCAGGGAGTGGCCGGCTGAAGAGCGGCCGAGGGAGAAGTTGCTGCAGCGTGGGGCCGGAAGCCTGACGGACGCGGAATTGCTGGCTGTATTTCTCGGCTCAGGTGTGCGTGGGCGCAATGTCGTGGAGCTGGCGCGAGGTCTGCTCGTGAAGTTCGGGGGCTTGCGCCAGTTGCTGGAGGCCGACCGTGAGGCTTTCGTCGGCGAGCTTGGGTTGGGCCCGGTGAGGTTCAGCCAGCTGCAGGCGCTGCTGGAGATCGGGCGCAGGCACCTTGCAACTTCGATTGAGCGGGAATCCGCGATGGACAGCCCGGCAACGGTGAGGCGCTATTTGAAAGCGATGCTGCGGCATGAAGTCAGCGAGGTGTTCGGGTGCCTCTTTCTCGATACCAAGCACAGGCCGTTGGCGTTTGAGATCCTCTTCCGAGGCACGATAGATCGGGCCAGCGTGTACCCGCGGGAAGTGGTGCGGCGGGCATTGCTGCATAACGCAGCGGCCTTGATCCTGTGCCACAACCACCCCTCGGGCAACAGTGAGCCCAGCCAGGACGATGTGCACTTGACCCTGTCGTTGAAGCGGGGGCTGGCGTTGATCGATGTGCGGGTGCTGGATCACATCATCATCGGTGACGGGGAGCCGCTGTCGATGGTCGAGCATGGGTGGATTGTGGCTTAGGCACTTGTGCTGCCTGTCCCGGCCCTTTCGCGGGCTCGCCCGCTCCCACAGGTATCGTGCCAACCTTGAGTGTTGTGCTGTCCCTGTGGGAGCGGGCAAGCCCGCGAAGAGGCCGGTGCAGGCTTACTTGTTCACTGACACCTTGCTGAAATCCAACCGCCCGAACGGGCTCACCTGGTACCCCTCGACCCCTTGGCGCAGCAGGGTCGCCGCCGTCGGGTGCGCCAGCGGCACCCACAGCGCCTGCTGCTGGATCAGCGTCTGTGCCTGCTGGTAAAGCCGGCTGCGCACGCTCTGGTCGTTGGTGGTGCGTCCGGCGCTGATCAGCTGGTCCAGGCGGCTGTCGCAGAAGCGTGCGAAGTTGGTCCCCGACTGCACCGCCGCGCAGGAAAACTGCGGGCTGAGGAAGTTGTCCGGGTCGCCGTTGTCACCCGCCCAACCCATGAACAGCAAGTCATGCTCGCCCGCCTTGGCGCGGCGGATCAGCTCGCCCCACTCGATCACGCGGATCTCGGCCTTGATGCCAATCTTGGCCAGGTCGGCCTGCAGCATCTGCGCACCGAGGCTGGGGTTGGGGTTGAGCAGGCTGCCCGACGGGCGGGTCCAGATCGTGGTGCTGAAGCCCTCGGCCAAACCGGCCTTGGTCAGCAGGGCCTTGGCTTTCTTCAGGTCCAGCGGGTAGCCGGGCAGGTCCTTGGCGTAGCTCCAGGTATTGGGCGGGTAGGGGCCGTTGGCGGCCACCGCGGAGTCTTCGAACACGGCCTTGAGGTAGGCCTGCTTGTCGAAGGCCAGGTTGATGGCCTGGCGCACCTCCGGCTTGTCCAGCGGGGGGTGCTGGCTGTTGATGGCGACGAAGGCGGTCATGAACGCCGGGGTGGTGGCCACCTTGAGGTTGCCGTCCTTGCCGGCTTCGGCAATGTCCAGCGGCTTGGGCGACAACGCGACCTGGCACTCGCCGCGCTTGAGCTTCTGCAGGCGCACGTTGGCATCGGTGGTAATGGCGAAGATCAACGGGTCGACCGCCGGCTTGCCGGCGAAGTAGTCGGGGTTGGCGCGGTAGCGCACCACGGCGTCCTTCTGGAAGCGCTGGAAGATGAACGGCCCGGTACCGACCGGCTGGCTGTTGAGCTTCTCCGGCGTACCGGCCTTGAGCAGTTTGTCGGCGTACTCGGCGGAGTAGATCGAGGCGAAGCCCATGCTCAGGGTGGCCAGGAAGGTGGCGTCCGGGTGGCTGAGGGTGAAGCGCACGGTGTTCGGTGCCGGCGCCTCGATCGCCTTGATCAGGCTGCCCAGTTGCAGCGACTGGGCATGCGGGTAGCCGCCTGGCGCAGTCTTGTGCCAGGCATGGGCGGGGTAGAGCATGCGCTGGAAGCTGAACAGCACATCGTCGGCGTTCAGTGCGCGGCTTGGCTTGAAGTAGGCGGTGGTGTGGAATTTCACGTCATCGCGCAGGGTGAAGTCGTAGATCAGGCCGTCGGCCGATACCGTCCAGCTGGCCGCCAGGCTCGGCACCACCTTGCCTTGCGCCGCGTCGAACTCCACCAGGCGGTTCATCAGCACATCGGCCGTGGCGTTGGTGGTGGTCAGCGAGTTGTACTGCACCACGTCGAAGCCTTCGGGGCTGGCCTCGCTACAGACGCTCAGCGGGGCGGCCTGGGCAACGCCGGCGGCGAACAGGGCGCCTGCGGCGAACAAGGAGTTGAACAATAAGGAAAGGGCGGCTGTACGCATGGTGGCTCCTTGGCTGTCAGTGGCCCATCTGCCAGTGCAGTCTGGAAAAGGCCTACCCTAGTGTGCCCGTCGGGAAATGACCACACCCTTTTTTACAAAATTGGCGACGGGCGGTCGACGGCTGGCGGGGCCTGCCGCTATGCTGGCCCGGCGCGTTCCGGCTCGTGACAATGTGCATCTAATGTTGTTGCGGCCAAGTCTTTCTGGTATAAAGCAGCGCTCTTTTCTAGGGGCTCGGCCTGTCGCATCAGCGGATCCGGTCGATAAGACCTCCAGAATCACGGCGCCTAGGCGCCAAAGACTGAGAGATTAAGCGGCCAACCCATGCCGGGTTGGGCATGTGGTTTTAGAGGGCTGAGTCATGTCGAGAGTCTGTCAAGTTACTGGTAAGGGTCCAGTAACCGGGAACAACATTTCCCACGCAAACAACAAAACCCGTCGTCGTTTCCTGCCGAACCTGCAGCACCACCGTTTCTGGGTTGAATCCGAGAAGCGTTTCGTGCGTCTGCGCGTATCTGCCAAAGGCATGCGCGTTATTGACAAGCGTGGTATCGACGTAGTGCTGGCCGAGCTGCGCGCTCGCGGCGAAAAGTTCTAAGGAGAACGTCATGCGTGAATTGATCCGTCTGGTTTCGAGTGCTGGCACTGGCCACTTCTACACCACCGACAAGAACAAGCGCACCACTCCGGACAAAATCGAGATCAAGAAATACGATCCGGTTGTTCGCAAGCACGTGGTGTACAAGGAAGCCAAGATCAAGTAATTGATCGGCGACCTGAAAAAACCCGCATCCGAAAGGAGGCGGGTTTTTTTATGCCTGCAAGAAAGCCGGGGCCGCTTCGCGCCCCTTTCGCGACACAAGGCCGCTCCTACAGGGACCGCGCAATGCCTGTAGGAGCGGCCTTGTGTCGCGAAAGGGGCGCGGAGCGGCCCCAGAGGCTTACTTCTGCTCGAACATCACATAGATCTTGCGGCAAGGCTCCAGCACCTCCCAGGTGCCCTTGAAGCCGGCCGGGATGACAAACCGATCACCGGCACGCAGGGTCTTGGCTCCGCCATCCTGGTCACGCAGCACCGAAACGCCCTGGACGATCTCGCAGTACTCATGCTCGGTGTAGTTCACCGTCCACTGCCCCACCTCGCCTTCCCACACGCCCGCGGCAAACTGCCCGCAGGGGCTGGAATAATGGTTGTAGACAGCCTGGTCTGGCTCGCCCTTGAGGATTTTTTCCGCCGCCGGGCGGTAGCGTTCGGCCTCGGTAATGACCTGCGCGAAGTCGATGATGCTTTCGATGCTCATGGTTCGGCTCCTGTTGTTGTTTAATAAAATGCACATGAGTAGGCTTTTGAGCCATTCGTGTCAAATATATTGATAGTTTACACGGGCTGGTTTAGGGTGTCGGTAGCCAAAATGCCCTCGACGCTTGGGCAGAATTCTGACAACGCCTGTGAGTCCTCAGTGCGGCGTTGCACCTATACAAGAGGAGGAGTTTCGTATGACCACCCTGACTCGTGCGGACTGGGAACAACGTGCCCAGCAACTGAAGATCGAAGGCCGTGCCTTCATCAACGGCGAATACACCGATGCCGCATCCGGTGAAACCTTCGAGTGCCTGAGCCCGGTCGACGGACGCTTCCTGGCCAAGGTTGCCAGCTGCGACCTGGCCGATGCCAACCGCGCTGTGGAAAACGCCCGTGCCACCTTCAACTCCGGCGTGTGGTCGCAACTGGCCCCGGCCAAGCGCAAGGCCAAGCTGATCCGCTTCGCCGACCTGCTGCGCAAGAACGTCGAAGAGCTGGCGCTGCTGGAAACCCTGGACATGGGCAAGCCGATCGGCGACTCCTCCAGCATCGACGTACCTGGCGCGGCCAATGCCATCCACTGGACTGCCGAAGCGATCGACAAGGTCTACGACGAAGTCGCCCCGACCCCGCATGACCAGCTCGGCCTGGTCACCCGCGAAGCGGTGGGTGTGGTCGGCGCCATCGTACCGTGGAACTTCCCGCTGCTGATGGCCTGCTGGAAGCTCGGCCCGGCCCTGGCCACCGGTAACTCGGTAGTGCTCAAGCCGTCCGAAAAATCGCCGCTGACTGCCATTCGTATTGCCCAGTTGGCCATCGAAGCCGGTATCCCGGCTGGCGTGCTGAACGTGCTGCCAGGCTACGGCCACACCGTGGGCAAGGCCCTGGCCCTGCACATGGACGTCGACACCCTGGTATTCACCGGTTCGACCAAGATCGCCAAGCAGCTGATGGTTTACGCGGGCGAATCGAACATGAAGCGCATCTGGCTGGAAGCCGGTGGCAAGAGCCCGAACATCGTCTTCGCCGACGCTCCGGACCTGCAAGCTGCCGCCGAGGCTGCCGCCAGCGCCATCGCCTTCAACCAGGGCGAAGTGTGCACCGCCGGCTCGCGCCTGCTGGTCGAGCGTTCGATCAAGGACAAGTTCCTGCCGATGGTGGTCGAGGCCCTGAAAGGCTGGAAGCCAGGCAACCCGCTGGACCCACAGACCACTGTCGGTGCCCTGGTCGACACCCAGCAGATGAACACCGTGCTGTCGTACATCGAGGCTGGCCACAAGGACGGCGCCAAGCTGCTGGCTGGCGGCAAGCGCACCCTGGAAGAAACCGGTGGCACCTATGTCGAGCCGACCATCTTCGACGGCGTGACCAACGCCATGAAGATCGCCCAGGAAGAAATCTTCGGCCCGGTGCTGTCGGTGATCGCCTTCGATACCGCCGAAGAAGCCGTCGCCATTGCCAACGACACGCCGTACGGCCTGGCCGCTGGCATCTGGACCTCGGACATCTCCAAGGCTCACAAGACCGCCCGTGCCGTGCGTGCTGGCAGCGTCTGGGTCAACCAGTACGACGGCGGCGACATGACCGCGCCGTTCGGTGGCTTCAAGCAGTCGGGCAACGGCCGTGACAAGTCGCTGCATGCGCTGGAGAAGTACACCGAGCTGAAGGCGACCTGGATCAAGTTGTAATCCCGTGGGGCCGCTTCGCGGCCCATTCGCGGCACAAGGCCGCTCCTACAGGGGTATGCGTTTCCCTGTAGGAGCGGCCTTGTGCCGCGAATGGGCTGCAAAGCAGCCCCAAGAACTCAAGAGGTCAAGGATGCGTTGGGGTACCTACTTCGCCGTACTGGCATCGGTGCTAAGCGTCGGGCTGGCACTCGGCGTGAGCATGCCGCTGGTATCCCTGCGCCTGGAGGCCTGGGGCTACGGCAGCTTCGCCATCGGCGTGATGGCCGCGATGCCGGCGCTGGGCGTGCTGGTAGGTGCCAGCCTGGCCAGCCGCCTGGCCGGCTGGGTCGGCGTGCCATCGGCCATGCGCCTGTGCCTGTGGGGCGGGGCGCTGTCGATCGGCCTGGTCGCACTGCTGCCCAGCTACCCGCTGTGGCTGCTGTTGCGATTGCTGATCGGTATGTCGCTGACCGTGGTGTTCATACTCGGCGAAAGCTGGATCAACCAGCTGGTGATCGAGCAATGGCGCGGCCGCCTGGTGGCGCTGTATGGCAGCAGCTATGCCCTCAGCCAGCTGGCCGGGCCGCTGGTGCTGGGCTTTCTCGGCTCGGATGACGACTTCGGCTTCTGGGCCGCTACCGGCCTGCTGCTGGTGGCACCGCTGATTCTCCTGGGCCGTGGCGGGGCACCCAGCACAGAGGCCTGCAGCGTCACCTTCGGCGACCTGTTCGCCTTCTGCCGGCGCTTGCCGGTGATCGCCTGGGCCATTGCCCTGTTTGCCTCGTTCGAAGCAATGATCCTGACCTTGTTGCCGGTGTATTGCCTGCAACAGGGCTTCAGCACCGAAATCGCCCTGTTCATGGTCAGTACCGTGGTGGTGGGCGATGCGGTGCTGCAACTGCCCATCGGTGCGCTGGCCGACCATATGTCGCGGCGCGCCCTGTTCACCGGCTGTGCGGTGACCCTGCTGGTATCCAGCCTGGCGATTCCGTTGCTGCTGCATACACCGGCGATCTGGCCGCTGTGGGTGCTGTTCGGGGCCAGTGCGGGGGGCTTGTTCACCTTGTCGCTGGTGCTGATTGGTGAGCGCTACCGGGATGATGCGCTGGTGCGGGCCAACGCCCATGTGGCGCAGCTGTGGGGTATTGGCTGCCTGCTCGGGCCGCTGCTGGCCGGGGCAGGCAGCCAGTGGATCAGCGGGCATGCGTTGCCGTTGCTGATGGCTGCGGGGGCTGCGGGGTTGGTGGTGTTGACCCGGCGGCGCGGGGCGTTTGAGCCGGCTTCTGCCTGATGGATTCTGGGGCCGCTTTGCGGCACATCGCGACACAAGGCCGCTCCTACAGGAGATACGCGATCCCATGTAGGAGCGGCCTTGTGTCGCGATGGGCTGCAAAGCAGCCCCAAAATCGCCGCTACAACATCTTCTCCAGGCCAACCGCCTTGCTGATCCAGGCATTGAACCGCCGCCACATCCCGCCCGGTTCGGATGTGAGCATGCGCCGCCTGCCATTTTCCTCGGTCACCCACACCATCTGGTTACCCACCAGCGTCGGCTGATAGCTCAAGGCCGGGGCCATGCCCTGTACCGCCAGCGCGCGGGTGTACTCGGCCAGCTCCGGGCTGTCCACCAGCACCCCGACCTCGGTATTCCACAACACCGAACGCGGGTCGAAGTTGAACGAGCCGATGAAGGTCTTGCGCCGGTCGAACACGATCGCCTTGCTGTGCAGGCTCGAGTCCGAGCTGCCATGGAAGCTCACGCGGTGCCGCGCGCTGGGGTCGCCGGGTTGGCGGCGCAGCTCGTACAGCTGCACGCCATGCTCCAGCAGCGCCCGCCGATACGGCGCATAGCCGCCATGCACTGCCGGCACGTCGGTAGCTTCCAGCGAGTTGGTCAGCAGTTTGACCGAGATACCCGCATCGGCGCTGTGGGTCAGGTACAGCAGGCCGGACTCGCCGGGCACGAAGTACGCCGATACCAGGATCAGCTCGTGTTGCACCTTGCTCAAGTCAGGGGCCAGTTGCTGGGTCAGCAGCAGTTGCGGGTCCGGTTCGTCATCGGCCAGCACCTTGCTCGGCGCATCCCACAGCGCTTGGGCATGGGCCCAGATAAGCTCGTTGCGCCACACATCCAGGCGCGGCTGCGACTGGTAGGCCATCAAGCGGTCATACAGGGCTTTGCGCTGGGTCCTGGCTTCGGCAAGTGAAATTTCCAGACGGTGGCGGCTGGCGCGCAGGTCGCTGGCATCCGGGTCGCGCCAGAGAAAGTCGGTAATCGGCCGGCTCAGGGCGCTGTTCCAGTACTGGTCGAAACTATGGCCGAGCTGTTCGGCCACTGGGCCGACGCCCAGCAAGTCGATGTCGGTGAAGTTGAGGTTGGGTTCGGCATCGAAATACTCATCGCCCAGGTTGCGCCCGCCGACGATGGCCATGCTGTTGTCCACCAGGAACAGTTTGTTGTGCATGCGCCGGTGCTGGCGCGACAGGTTGAACAGGCGGCCCACCGCGCGCGTCACGCCGGTGCTGCGGCCCAGGTGCAGCGGGTTGAACACGCGGATCTGGATGTTCGGATGGGCATCGAGGGTACCCATGATGACGTCCAGGCCGTCGCTGGTGGTGTCGTCGAGCAGGATGCGCACGCGCACGCCACGGTCGGCGGCGCGCAGCAGTTCATGCACCAGGGCGCGGGTGCTGAGGCCATCGTGGACGATGTAGTACTGCAAGTCGATGCTCGCCTGGGCGTTGCGGATCAGTTCGGCGCGGGCGCGGAACGCCTCGTTGCTGTTGGGCAGCAGGCGAAAGCCCGAGCGGCCGCCGTAGGGCGCGGCCTGGCGCAGAACCGAACGGCCGAAGGCCGAGTCGTTGGCAGGTAGCGCCTGGCTGGTTTCGCGGGGCGTGCCGACGCTGGCGCAGCCGGCAAGGCCGAGCAGTAGCACCAGCAGCAGAGGCAGGGCTCGCTGGAGTCTCAAGGGTGGATCGTCCTGTGCAGCAAAGGCTTGATAGGTTGGACCGTGGCGGGCGGCGCAAAGTTACGCGCTGGCGCTTTCTTCATCCAGTAGACGAAGGGCGGTTTCACCAACCTTGCGCACGGCGGCTTCGATCTGCGGCGTCGGCCGCGCGGCGAAGTTCATGCGCAGGCAGTGGCGGAACTTGCCCGAGGCCGAGAAGATGCTGCCCACGGCAACCTGTACGTCCTGCTCCAGTAAAGCCCGGTTCAGGCGCAGCGTATCGAAATGTTCGGGTAATTCCACCCACAGCATGAAGCCACCTTGCGGCCGGCTGACCCGGGTGCCCGCCGGGAAGTAGCGGGTTACCCAATCGCTCATCAGGTCGCGGCCACGCTGGTACTGGCTGCGCATGCGCCGCACGTGGGGTTGGTAGTGCCCGCCGGCGATGAAGTCGGCAATGGCCAACTGCGGCTGGCTGGCCGTGCTGCCGGTGCTGATGTACTTCATGTGCAGCACCCGCTCCAGGTAACGACCGGGTGCCACCCAGCCTATCCGCAGGCCGGGGGCGAGTGTCTTGGAGAACGAACTGCAAAGCAGCACGCGGCCGTCGTCGTCAAACGACTTGAGGGTGCGTGGGCGCGGGTAGGTGTAGGCCAGGTCGCCGTATACATCATCTTCGAGGATCGCCACGTCGTAGCGCTGGGCCAGGCTCAGCAGGGCCTTCTTGCGGGCCTCGGGCATGATGTAGCCGAGCGGGTTGTTGCAGCTGGGGGTGATCTGGATGAGCTTGATCGGCCACTGCTCCAAGGCCAGTTCCAGGGCCTCCAGGCTGATACCGATGACCGGGTCGGTGGGGATTTCCAGGGCTTTCATGCCCAGGCCCTTGAGGGTTTGCATGGCGCCGTGGAAGCTGGGGGAGTCGACCGCGACGATATCGCCCGGCTCGCATACCGCGCGGATGCTGCATGACAGCGCCTCATGGCAGCCGGTGGTTATCACCAGGTCGCCCGGGCCCAGGCGGCAGCCGGAGTCGAGCATCAGCCGGGCCACCTGTTCGCGCAGGGCCAGGTTGCCGTGGATGTTGTCGTAGTACAGGCCGGGCATGTCCTGCCGCCGGCTCAGCTGGGCGAGGCTGCGCAGCAGTGGCTTGAGGGTGGGGCTGTCGATGTCGGGCATGCCGCGGCCGAGCTGGATCACGCCTTGGCGTGGGGTGCTTCGCACCAGTTCCAGCACCTGCTCCCATTGCGAGATGTCTACCGGGCGCTGGGCCGGGCGGCTGACGGCGGGCAGGGCTGGCAGGTGGCGGTGGTCGTTGACGAAGTAGCCGGACTTGGGCCGGGGCGAGACCATGCCGCTGTCTTCCAGCATGCGGTAGGCCTGCTGCACGGTGCTCAGGCTGACCCCGTGCTCCACACTCAGGGCGCGCACTGACGGCAGGCGCTGGCCGGGGCGGTAGAGGCCCTGTTCAATGCGCGCACCGAGCAGCTCGGCGAGGTTCAGGTAAAGGGTCACGGCATACTCCTTCGCTGCAATAGCGTGGCGACCGGTACAGTTGTGCTGAAAATACAGCATTCAGTCGGCCTGCGGCCAATTCTGTATGGGAATAATAAGGCTGTATTGGGTCTGTATTGCCGGTGCTGTCGACGCGCATGCTTTCTCCACGGTATCAACTGAACGAGAGGATGCGGTGATGGGTGGCATGAGCGATGTGCGCTTGCAACTGTTGGCCAAGGAACTGGAAGCCGGGCAGCAAGCCAAGGTGTTCAACGCGCCGGAAGGGTTGGGGCGTTGGGGGCTGATGCTGCATCGCTGGCACACCCGCAGGGCGCTGCTGCAGTTGACCGATGACGAGTTGCGCGATGTCGGGCTGAGCTGGGAGCAGGCCCGGACCGAGGGGCGTAAGCCCTTCTGGAAAGATTGATGCGATCGTTGTGGGAGCGGCCTTGTGTCGCGAAAGGGCCGCACAGCGGCCCCAGGATATTTGCATCGCTGCATGAATTGCCGGGGCTGCTTCGCAGCCCTTTCGCGACGCAAGGCCGCTCCCACAAGGGGCAGTGCGCGGCTTTCAGATCAGCTCTTTCAGACGATGCCACAGCATCCCCAGCGCCAGCAGCGGCGAGCGCAGGTGCTGGCCGCCGGGGAAGGTGATGTGCGGCACCTTGGCAAACAGGTCGAACCGCCCGCTTTCCTGGCCGCTGATGGCTTCGCCGAGCAGGCGCGCAGCCAGGTGGGTGGCGTTGAGCCCATGGCCGGAGTAGGCCTGGGCGTAATACACGTTCGGCTGGCTGGCCAGGCGGCCAACCTGTGGCAGGCGGTTGGCGCCGATGCCGATCATGCCGCCCCACTGGTAGTCGATGCGCACATCGGCCAGTTGCGGGAATACCTTGAGCATCTTTGGCCGCATGTAGGCGGCAATGTCCTTCGGGTCGCGGCCTGAATAGTGGCAGGCACCGCCGAACAACAGGCGCTGGTCGGCGGACAGGCGGTAATAGTCCAGTGCCACGCGCTGGTCACACACCGCCATGTTCTGCGGCAGCAGCGAACGGGCACGTTCCTCGCCCAGCGGCTCGGTGGCGATGATGTAGCTGCCGGCTGGCAGCACCTTGCCGCCCAGTTCGCGGTTGAGGTCGTTGTGGTAGGCGTTGCAACACAGCACCAGAGTCTTGGCGCGCACCCGGCCCTGGGCGGTGTGTACCTGTACTTCCGGGCCGTAGTCGATGCGTGTGACCTCGGACTGCTCGAACAGCTTCACGCCCAGGCGGCTGGCCACTGCAGCCTCACCCAGGGCCAGGTTGAGCGGGTGCAGGTGCCCGGAGCCCATGTCGATCAGCCCGCCGACATAGCAGTCAGCACCGACCACGCTGTGGATGTCGTCCTTGCCGACCAGGCGCAGTTCATGTGCGTAGCCGAGGCTGCGCAGTTCTTCAGCATCCTCCGCAAAGCCCAGCAGCTCGGCGGGTTTGTTGGCCAGGTCGCAGTAGCCCCAGGTCAGGTCGCAGGCGATGGCATGCCTTTCGACCCGCTCGCGGACGATCTGCACGGCTTCCAGGCCCATCAGTTTCAGGCTGCGCACACCTTCCTCACCGATGACCGGGAGGAATTGTTCCAGGCCGTGGCCGACGCCGCGGATCAGTTGCCCACCATTGCGCCCGCTGGCGCCCCAACCGAGCTTGCGCGCTTCCAGCAGGATGACCGAGAAGCCGCGTTCGGCCAGTTCGATGGCGGTGTTCAGGCCCGAGTAGCCGCCGCCGACGATGCACACGTCGGCGCTGTGCTCGCCTTGCAGGAAGGAGTGGTCGGGGTGTGGCGCGCTGCTGGCGGCGTAATAGGAGGCGGCGTGCTGCGCGCTGTAGATCATTGGGCAGGTCCTGAGGCTGGTGGGCTGAGGGGGAGGAGGATAAGCCGGGGTAGGGTGGTGGGCAACAAGGCGAGGGCTGCGCCCTCGTTCGCGGGCTTGCCCGCTCCCACAGGTGCTCCACAATTTTGAGATGGGTGGGTTGCCTGTGGGAGCGGGCAAGCCCGCGAATGGGCCTATAATCTGGCCAATTTCCTAGTTTTGTACCCAGCCATGTCCTGCAACCGCCACAAGATCCACTTCCTGCGCGAACTCATCCCTTCCTTCGAGTGCGAGCCCGGCTGCCATGACTGCTGCGGCCCGGTCACCACGTCGGCGGAAGAAATGGCCCGCCTGCCGCGCAAGTCCCAGGCCGAGCAGGACGCCGCCCTGGAGCGCCTGGACTGTGTGCACCTGGGCCCCAACGGCTGCACGGTGTATGAAGAGCGCCCGATGATCTGCCGCCTGTTCGGCACCACTCCGCGCCTGGCCTGCCCGCGCGGTCGTGGCCCTGAACAGATGATCGAGCCCGCTGCCGAGCAGCTGGTCCACCAGTTCATTGCCACCACCCGCCAGGTGCTGGTCTGACTTCAGTCCGGGATCGGCAGGCAAAGGCTCTCCTTCACCTCTTCCATCACGATGTAGCTCTTCGATTCGCGCACGTGCGGCAGCTTCAGCAGGATGTCGCCGAGCAGCTTGCGGTACGAGGCCATCTCGGAAATACGCGCCTTCACCAGGTAGTCGAAGTCGCCTGAAACCAGGTGGCATTCCAGTACGTGGGGCAGTTTCAGCACCGCGCGGCGGAACTCCTCGAAGGTGTCGCCCGATTTGTAGTCCAGGCTGATTTCCACGAACACCAGCAGGCTGCCCTTGAGGTGCTGCGGGTTCAGGCGGGCGTTGTAGCCCATGATGATGCCCTCGCGCTCCAGGCGGCGGACCCGCTCGGTGCAAGGGGTGGTGGAAAGCCCAACTTTCTCGCCCAGTTCGGTGAAGGAAATACGCCCGTCATTCTGCAGGATACGCAGGATGTTACGGTCGATCTTGTCCAGTTCACGCTTGCTCTGGTGCTGGGTTCTCATAGGGGATGCCCCTCCGTGAAAGGCGATTTTGCCGAGAATTCTCGCCAATAATAGGCTTTTATATAGTGAATTGCACTGCCTTCAAATTCCTATACTGCGCGCATTCATGCCATTTCAATAAAAGTCTGCGGCGCGCCGCGTGCGAGGGATAAAACGATGCGAGTTCTGGTACTTGGTAGCGGTGTGATCGGAACCGCCAGTGCCTACTATCTGGCCCGGCAAGGTTTCGAAGTAACGGTGGTCGATCGCCAGCCGGCGGTGGCCATGGAAACCAGCTTTGCCAACGCAGGCCAGATCTCGCCCGGCTATGCCTCGCCCTGGGCCGCCCCAGGCGTGCCGCTGAAGGCCATCAAATGGCTGTTGGAGCGCCACGCGCCCCTGGCCATCAAGCTCACCGGCGACGTCGACCAGTACCTGTGGATGGCACAGATGCTGCGCAACTGCACCGCCAGCCGTTACGCGGTGAACAAGGAGCGCATGGTGCGCCTGTCCGAGTACAGCCGTGACTGCCTCGACGAACTGCGCGCCGAAACCGGCATCGCCTACGAAAACCGCAGCCTGGGTACCACCCAGCTGTTCCGTACCCAGGCCCAGGTGGATGCCGCGGCCAAGGACATTGCCGTGCTGGAGCAGTCCGGCGTGCCTTACGAGCTGCTCGACCGCGACGGCATTGCCCGCGTCGAACCGGCCCTGGCTGGCGTCAAGGACATCCTGGCCGGCGCCCTGCGCCTGCCAAACGACCAGACTGGCGACTGCCAGCTGTTCACCACCAAGCTTGCCGAAATGGCCGTGAAGCTGGGCGTGGAGTTCCGCTTCGGCCAGGACATCCAGCGCCTGGACTTCGCGGGTGACCGCATCAATGGCGTATGGATCGACGGCAAGCTGGAAACTGCCGACCGTTACGTGCTGGCGCTGGGCAGCTACTCGCCGCAGATGCTCAAGCCGCTGGGCATCAAGGCCCCGGTGTACCCGCTGAAGGGCTACTCGCTGACCGTGCCGATCACCAACGCCGACATGGCCCCGACCTCGACCATTCTCGACGAGACCTACAAGGTCGCCATTACCCGTTTCGACAACCGTATCCGCGTCGGCGGCATGGCTGAAATTGCCGGTTTTGACCTGTCGCTGAACCCGCGTCGGCGCGAAACGCTGGAGATGATCGTCAACGACCTTTATCCTCGCGGCGGTGATCTGAGCCAGGCCAGCTTCTGGACCGGCCTGCGCCCGGCGACCCCGGACGGCACGCCGATCGTTGGTGCCACGGCGTTCCGCAACCTGTTCCTGAACACCGGTCACGGTACTTTGGGCTGGACCATGGCGTGCGGCTCCGGTCGCCTGCTGGCCGACCTGATTGCGCGCAAGAAGCCGCAGATCAGTGCCGAAGGCCTGGACATTTCCCGTTATGGCAACAGCCCGGAAGTGGCCAAGCACGGGCAGACTGCGCCGGCTCACCAGCAGTAATAGCCTGCGCCGGCCTCTTCGCGGCTAAAGCCGCTCCCACAGGGATCGCATGTGCTTGGACATTGTGCGGTCCCCTGTGGGAGCGGCTTTAGCCGCGAAGAACCCAACACCGTTTTCAACCTGTGAACCACCATAAGGCAGCCGCCATGCGTCCCGCCCGCGCCCTGATCGACCTCCAGGCCCTGCGCCACAACTACCGTCTGGCCCGTGAACTGACCGGTGCCAAAGCCCTCGCAGTGATCAAGGCCGACGCCTATGGCCACGGCGCCGTGCGCTGTGCCCTGGCCCTGGAGGCCGAAGCCGACGGCTTTGCCGTGGCCTGCATCGAAGAAGCGCTGGAGCTGCGCGCCGCCGGTATCAAGGCCCCGGTGCTGCTGCTGGAAGGCTTCTTCGAAGCCAGCGAACTGGCCCTGATCGCCGAACACGACCTGTGGTGCGTGGTGCACTCGCTGTGGCAACTGGAAGCGATCGAAAAGACCCAGCTGCACAAGCCGCTCACCGTCTGGCTCAAGCTCGACAGCGGCATGCACCGCGTCGGCCTGCACCCCAAGGACTACCACGAGGCCTACCAGCGCCTGCTGGCCAGCGGCAAGGTCGCGCGCATCGTGCTGATGAGCCACTTCGCTCGCGCCGACGAACTGGATGCCGACGCTACCGCCCAGCAGATCGCCGTGTTCGAGGCCGCGCGCCAGGGCCTGGCCGCCGAGTGCAGCCTGCGCAACTCCCCCGGTGTGCTGGGCTGGCCGCAGGCCCCCAGCGACTGGGTGCGCCCGGGCCTGATGCTGTACGGTGCCACACCGTTCGAAGTGGCCCAGGCCGAGGCCGAGCGCCTGCAACCGGTGATGACCCTGCAATCGCGGGTGATCAGCGTGCGCGAACTGCCTGCCGGCGAGCCGGTGGGCTATGGCGCCAAGTTCGTCAGCCCACGGCCAACCCGCGTTGGTGTGGTTGCCATGGGCTATGCCGATGGCTACCCGCGCCAGGCGCCCAACGGTACCCCGGTGCTGGTAGCCGGCAAGCGCACCCAACTGATCGGCCGGGTGTCGATGGACATGCTCAGCATCGACTTGACCGATGTGCCGGAAGCCACCGTCGGCAGCCCCGTCGAACTGTGGGGCAAGCATGTGCTGGCCAGTGAAGTGGCTGCGCACGCGGGTACCATTCCGTACCAGATTTTCTGCAACCTGAAGCGGGTACCTCGGGACTACGTCGGCGAATGACACGCTGAAGCGGACAGGTTGAGGGGCGGTGTGTTGTAAATACTGAACGGCATTGCCATGATATCGTTCACATCCACCCCCCTTTCCACCGTTTCAGGAGGCTCCAGCTTTGGACGTCGGCGAACGACTGCAAGCCATCCGCAAGCTCAAGGGCCTGTCCCAGCGTGAACTCGCCAAGCGTGCCGGCGTGACCAACAGCACCATCTCGATGATCGAGAAGAACAGCGTGAGCCCGTCGATCAGCTCGCTGCGCAAGGTGCTGAGCGGCATTCCCATGTCCATGGTCGAGTTCTTCTCGGTCGAACTGGAACCTGAAAGCCCCACGCAGATCGTCTACAAGGCCCATGAGCTGATCGATATCTCCGACGGTGCGGTGACCATGAAGCTGGTCGGCAAGTCGCACCCCAACCGTGCCATCGCCTTTCTCACCGAGGTGTATCCACCGGGTGCCGATACGGGGGCCGAAATGCTTACCCACGACGGCGAAGAAACCGGCATCCTGCTCGAAGGCCGCCTGGAGCTGGTGGTCGGCAACGAGATCTTCATCCTTGAAGAGGGCGACAGCTACTACTTCGAAAGCACCCGTCCGCACCGCTTTCGCAACCCGTTCGACCGGCCGGCGCGGCTGATCAGTGCGGCGACGCCTTCAAACTTTTGATCCAGCGCAGTGCATTGATTCGGCAATACCCCTTTCCTGTGTGGGGTCGTTTCACGGCCTCTGGGTTCCCGCTATACTTTTCAACGCTCGCCGATCCGTGGCCGCGAGCGTGATTAGCCACCATGAGGGTGTTCGCGTGAACCAAATCAAGAAGATGCTGGCCGTACCAGCAGCCGTATTCGCCCTCTGGGCAATGAGCGCAACCGCTGCGACCAATGATGACATCGCCAAGCGCCTGGAGCCGGTTGGCCAGGTGTGCGTCCAGGGCCAAGAGTGCAAAGGCATGGAAGTGGCCGCCGCCGCAGGTGGCGGTGGTGCCAAGACGCCGGACGAGATCATCGCCAAGCACTGCAATGCCTGCCATGGCTCCGGCCTGCTCGGCGCACCGAAGATTGGCGATACCGCGGCGTGGAAGGAACGCGCCGACCACCAGGGCGGCCTGGACGGCATCCTGGCCAAGGCCATTACCGGCATCAACGCCATGCCACCGAAAGGCACCTGCGCGGACTGCTCGGATGACGACCTGAAAGGGGCGATCAAGAAAATGTCCGGGCTGTGAGAAACAGCTGAATTGCATGAGGCCCGCCATTGATGGCGGGCTTTGTTTTTGTAGTGCCTGTGCCGGCCCTTTCGCGGCTAAAGCCGCTCCCACAGGTACAGTGCAGGCTTCAAGGGCTGCGGGGACCCTCTGGGAACTCGCAGGTACAGCACAGGACTCAAGGGCGGTGAGGTCTCTGTGGGAGCGGCTTTAGCCGCGAAGAGGCCGGCACAGGCAACCAACCCACCAAAGCCCCTGTCCAACCCCTGAACCCATGGATGTCTCAGGAGGCCCCGATGCACCTCTGCTCCATCGACCAGGCTGTCGAGCAAGTCCTGTCGCGCCTGCCAGCCCACATCCACATGGGCCTGCCGCTGGGCCTGGGCAAGCCCAACGCCTTCGTCAATGCGCTTTACGCCCGCATCCGCGAGCTGCCCGAACGGCAGCTGACCATCTACACGGCCCTGTCCCTCGGCCGTCCGTCACTGGGTGACGGTTTGCAACGGCGCTTTCTCGAACCCTTTGTCGAACGCGTTTTCGCCGACTACGAAGAACTCGCCTACCTCACCGACCTGCGCAACGACACGTTGCCATCCAACATTCGCGTCGAACAGTTCTTCATGCAGCCGGGCAGCCTGCTGCACAGCGCGTCGGCCCAGCAGAGCTACATCAGCAGCAACTACAGCCACGCCGCACGCGACATCAACGCCAAGGGCCTGAACCTGATCGCGCAGCTGGTGGCCGCCACCCCCGAGAGGCCGGTGCACCTGAGCCTGGCCTGCAACCCCGACATCACCCTCGACCTGCTGCCGATGATCGCCAAGCGCCGCGCCGCCGGCGAGACCATCCTCATGCTCGGCCAGGTGCATGGCGAGCTGCCTTATATGCCGGGTGACGCCGAGATACCCATCGATACGTTCGACCTGCTGATCGACACAGCCGAGCAACGCCGCCTGTTCTCCACGCCGAACATGCCGGTCAACACCCAGGACCACTGCATCGGCCTGCACGCCAGCAGCCTGGTTCGCGACGGCGGCACGCTGCAGATCGGCATTGGTGCCATGGGCGATGCGGTAGCTGCCGCATTGCTGGCGCGCCAGGGTGACAACGCCGGTTATCGTGCCGTGCTCGACGCGCTGGGTGCTGGCTCGTGGCAAGCGCTGATCGAACGGGAAGGGGGCCTGGATACCTTCGCCCAAGGCCTGTACGGCTGCAGCGAGATGTTCGTCAACGGCTTGCTGGCGCTGGCCGAAGCGGGCCTGTTGCGGCGCCCGGCGGACGAGCAGGGGGCGGCAGTGCTGCATGGCGGTTTCTTCCTCGGCCCCCAGGCGTTCTACCAGCGCTTGCGGGACATGCCGCTGGAGCAGCGCGCACGGTTTGCCATGACGCGTATCAGCTTCATCAACGAGCTGTACGGGCAGGAGGAGCTCAAGCGCCGCCAACGCCGTGATGCGCGCTTCATCAATACCGTATTCGGCATGACCCTGCTCGGCGCCGGGGTGGCCGACCAGCTGGAGGATGGCCGGGTACTCAGTGGCGTGGGCGGGCAGTACAACTTCGTCGCCCAGGGCCATGCGCTGGAAGGCGGGCGTTCGATCCTGCTGCTGCGCAGCTGGCGTGAGGCGGGCGGGGAGGTAACCTCGAACCTGTTCTGGAACTATGGCCATTGCACCATCCCCCGGCACCTGCGCGATATCGTGGTGACTGAGTACGGCATCGCCGACCTGCGTGGGCAGACCGACAGCGAGGTGATTGCGCGGTTGCTGGCGGTATGTGATTCGCGGTTCCAGCAGGGGCTGATCGAGCAGGCAAAGGATGCCGGCAAGCTGGCCAGGGATTTTCAACTGGAGGCGTGCTTTACCGACAATACGCCGCAGCGGCTGGAGGCGATCAGGGCGCGGCACTCGCGGTTGTTCCCGGAGTATCCGCTGGGCACGGACTTTACGGCTGAAGAGCGGGATTTGCTGCGGGCACTGAACTGGTTGAAGAGCAAGTTCAAGCTGAGCGAGGTGCTGGAGCTGGGCAAGGCAGCGCTGGATGCGCCGGGGCCAGAGGGGTATGCGAGGCATCTTGCGCGGATGCAACTGGATCAGCCGCAGGGGCTGAAGGAAGAGCTTTACCAGCGGTTGCTGCTGGCGGGCTTACAGGCTGCAAAATAAACGCTCGGACATACTGTCCCCTGTGGGAGCGGGTTTACCCGCGAATGCGATGGCGCATCCCAAATCGCATTCGCGGGTAAACCCGCTCCCACAGAGATCGCGTAGCGGCCTTATTCGATGAAGGACACCACACCACCTTCCAGCGACTTCACCCGGGCCAGCGACTCGACGCGATAGCCCTGGCTGTCCAGCTCGGCACGGCCGCCCTGGAACGACTTCTCGATCACGATACCCAGGCCGGCCACGGTGGCGCCGGCCTGCTTGATGATCGAGATCAGTGCCTGCGACGCTTTGCCGTTGGCCAGGAAGTCGTCGATCACCAGCACGCGGTCGCTGCTGTTGAGGTGACGCGGCGAGATGGCCACGGTGTTCTCGGTCTGCTTGGTGAAGGAATACACCGAGGCGGTCAGCAGGTTCTCGGTCAGGGTCAGCGACTGGTGCTTGCGGGCGAAGATCACCGGCACGCCCAGCTTCAGGCCAGTCATCACCGCCGGGGCAATGCCCGAGGCTTCGATGGTGACGATCTTGGTCACGCCCGCGTCGGCGAACAGGCGGGCGAACTCGTCACCGATCAGCTGCATCAGCGCCGGGTCGATCTGGTGGTTGAGAAACGCGTCGACTTTGAGAACCTGATCGGAAAGCACGATGCCTTCTTCGCGAATCTTCTGATGCAGTGCTTCCACTTTGTTTTCCTCGATGTAGCAAAGGTGGCCGCAAATAGCGGCAAAGTTAAAGAGTAATGGTTGATCAGCGTTTGAGCATTGCCCGGATATCGGCCAAGGCGTTGTTGCCCCGTGCAGCCTTTACCTCGACCGGCGCATCGTCCAGGCCTTCCCAGGCCAGGTCGTCCGGTGGCAGTTCGTCGAGGAACCGGCTGGGCGTGCAGTCGATGATTTCACCGTACTGCTTGCGCTTGGCGGCGAAGGTGAAGGCCAGGGTCTGGCGCGCGCGGGTGATGCCCACGTAGGCCAGGCGGCGTTCCTCTTCGATGGTGTCGGCCTCGATGCTGGAGCGGTGCGGGAGGATTTCCTCTTCCATGCCCATGATGAACACGTAGGGGAATTCCAGGCCCTTGGAGGCATGCAGGGTCATCATCTGCACACCTTCGGCGTTCTCTTCCTCTTCCTGCTGGCGCTCGAGCATGTCGCGCAGCACCAGCTTGCCGATGGCGTCCTCGATGGTCATGTCACCTTCTTCGTCCTTCTCGAGGGTGTTCTTCAGCGCTTCGACCAGGAACCAGACGTTGCTGATGCGGAACTCGGCAGCCTTGTCGCTGGCGGTCTGCTGGCGGATCCAGTTCTCGTAGTCGATATCGCGGATCATCTCGTGCAGCGCGGCAATCGGGTCTTCCAGGGCAACCTTGTGGCGCACCCCGTCCAGCCAATGCTTGAAGCGCTGCAAGCGCTCGGTATAGCGGGCGTCCAGATGCTCGCCCAGGCCAAGCTCCTCGCTGGCGGCGTACATCGAAATACCGCGCTCGGTGGCGTAGTTGCCGAGCTTTTCCAGGGTGGTGGAGCCGATTTCGCGGCGCGGTACGTTGATCACCCGCAGGTAGGCGTTGTCATCGTCCGGGTTCACCAGCAGGCGCAGGTAGGCCATCAGGTCCTTGACCTCCTGGCGGCCGAAGAAGCTGTTGCCGCCCGACAGGCGATACGGCACCTGGTGGTGCTGCAGCTTCAGTTCGATCAGCTTGGCCTGGTAGTTGCCGCGGTAGAGGATGGCAAAGTCGCTGTACGGGCGGTTGGTGCGCAGGTGCAGGGTGAGGATTTCCATGGCCACGCGTTCGGCCTCGGCTTCCTCGTTCTTGCAGCGGATGACGCGGATCTCGTCGCCCACGCCCATCTCGCTCCACAGCTGCTTCTCGAACGCGTGCGGGTTGTTTGCGATCAGCACGTTGGCGCAGCGCAGGATGCGGCTGGTGGAGCGGTAGTTCTGCTCCAGCATCACCACTTTCAGGGAGGGGTAGTCCTCCTTGAGCAGCATCAGGTTTTCCGGCCGGGCGCCACGCCAGGCGTAGATCGACTGGTCGTCGTCGCCTACCACGGTGAACTGGTTGCGCATGCCGATCAGCATCTTCACCAGCAGGTACTGGCTGGCGTTGGTGTCCTGGTATTCGTCCACCAGCAGGTAGCGCACGCGGTTCTGCCAACGCTCCAGCACATCGGGGTGTTCCTGGAACAGCTTGACCGGCAGCAGGATCAGGTCGTCGAAGTCCACCGCGTTGAACGCCTTGAGCGTGCGCTGGTAGTGGGTGTAGACGATGGCTGCGGTCTGCTCGCGCGGGTTGCGCGCCTTCTCCAGGGCTTCGGCGGGCAGGATCAGGTCGTTCTTCCAGGCACCGATCATGTTCTTGATCTCGTCGATGCCGTCGTCGCCGGAGTATTCCTTCTGCATGATGTCCGACAGCAACGCCTTGATGTCGGACTCGTCGAAGATCGAGAAACCCGGCTTGTAGCCCAGGCGCTCGTGCTCCCTGCGGATGATGTTCAAGCCCAGGTTGTGGAACGTGCACACCGTCAGGCCACGGCCTTCCCCCGGGCGCAGCAGGGTGGCGACCCGCTCCTTCATCTCGCGCGCGGCCTTGTTGGTGAAGGTCATCGCCACGATGTACTGGGCACGGATGCCGCAGTTCTGGATGAGGTGGGCAATCTTGCGCGTGATCACGCTGGTCTTGCCCGAGCCTGCACCGGCGAGCACCAAAAGAGGGCCGCCGACATAGTCACGGGCTTCCTGCTGCCGGGGATTGAGTCGGGACATGCTAGAAACCGGGGGTCGCCAGAAAATAGCCGCGCATTCTAACAGGCATGGGGCGTTTGTGGCGCGACCGTCTGACGTCTGAGTCAAATATGTAAACGGGATTTGCCGGCTGGCGCAGTTTCGCGCAGGATGCACGACAAAATACGTCGGGATGCTACACCCGTAAAAACATGTATTAAATTGAAAATCATTTTCATTAATGCAGTAGCATACCTGGCAGTTTCCGTTGCACCGTGAAGCCCTAAGGAGCCCGCTTGTCCACGCCTGTCGAACCATTGCGTTTGCTGCTGTTGGCCGATGAGCCGGAATGGGGTGCGCTGCTACGCGAGTGCACGCCCGCACTGGGTGGCAGCGCCGTACTGCTGACGGCGCCGAACTGGGAGTCGGTCGACAGCCTGTTCAACCAGGACCGTCAGGCTATCGTGCTGGCAACCCCGGCCCTGCAGCCCGCGCCCGGGCGCTGCGAGTTGCCGACCATCCTGCTGCTCGACCACGAGCCCCAGGTAGCGCCTACCGCTGTCAGCGACTGGCTGGTGCGTGACCAGCTCAATGTCGACACATTGCGCCGCTCGTTGCGCCATGTGCGCGAGCGCGGCGTGCTGGTGGCCACCTTGCAGCGCCTGGCCGAGCAGGACCCGCTGACCGGCATCGCCAACCGCCAGGGTTTCCAGGCCTTGCTGACCGCGCGGCTGGCCGAGAACGACGGCCGTGGCCTTGCCCTCGGCCACCTGGACCTGGACAACTTCCGCCACGTCAACGACGCCCTCGGCCACCAGAGTGGCGACCGCCTGATCCTGCAGGTGGTGGCGCGCCTGAAACAGCAACTGGAGGCGGGTGACCAGCTGGCGCGCCTGGGCAGCGACGAGTTCGCCCTGCTGATCGACACCCGACGCGACCCCAATCGTGCCGAATCGATTGCCGAGCGGATTGTCGAGGCGTTGGCCGAACCCTACTGGATCGACGGCGAAAGCCTGCTGCTGGGCTGCAGCCTGGGCCTGGCCCATGCCCGCGCCCAGGGTGGTGCCGACCCGCTGATGTGGCACGCGCACATCGCCATGCGCCAGGCCAAGGGCAGCCAGGGTTGCACTTTCCATGTGTTCAACGAACGCATCAACCGCAACGCCCGCAGCCTTGCCGACCTGGAAAGCGAACTGCGCCGCGCCCTGCGCCGGGACGAGCTGGAGCTGCATTACCAGCCGCGGTTGAACCTGGCCGACGGGCGCATCGTCGGCCTCGAGGCGCTGGTGCGCTGGCGGCATGCCGAGCGCGGCCTGTTGCCGCCCAGCGAGTTCGTGCCGCTGGCCGAGCAGAGCGGCCTGATCGTGCCGCTGGGCTACTGGGTGATTTCCCGTGCCCTGCGCGACATGCAGGCGCTGTGCGAGCGCGGCCTGGAGCCGCTGCACATGGCGGTCAACCTGAGCTTCCGCCAGTTCCAGGACAGCCAGTTGCTGGCGACCTTGAGCCGCCTGATTCTCGAACATGGCGTGGATGCCCGCTGGCTGGAGTTCGAACTGACCGAAACGGCGGTGATGCGCCGCAACGAACTGGTGCGCCAGACCATGGACGCCCTGGGGCGCCTGGGCGTGCGCTTCTCGCTCGATGATTTCGGTACCGGGTTCTCTTCGTTCGTGCACCTCAACAGCCTGCCGATCACCTTGCTCAAGGTGGACCGCAGCTTTGTCGCGGAAATGGAAATGCGCGAGGAGAACCGCAAGCTGGTGCACGCCATGATCAACCTGGCGCACAACCTCAACCTGGAGGTGGTGGCCGAAGGGGTGGAGAGCGAAGAACAGATGGCGTTGCTGCGCGGGTTTGGCTGTGACCAGGTTCAAGGCTTCCTGGTCAGCAAGCCGCTGCCGGTGGGGGAGTTGATGGAGTTCTTGCTGCAGGCGACCGGCTGCCAGTTGGAGGCTGCCCGTTAGGGACCTTTCGCGGGCACGCCCGCTCCCACAGTGTCCGTGTCTGTACCTGTGGGAGCGGGCGTGCCCGCGAATAGGCCCTTGAGTCAGGCCGAGGCGGTAGCCTCTCGACTACTTCCTGCCTTGCCCAAAAGCCGCTTCATCCGCCACTCAAAGCCAAAGGTCAGTGCCACCGCCGCACACGCCAGCCCCAACGCCAGCCCCCACCACACCCCGACCGCGCCACCGCCCAGGGTAAAGGTGAACAGCCAGGCGCTCGGCGCCCCCACCAGCCAGTAGCACACCAGGCCGATCAGGAAGGTGGTCTTGGCATCCTTCAGCCCACGGATCGAGCCCATCGCGATCGTCTGCATGCCATCGAACAGCTCGAACCACGCAGCCACCATCAGCAACTGCACCGCCAGCTGGAAGATCGCCGCAAATGCCGGGTCGTCACGGTCGATGAACAGCCCCACCAGCGCATTGGGCAGCAGCCAGAACAACGCGGCGAAGGCAAACATGATCATCGCCCCGAAGCCGATGCCCACCCGCCCGGCACTGCGCGCCGCCAGCAGGTTGCCGGCGCCGTAGTACAGCCCCACGCGCATGGTCACCGCATACGACAACCCGGTCGGCACCATGAACGCCGTGGAGACGATCTGCAGGGCGATCTGGTGCGCCGCCAGCTCTGTACTGCCCAGCACGCCCATGCACAGCGCGGCGAAGGCGAACAGGCCGACTTCCACCATGTAGGTGCCGCCAATCGGCAGGCCCAGCCGCCACAGCTCGCGCAGGGCCGGCAGCGAAGGGCGCGACAGGCCCTTGCGCAGTGGGTAGGCGGCATAGGCCCGGTGCCAGCGGATATACAGCGCCAAGGCAATGGCCATGCCCATCGACACCACCGCGGTGACCAGGCCGATGCCCATCAGGCCCAGCTTGGGCAGGCCGAACATGCCTTCGATCAGCGCCAGGTTGAACAGGTAGTTGAGTACCGTGCCGACCAGGCTGATGACCATCACCGGGGTCGACCGGCCCAGCGCGCTGGTGAAGCCGCGCAAGGCCATGAAGGTCAGGTAGCCGGGCAGGGCCAGTGGCAGCAGGGTGAGGAATTCGGCGGCCGAGGCAACGTTCTCGGGCTTTTGCCCGAACAGCAGCAGTACCGGCTCAAGGTTCCACAGCACCAGCGCAGCGAACAGCGCCAGGCCCCAGGCCAGCCACAGGCCACCTTGCGCCAGGCGGGTGGCGCCCTCGATGTCGTTGGCGCCCTTGCGAATGGCCACCAGGGTACCGACCGCAGCGATCACGCCAAGGCAGAAGATCGACACGAACGAGTAGCTCGCCGCGCCCAGGCCGCCGCCAGCCAGGGCTTGAGGGCTGATGCGGGCCATCATCAGGGTATCGGTCAGCACCATCAGCATGTGCGCCAACTGCGAGGCGATCAGCGGCCCGGCCAGGCGCAGCAAAGCCTTGAGTTCTGTGGTGGGCGCGACATGCATGGGGGCAGTCCTTTTCCTGGGGTGATCAACGAAGGGCGATTCTGAGGCTTTGGTCAACTTTGTACAAAAGGATAAAAGCGATCATTGGCATGAGTCTGACTCATGTATATATGCTTCCCGGTGATTCATATCACAGCCCCGTATGGCAGGTGCCTCATGTCCCGTCAGCTCCCCCCGCTGTATGCCCTGCGCGCATTCGAAGCCGCCGCGCGGCTAAGCTCCTTCACCCGTGCCGGCGAAGAGCTGTCGATTACCCAGAGCGCGGTCAGCCGGCATATCCGCACGCTGGAGGAGCATTTTGCCTGTCGCCTGTTCGTGCGCAGCGGCCGCAGCCTGCAACTGACCGAAGCGGCGCGGGTGTTGCTGCCCGGTGTGCGTGAAGGCTTTGCCGCGCTGGAACGGGCTTGCGATACCTTGCGCGGTGAGGATGACATCCTGCGCATGAAGGCCCCCTCGACCCTGACCATGCGCTGGTTGCTGGCGCGCCTTAGCCGCTTTCGCCACTTGCAGCCTGGCAACGAAGTGCAGCTGACCAGCGCCTGGATGGATGTCGACCATGTGGACTTCAACCAGGAACCGTTCGATTGCGCGGTGTTGCTCAGCGACGGGGTGTTCCCGCCGGAATGGGAAGTGCGCAGGTTGTTCCCGGAGCTGCTGATCCCCGTGGGTGCGCCAGACCTGCTCGACGAAGAACCTTGGGACGAGCGTCGGCTGGCCTGCATCGAGCTGCTGCACCCCACGGTGGACAAGCGCGACTGGCGGGAATGGTTGGAGCGCATGGGGCTGAGTGACAAGGTTTCGCTCAAGGGCGGGCAGGTGTTCGACACCCTGGAGCTGGGCATGATTGCCGCGGCGCGTGGCTATGGCATTTCCATGGGTGATTTGCTGATGGTGGCCGAGGATGTCGCGCAGGGGCGCTTGAGCCTGCCTTGGCCGACGGCGGTGCCCAGCGGGATGGATTATTACCTGGTGTGGCCGCGCACTCGGCCAGGGGGCGAGCGGTTGCGGCGTTTGAGCGCGTTTCTGGAAGAGGAGGTGGCGGCGATGGATTTGCCGGATGTGCAGATCCTGCCGGCCCTTTGATCGCCTGTACCGGCCTCTTCGCGGGCTTGCCCGCTCCCACAGGGTTATCGCATGCCTTGAAGCCTGCGCTGTACTTGTGGGAGCGGGCGAGCCCGCGAAGAGGCCGCGATGCCTTACATCGAGCCCAGGTTCAACGCCTGTGCACACGCCTGCAGCGACCGACGCTCGCTCTGCGCATACAGCGCCAGCTCATCCTGCACCTGCAGCCCCAGCGCCGCTTCGAACGCGTCGCGGTTGGCGTTGCTGCCGTACTCGGCCTGCGCATCGTCACCCAGGTTGGACTGGAAGATCCCCGCCGCGCTCACCGGCAGGAAGTCCTCGTACACCAACGCCTCGAAGTGCACATGGCCAGCCTCGATCAGCCCTTCCAGTGTGGTCGGGCGGCCGTCCTGGTCGCGCGCAGCCAGGCCTTTCTCGGTGGCGAAGTAGCGGAAGTAGGCCAGCCCTTGTTCACGCATCTGTGCCAGGTCATCCGGGAACTCGGTAAAGGTGTCCTTCAGCAACGCCATGTAGCGTTCGGCATTGGCCTCGGCCGGGGCGCCACCCAGGGCGGCGCGGGTGGCATCGAGCAGCTTGTCGTACAGCTGGCGACCTTTCGGCGTCAGCGCCGCGCCGCGTTGCTCGATTTCGCCGAAGCGCGCGGTATGGCTGCCTTCGCTGCCCTGCTGATCGCTGAACGCGACCTTTTCCTGCAGGGCCTTGAAGCTGGTCTGGCGCAACAGGATCGGGTGGCGGCGGGTGGGCGGGCCTTCGACCACGGCCTTTGGCGGGATGCCCTTGGCCGGCATGCCAAGCTGGATTGCATCGATGTCCAGGGTGCGCGGGGTCAGGTGGTTGATGTGCGGGCCCTTGAAGGCCACCACATCGGCGATCAGGCGGTGCTGGTCGTGCAACTGCTGGTACTGCTCGGCAGTGACGGTGGCGTCATGGTGCCAGCGGAAGGTGTGCAGCGCTTCCTGCACGAACGCTTCGGCATCGGCGGCGTTCAGGCCACCATCGCGCTCGCATTGGGCGATCAGTTCGAGGGCGCGGGTGGTGAAGATCTGGCGCTTGGCCAGGATGCTCTCTGCCAGCTCGCGCAGTTGCGGGTTGTCGATCAGTTCCAGGCGCAGCAGCGAGGTGAACACGCGGAACGGGCTGACGTGCAGCGACTGCTCGTGCACCGCGCGGAAGGCGGTGGAATGCACCGGCACGCCAGCGGAACTGAGGTCGTAGTAGCCGACCGGCTGCATGCCCATGACCGCGAACAGTCGGGCGATGGTGGCCAGCTCTGCGGCGGTGCCGACACGGATGGCGCCGTGGCGCTCCTGATCCAGGCGCTCGATTTCGCCGGTCCAGCGCAGGGCCTCGGCAACCTCGGGTTGCTGGGCCATGACCTGCTGGTTGATTTCGCTCACCAGCTCCAGCAGCGTGCCGTACAGGGGCACTTCCTGTTTGTACATGAGCGACATGGCGGCAGAGAACTGCGCGCGGATGCTGTCGGGGCTGACGAAATCGTGGGCGGGCATCGCTAGCTTCCTGGTTGGGTTCGGACGCTTACATGAAAGCTGGGAATGCACTTTGCTCACAAGCGAAAAAAAGTGAGTGTGTCATTCCTTTTTTGATCGACCTCAAGGGCCCTTTCGCGGGCACGCCCGCTCCCACAGGGTGCGCAGTCTGAACCTTATGAAGTACCTTGTGGGAGCGGGCGTGCCCGCGAAGAGGCCCTCAAGCCGATAACTGCTCACGAATCCATTCCACCAATGCCCTTACCTTGGGCACCTCCGCCGCATGCTCGGCATACGCCAGGTAATGCGCCCCGGCACTGCGCATCGCATGGTTCCACGGCACCACCAAACTCCCCTCGGCCAGCTCCTTCGCCGCCAGGTAGCGCGGCACCAACGCCACCCCGCACCCGGCCTGCGCCGCGCTCAAGGCCATGTAGAAGGTATCGAAGCGCGGCCCGTGGTAGGCGCTGACGCTCTGCAAACCCAATTCCAGGAACCACTCGTGCCAGGCTTCTGGCCGCGACGTGCTCTGCAGCAGCACCAGTTCGGCCAGCTCCCCGGCATCGTTCAGTTCTCGCCCGGCCAGCAACTCCGGCGCGCACACCGGCACCACCTCCTCACCGAACAGCTCCACGCAGGTGGCCCCCGGCCAGGTGCCCTGGCCATAGAAGAACACCACGTCCGCCGAGCCCTGCAGCAGGGCGAACGGTTCCATCTCGTTGCGGATGTCCAGGTGGATGTTGCTGTGGCGCTTGCCAAAGCCCTTTAGGTGCGGGATCAACCAGCGCACGCCAAAACTCGGCTGAGTGGCTACCTTCAATATCTCGGTCTGCTCGCCGTAGGTGAGCACGTAGCGGCTGGACATATCCACCTGGGTGAGGATCTTGTTGACCTCGGCCAGGTACAGGCTGCCCGCCGGCGTCAGCTGCAGGCGGCGACGGATACGCAGGAACAGGTGGTGGCGCAGCATGTCTTCAAGCTGCGCCACCTGCTTGCTGACCGCGCTCTGGGTCAGGTGCAGCTCTTCGGCGGCACGGGTAAAGCTCAAATGGCGGGCTGCAGCTTCGAAGCACTGCAGGGCGGTCATGGAGGGCACCAGGCGTTTGGACATAGCGGTCTCTGCGGCTCAAATCATTACCTGACGGAATGATATGCGGAATAAAGGTCGTTTGTTGCACCGGTGTGATCGGATTAATACTGATCCACATCATTTTTCCACCCCATCACCCGATGTAGGAGATGCACAAATGGTTGCTGGACTGCTCGAGCGCCTTGGCGTTGCTGCCGAGGCTTACACCCAGGGCGACTACCCTGTTCACACGCCGATCGACGGCAGCCAGATCGCCTCGGTGAAACTGCTCGGCAAGGCCGAGACCATCGCCCGCATCGATCAGGCCCAGAGCGCCTTCGAAGCCTGGCGCAGCGTGCCGGCCCCGCGCCGTGGCGAGCTGGTGCGCCTGTTCGGCGAAGTGCTGCGTGAGCACAAGGCCGACCTCGGCGAGCTGGTTTCGATCGAAGCCGGCAAGATCACCCAGGAAGGCCTGGGCGAAGTGCAGGAAATGATCGACATCTGCGACTTCGCCGTTGGCCTGTCGCGCCAGCTGTACGGCCTGACCATCGCTTCCGAGCGCCCTGGCCACCACATGCGTGAAACCTGGCACCCGCTGGGCGTGGTCGGCGTGATCAGCGCCTTCAACTTCCCGGTCGCAGTCTGGGCCTGGAACACCGCCCTGGCCCTGGTCGCCGGTAACTCGGTGGTATGGAAACCGTCCGAGAAGACCCCGCTGACCGCCCTGGCCTGTCAGGCGCTGTTCGAAAAAGCCCTGAAAGCCTTCGGTGATGCCCCGGCTGGCCTGGCACAACTGGTGATCGGCGGCCGTGAAGCCGGCGAAGCCATGGTCGACGACCCGCGCGTACCGCTGGTCAGCGCCACCGGCAGCACCCGCATGGGGCGCGAAGTCGGCCCACGTGTGGCTGCCCGCTTCGGCCGCAGCATCCTCGAACTGGGCGGCAACAACGCCATGATCCTGGCCCCGAGCGCCGACCTCGACCTGGCCGTGCGTGGCATCCTGTTCTCCGCAGTCGGCACCGCCGGCCAGCGTTGCACCACCCTGCGCCGCCTGATCGTGCACCGTTCGATCAAGGACGAAGTGGTTGCCCGCGTCAAAGCCGCCTACGGCAAGGTGCGCATCGGTGACCCACGCAAGGACAACCTGGTGGGCCCGCTGATCGACAAGCAGTCGTTCGACGCCATGCAGGGCGCGCTGGCCAAGGCCCGCGACGAAGGTGGCCAGGTATTTGGTGGTGAGCGTCAGCTGGCCGACCAGTACCCGAACGCCTACTACGTATCGCCTGCCATCGCCGAAATGCCGGCGCAGAGCGACGTGGTGCGCCACGAAACCTTCGCCCCGATCCTGTACGTGCTGGCCTACGACGACTTCGAAGAGGCCCTGCGCCTGAACAACGAAGTGCCACAAGGCCTGTCGTCGTGCATCTTCACCACCGACATCCGTGAGGCCGAACGCTTCCAGAGCGCCTCGGGCAGCGACTGCGGCATCGCCAACGTCAACATCGGCACCAGCGGCGCCGAGATCGGCGGTGCGTTCGGTGGCGAGAAGGAGACTGGCGGTGGCCGTGAGTCCGGTTCGGATGCCTGGAAAGGCTACATGCGTCGCCAGACCAACACCGTGAACTACTCGCGCGAACTGCCGTTGGCGCAGGGTATCGTGTTCGACTGATGGGTTGATGCTGCATGGCCGGGGGCTCAGCCCCCGGTTCGCGGGCAAGCCCGCTCCCACAGGTACCCCACAGATTTCGAAACCTGTGTACCTCCTGTGGGAGCGGGCTTGCCCGCGAATGGGCCCTAACGCGGCCCCAAACAAGAACAAATTGCTGGAGCCGGGCCATGTCCGAACTGCGTCAAGAATGCTTGTGGGAATTCGTCAGCAAACCGACCGTCGCCGCCCAGGCCCTGGCCGGTGAGCACAAGGCCGATGTCTGCGTGATCGGTGGCGGCATTACCGGCCTGTCGGCGGCCATCCACCTGCTCGAACAGGGCAAGTCGGTGATCCTGCTGGAGGCCTGGAAGATCGGTCACGGTGGCTCCGGGCGCAACGTCGGCCTGGTCAACGCCGGCACCTGGATCCGCCCCGACGATGTCGAGGCCACCCTTGGCCTGCAGCAGGGCAGCCGCCTGAACAAGGTGCTCGGCGAAGCCCCGGCCGAAGTGTTCGCCATGATCGAACGCCTTGGCATCGACTGCCAGGCCCAGCACAAAGGCACGCTGCACATGGCGCACAACGCCACCGGTATCGCCGACCTCGAGGCCCGCCACGAACAATGGCGCCGCCGGGGTGCCGATGTGGAGCTGCTGACCGGCGCCCAATGCCAGGAATACTGCGGCACCGACAAGATTTCCGCCGCGCTGCTCGACCGCCGCGCCGGCACCATCAACCCCATGGGCTACACCCAGGGCCTGGCCGCAGCGGTGGCACGCCTGGGTGGCAAGCTGTTCCAGCAGTCTTCGGTCGAAGGCCTGGAGCGTGACGGCGATGCCTGGCGGGTGAAGACCGCACGTGGTTCGGTGCGCGCCGACAAGGTGGTGATTTCCACCGGCGCCTACACCGAAGGCGACTGGAGCAACCTGCAGAAGCAGTTTTTCCGCGGCTACTACTACCAGGTGGCATCCAAGCCGTTGCAGGGTGCTGCAGCCGACAAGGTGCTGCCACATGGCCAAGGCTCGTGGGACACCCGCACCGTGCTCAGCAGCATCCGTCGCGACGACCAGGGCCGCCTGCTGCTCGGCAGCCTGGGCCGGGTCGACAACAAGCCGGCCTGGTTCGTGCGCAGCTGGGCCGACCGCATCCAGAGCCACTATTACCCGGAGCTGGGCAAGGTCGAGTGGGAAATGCACTGGACCGGCTGCATCGACTTCACCCCAGACCACCTGATGCGCCTGTTCGAACCGGCGCCGGGGCTGGTGGCGGTGACCGGCTACAACGGGCGGGGCAATACCACCGGGACCGTGATTGGCCGGGCGTTTGCCGAGTTCCTGCTGAAGGGGGAGGCGGGCAGCCTGCCGATTCCGTTTTCGCCGATGAAGGGCGTGAGTGCGCCCTCGCTGCGGACTGCGTTCTACGAGTCCGGGTTCTCGCTGTACCACGCGGGGCAATGCTTGAGAGTTGTGTTGTAAATACAGGCCTCTTCGCGGGCATGCCCGCTCCCACAGTGAGTGCTGTGGTGGACATGTGGGAGCGGGCGCGCCCGCGAAGAGGCCGGCACAGGCTTACTTGTGCAACCAGCTGAGAAAGCCGCCCTTCTTGATCGAAACCGGCTTCTGCAGCAACAACGACTCCCGGCTCTGCCGCCGAAACCGTTGCAACTTGCTCAACGCCGTCTGCACATCGCCGCGTTGCACCAGGCAGCTCTTCACCTGTTCCTTGTCGATCCGATACAGCACGCAACCGGTCAGCGTGCGGAACTCGGCCAGCGAGTCCTCTTCGTCGATGATTCCTTCGATCCCCAGCACCTCGCCCGGCCCCATGCGCCCGGCCTCGACAAGCTTGTCGCCATCGCGGATCGACGCCGAAACCACCCCGCTGCCAATCACCAGCAAATGATCGGAATGCTCGCCCACGCCCAGGATTACCTGGTCGGCCAGGTATTCCACCGCCGTCATGCGCTGGCTCAACGCATCGCGCTCTTCCGCGCTCAGCGAGCGGAACACCCGCACCTCGTCCAGCACCTCGCGCTGGCGGCTGCGTGGTGGCATGGCCAGGTCGGTGTTCCACATCACCCCGCTGGCCTCCAGGTGCCGGTGGGCCAGGTCGAACAGCTGGTTGCGCGCGTCGCCCTTGGCGCCCGCGTCGGCCACGAAGCCACTGGCTTCGTACTCCACTGATTCCAGCGTCGAGGCTTTCACCGTCACCTTTGGTCCTGGTGTTGCAAGAATGGCACTGACGCCTTGCAAGGCCTTTTCCAGCGCATCGAACACCCGCTTGGGCCGCACCTTGGCCGGCACCACCACGCTGATCGACACCCCGTGCACATCGGCAGGGCGGCTGTGGTTGAGCAGCCGGGCCTTGGCCGCCACCGAGTTGGGGATTACCGCCAGGCTTCCGGTGCTGGTGAGCAGGCGGGTGGCACGCCAGTCGATTTCCAGCACCTTGCCTTCGGTGCTGTCGATGGAGATCGAGTCGCCAATCTGATACGGCCGTGTGGTGTTCAGGATGATCCCACTGAACACGTCGGCCAGTGTGCTCTGCAGCGCCAGGCCGATGACGATGGCCATTACCCCCGACGTGGCCAGCAGGCCCTTGACCGGCAACTGCAACACATAGCCTGCGGCAGCGACCACGGCAGCCAGGAAGATCAGCGCCCCCAGCACATCCTGCAGCAAACGCCCGCCATGGCTGCCGCGGGCCACCAGCAACAGGCCGAACACCACCGTCACCGTGCGTGCGCCGAACAGCCACCAGCCGATCGCCAGTACCGTGGCGATCAGGTTGCGCGAGACATCATCGGGCCAGGGTGGTGGTTGCATCGGGCTCATGCCGGCAGCCACCAGTACCGAGCTGAACAGCAGGAACAGCACCAGCCGCGCGCCGATGCGCCAGGCCCGGTGCTGGAGAGGGATCAGTTGCCAGAGCACGAGGTCGAGCAGGATCAGGGCGGTGCCGAGCAACAACGGGTATGACTGGATGAACGCCAGCATGGTGGTCTCGGGTGAGGGGAGGGCTGTGGGTAGTAATAGAGCAGGTTGGCCGGGCAGGCAATGGCAGCCTGTGCCGGCCTCTTCGCGGGCTTGCCCGCTCCCACAGAAGTTGTGCATGAGTTGATGGATACGCGATCCCTGTGGGAGCGGGCAAGCCCGCGAAGAGGCCGGCAAATCCAACACCAATCCATCGTTCACAAAACAGAACGCTAGATCCAAAAACCGCTATCTACCGCCAAAAATGTCATGGTTTTAATCTTCTCCACATGCACGGGCACCGCCAGCCGGTGCCCGCCAAGGCAGCACACCTGTCCAATCCAGCGCCCGTCCGCCGTTGCACAGTGGATGCGGGCAAGCTCATCCCAAGGAACGCCGATGAACACCGCACCCCAAGACAACCGCAACGTCGTGACCCTGGTCATCCAGCACAAGGTTCGCGCCGCTTCGCTGGAGGCCTATGAAGCATGGCTCAAGCGCACGGTCAGCACTGCGCGCCGCCAGCCGGGGCACCTGGACGTCAACGTCATCCGCCCTGACGACGGCGGGCTGCATTTCACCACCGTGGTGCGCTTCGCCGATGCCAGCCTGCTGCAAGCCTGGGTCAACTCGGCCGAGCGCCAGACACTGGTCAGCGAAGTACTGCCGCTGCTCGAAGGCGGTGACCACACCCAGGTGCACGACGACCCGGAATTCTGGTTCACCCCGCCGAGCACCAACGCAGCGCAACCGCCGCGCTGGAAGCAGGCGCTGCTGACCTACCTGGTGATCTGCCCGATGACCATGATCATTCCACAACTGCTGGCGCCGCTGTTCGCACGCTTCCCGCAGCTGGGTGGCGCGATCACCAGCAACCTGATCGTCAACCTGTTCGTCATCCTGCCCGTGGTGTTCTACATCATGCCTTGGGTAACCCGCCGCTGCGCCAACTGGCTGCGTGGCTGAGCCAGGCCTTTACCTCGACATTTTCAAGGAGATACCGACATGAGCACGTTCGTTACCCGCGATGGCACTTCGATCTACTTCAAGGACTGGGGTAGCGGCAAACCTGTGCTGTTCAGCCACGGCTGGCCACTGGATGCCGACATGTGGGATTCGCAGATGGAATTCCTGGCCAGCCGCGGCTACCGCGCCATCGCCTTCGACCGCCGTGGTTTCGGCCGTTCGAGCCAGCCATGGAACGGCTACGACTACGACACCTTCGCCGATGATATCGCCCAGCTGATCGAACACCTCGACCTGCGCGACGTGACCTTGGTGGGCTTCTCGATGGGTGGCGGCGACGTCAGCCGCTACATCGCCCGCCACGGCAGCGAGCGGGTGGCCGGGCTGGTGCTGCTGGGCGCGGTGACGCCGGTGTTCGGCAAGCGTGACGACAACCCTGAAGGTGTCGACCTGTCGGTGTTCGGGGGTATCCGCGCCGGCCTGCGTGCCGACCGGGCGCAGTTCATCGCCGATTTCGCCGCGCCGTTCTATGGCATCAACCATGGGCAGCAGGTGTCCCAGGGTGTGCAGACCCAGACCCTGAACATTGCGCTGATGGCATCGATCAAGGGCACCCTGGATTGCGTGACCGCGTTCTCCGAAACCGACTTCCGCCCGGATATGGCCAAGATCGATGTGCCAACCCTGGTGATCCACGGTGACGACGACCAGATCGTACCGTTCGAGAGCACCGGCAAGCAGGCGGCGGAGCTGATTCGCGGGGCTGAGCTGAAGGTGTACGCGGGGGCGCCGCACGGGTTTGCGGTGACTCATGCACAGCAACTCAACCAAGACTTGCTGGCGTTCCTTCAGAAGTAACTGTGCTGGGGCATTCGCGGGCGCGCCCGCTCCCACAGGGACACCACCGGCCTTGAAGACTGTGGTATCCCCTGTGGGAGCGGGCGTGCCCGCGAAGAGGCCAGCCCAGGCAGCACAAATGCTGAACAGGGCTAACCTTCAACCACCCACCGCACATCCATCCAAGCCTTGCCCCCACACCAACCGGCATGCTCCGCAGTTGCGCCTGCCCGCTGCCGCACCCAGACGGAGAACACCATGTCCCAGGACCGCAACGACAAGACCCGTCGCCAGTTCCTCGCCACCAGTACCGTGCTCGGTGCCGCCGGCGCGCTCTGGTCCGCATTGCCTTTTACCGGTTCCGCCGGTTCCGCTCACGCATCCACCCAAGGAGGTTCCATGACCGCCGATCTGATTCTGTTCAACGGCAAACTGCACACCGTTGATCGTGAAAAGCCCACCGCGACCGCTGTCGCCATCAAGGATGGCCGTTTCATCGCAGTGGGCAACGACGCCGAAGCCATGGCCCACAAGGGCGCCACCACGCAGATCATCGACCTCAAGCAGCGCACGGTCATCCCCGGCCTGAACGACTCGCACCTGCACCTGATCCGTGGTGGCCTGAACTACAACCTGGAACTGCGCTGGGAAGGCGTGCCTTCGGTGGCCGATGCCCTGCGCATGCTCAAGGACCAGGCTGCGCGCACGCCAACCCCGCAGTGGGTGCGCGTGGTCGGTGGCTGGAACGAGTTCCAGTTCGCCGAAAAGCGCATGCCCACCCTGGAGGAAATCAACCAGGCCGCACCTGACACCCCGGTATTCCTGCTGCACCTGTATGACCGCGCACTGCTCAACCGCGCCGCGCTCAAGGCCGTCGGCTACACCAAGGACACGCCCAACCCGCCGGGCGGCGAGATCCAGCGTGACAAGTTCGGCAACCCGACCGGCATGCTCATCGCCCGCCCCAACGCGATGATCCTCTACGCCACCCTGGCCAAGGGGCCGAAGCTGCCGCTGGAATACCAGGTCAACTCCACCCGCCAGTTCATGCGCGAGCTCAACCGCCTGGGCCTGACCAGCGCCATCGATGCCGGTGGTGGCTACCAGAACTACCCGGACGACTATCAGGTGATCCAGGAGCTGGCCGACAACAACCAGCTGACCGTGCGCATTGCCTACAACCTGTTCACCCAGAAGCCCAAGGAAGAGCTGGACGACTTCCGCAAGTGGACGTCCAGCGTGAAGCTGCACAGCGGTACCGACTTCCTGCGCCACAATGGCGCCGGCGAAATGCTGGTTTTCTCCGCCGCCGACTTCGAGGACTTCCTCGAACCGCGCCCGGACCTGCCGCAAACCATGGAACAAGAACTGGAGCCGGTGGTGCGCCACCTGGTCGAGCAGCGCTGGCCGTTCCGCCTGCATGCCACCTACAACGAATCGATCACGCGCATGCTCGACGTGTTCGAGAAGGTCAACCGGGACATTCCGTTCAATGGCCTGCCGTGGTTCTTCGACCACGCCGAAACCATCACCCCGCAGAACATCGAGCGTGTGCGTGCGCTGGGCGGCGGTATCGCCATCCAGGATCGCATGGCCTTCCAGGGTGAGTATTTCGTCGACCGCTACGGCGCCAAGGCTGCCGAGCAGACCCCGCCGATCAAGCGCATGCTCGACATGGGCGTGCCGGTGGGCGCCGGTACCGACGCCACTCGCGTGTCCAGCTACAACCCGTGGACCTCGCTGTACTGGCTGGTCAGCGGCAAGACCGTCGGTGGCATGGAGCTGTACCCGGAAGGCCTCAGCCGTGACACCGCGCTGCAGCTGTTCACCCAGGGCAGCGCCTGGTTCTCCAGCGAGCAGGGCAAGAAAGGCCAGATCAAGGTGGGCCAGCTGGCCGACCTGGCGGCGCTGTCGCTGGACTTCTTCAGTGTCGATGAAGAGGCGATCAAGGGCATCGAGTCGGTGCTGACCGTGGTCGACGGCAAGGTGGTGTATGGCGCGGCGGAATTCGACAAGCTCGGCCCGCCCCAGGTGCCGGTGCTGCCGGAGTGGTCGCCGGTGACCAAGGTGCCGGGCCACTGGCGCGTGGGCACGCCGTCGCTGGCAGCGGTGGCGCACCAGTGTGTCGGGCCTTGCGGGGTGCATGCGCACAGCCATGAGAAGGCACGGCATTCGAGTGTGCCGGTGAATGACTTCCAGGGCTTCTGGGGGGCGTTGGGTTGTTCGTGCTTTGCTTTCTAAGCTGAGCTGATGTGAAAAAGGGGGCCAGTTATTGGCCCCCTTTTTTGTTCCTTCTGTGCTGGCCCTATCGCCGGCAAGCCAGCTCCCACAGGTACTGCACAGCCCTCAGGACCTGTGGAGACCTTGTGGGAGCTGGCTTGCCGGCGATAGGGCCGGAGAGGCCAGCATCAATGGTGAGCCTTGTGCTCAGCTCCAGCCAACAGATGCCGAATCTTCACTTTCACCCCATCGGTCTGCAGCATCCGCACCCTGGCCTCGATCTTCAGCTCACCCCGGGTAACCCGGTGGTGATGCCTCAAATGCTCCAGCCACGATTCCTCGAAGAAGAACTCCAGCCACAACGCCGGGTCCGCACTGTCGCGCATCAACCCCCACGACAACGCGCCATTGCGCTTGCGCATCGCCTCCAGCTCCCGCGCTGCCTGCTGGAACGCCTCGGCCTTGGCCGGGTCGATGTGGTATTCCACGGTGACCATCACCGGCCCGCTTTCCTTGTCCATGTCGTCGCTCAGCAGTGGCACCGGCCAATGCAGTGACGGCGTCAGCTCCTCGGCTGCGGTTTCCGGCAGCGTCACCTTGCAGGTCAGCAGCGTGCCCAGTGCCAAGCCTCCTGCGGCCAGCAGCAGGCTCAAGGTGATCGTTGCATGGCTGGCCAGCGTGCCCCATAGCAACCCGCCACTGGCCATGGCACCAAAGAAGATCAGGATGTACACCGACAGCGCCCGCGCCCGCACCCAGGCCGGCACCGAGGTCTGCGCCGCCACCTGCAGGTTGGACAGCACGGCAATCCACGCCGCGCCGCTGAGCAGCATTGCCGGCAGCAGCACATAGAAGTTGCGCACCAGCGCCAGGGCCAGCAGGAACAGGGCATACAGCAGGCTGGCCAGCAGCACCAGGCGGTCGCGGCTGATGCGTTCGCGCAGGCGTGGCAGCAAGGTGGCGCCGGCCACCGCGCCAATGCCGATGGCCGCCAGCAGCAGGCCGAAATCGGCGGCGGTGCCCTGCATCTCGCCACGCACGATCAACGGCAGCAGCGAGGTGCCGGCGCTGGCGCAGAAAAAGAATGCCAAGGCGCGCAATATCACCGCCTGCAAGGGCTTGGCACTGCGCGCGAAACGCAGCCCGGTGCGCATGGCGCCGACGAAGCGCTCGGCCGGCAGCAGCGGCTCCTTCACCTCGCGCTTCCACAGGAACAGCACCAGAATCACCCCGGCGAACGAGATGGCATTCAGGGCGAAGGTCAGCCACGGGCCGACCATGCTCACCACCACGCCCGCCAAAGCCGGGCCGATGGCGCGCGACACATTGATACCGACACTGGAAAGCGCCACCGCGTTGGCCAGGTCGTCCTTGCCCACCAGCTCCGGTGTCAGCGCGCTCCAGGCCGGCATCATCAGTGCCGTGCCGATGCCCAGCGCCAGGGTAAGCACCAGCAGCAGGGTGACGTTCATCAGCCCGAGCAGGGTCAGGGCCGCCAGCACCACGGCCACCGAAGACATCCACAGTTGCACCAGCAACAGGTAGCGGCGCTTGTCGACAATATCCGCCGCCGCGCCGGCCGGCAGGGCGAGGAAGAACATCGGTAGCGAGCCGGCTACCTGGATCAGGGCCACATGCAACGGGCTGGCCGACAGTGTGGTCATCAGCCAGCCGGCGCCCACCTCGTGCATCCAGGTGCCGATGTTGGAAGCGATGGTGGCGATCCACAGCATGCGGAAGGTGGCGTTGCGCAATGGGCTCCAGGCGCCTGAAGGGGTCGTGCTCATGTCAGAAGCTGCCTTTGAGTGGGTATTCGATGATCAGGTAGATCCGGTCGATGTCATCGCCGGCCTGTGCCTGGTTGGCGCGGTGGCTGACGTGGGAAAACGACAGGCTCAGGTCCTTGGCGGCGCCCGACTGCACCACGTATTTCAGGTCGATGTCGCGCTCCCAATGGTTGCCGCCGTCGCCGTACTGGCCCACATAGGCGCCGCCTGCCGGGGCATGGCTGCCGTCGATGCCACGGCCGCTGACGTAGCGGCCCATCAGGCTCAGGCCGGGGGCGCCGAGGGTGGCGAAGTCGAGGTCGTAGCGCAGTTGCCACGAGCGCTCGCCGGGGCCATTGAAGTCGGCGTACTTGATCGAGTTGGCCAGGTAGATGGAGTCGCCGCCGACGAAGTCGAACGGGGTATCGCCCTCGACCTTCTGGTAGGCCAGGCTCAGCGCCTGGGCGCCAAAGCTGTACCTGGCCAGCAGGCTGTAGGCGAGGGTGTGGATTGCCCCGGCACTGGCATTGCCGGTGTCGCGGGTCTTGTACAGGTTGCCGTCCAGGCGCCAGTTGCCCTCGGCCAGGTTCAGGTTGAGGTAGGCCTGGCGCCAGGTGTCCTCCAGTTGGCCTGCGTACAGTGCGCCACCAAATGGCCCGTCAAGTGCGAACGCGGCGCCGGCCAGGCTGATGGCACGGTTGTCGGTGATAGCGCCGTAGCCGCTGAAGTCATCATGGCTGGAGCTGTTGTCCTGGTTGTTGAAGGCGGTGAAGTGCCCGGCCTGCAGGCGCCAGTCGGGCAGGTCGGTGTTGTCCAGGAACCAGCCGGTGGCGTACTCCGGGTGCAGGCGTTTGTCGCTGGTGTCGAACACCGGGGTTTCCACGGTCATTTCGCCGTAGCGCAGTTGGGTGTTGCCCATCCGCAGCTTGAGTGCGGCGCCGGCGCTGGAGTAGTCGGACTCGGCGCGGCCATCGCTGTCGCGCGGCAGCAGGCCGGTGCCGGCATGGCCGCGGCCGCCGTCCAGCTTGAGGCCGAGAAAACCATGGGCATCGATGCCGACGCCGAGCGTGCCCTCGGTGAAGCCGGAGCGGATTTCGCCAATGAAGCCCTGGGCCCATTCCTGGCGGTAGTTCTGGCCACTGCCGGAGGGCGAGCGGAAGTCGCTGTGTAGGAAGTAGTTGCGGCTGAGCAGCGACCAGCCGGGCTCTTCGGCCTGGCTGAGCGCCGGGCACAGGGCTAGGGTGGCGAGCAGGGCGCGGCCTGGTCCGTGAGTGGCGCGGATCATGAGGGCTCCGGGAGGGATGATCCGGGAATGTGGATGAAGGATAGGCCAGGGGTCTTGTATGTGTGTGCTCTGGCTGGTTTTGCCTGTGCCGGCCTCTTCGCGGGCGAGCCCGCTCCTACAGGTTTTGCACAGGGTTCAGAGCCTGTGGTGAACCTGTGGGAGCGGGCGAGCCCGCGAAGAGGCCGGTACAGCCAACCCAGAACTCAAGCCATGTCGCTGATGGCAAACTCCTCGGCCAGATGGTCGATCAGCGCCCGCACCGACGGCAGCAACCCCCGCCGCGACGGGAAGATCGCATGCACGATGCCGCAACGCGGGTGCCATTCCGGCAACAACTCCACCAGCCGCCCCGCCGCCAGGTCTTCACGCACCGCCACCCGCGGCAGGTGCGCAATACCCACCCCGGCCACCACGAAATGGCGCAGGGCGAACAGGTCGTCCGTCACCATGCGCGGTGTGTGCGGGATGACGATGCTGTGGCTGCTGTCCTCACCCTGGAACAGCTCCCATTGGTACTCACGCTGGGCGCTGCCCCAATGCAGGCTCGGCAGCGTGCCGAGCAGCTGCGGGTCGAAGCCCTTGGGCAACTGCTCCAGGTACTGCGGCTGGCCGACCAGGCACTGGGTACTGTTGCTCAGTACCTTCATCACCATGTCGGTGTTCTCCAGCGGCGGAAAGCGCACCCGCAGGGCAATATCGAAGCCCTCGTGCAGCAGGTCGACGCGGCGGTTGGTGCTCTCGATGAACAGCTCCACCTGCGGGTACTTGAGCATGTAGCGGGTCAGCATCGGCCCGACCCAGGAATTGAGCAGGGTGGTCGGGCAACTGATACGCACCAGACCGCGCGGTTCGCTGCGGTTGCGCTCGATGATCTCCGCCGCGCCCTCGGCCTCCACGCGCATGGCCAGGCAGCGGTTGTAGTAGGCCTGGCCGATCTCGGTGAGCGAACAATGGCGGCTGGTGCGGTGCAGCAGGCGCACGCCCAGGCGGTCTTCGAGATCGGCGATGCGCCGGCTTAGCTTCGACTTGGGCATGTCCAGCGCCCGGCCAGCCGGGGCGAAGCCGCCGTGTTCGACTACCTGGGTGAAGTAGTAGAGGGAGTTGAGGTCTTCCAATGATCGGTCTCCAGGTACTTGGTTGCCTGTGCCGGCCCTTTCGCGGGTAAACCCGCTCCCACAGGTACTGCACAGGGCTTAAGCCCGGCGCCATCCCTGTGGGAGCGGGTTTACCCGCGAAGAGGCCGGCACAGCCCCTACAAATCCATCGTTCATAAAACGGAACGCTAAAGCCAAATTCTGCTATCTACCGCCACAAAGGTGATGATTTTAATCTGTGCCCATCAACGCGAAACACCCCCGAATGCTGAAAAATTCATAACCCTTAGGAGCACAGACCATGAGCAAATTCACCTACAACCGCCTGAACAAAGACGACGCCGCTGTCCTGCTGGTCGACCACCAGGCTGGCCTGCTGTCCCTGGTCCGTGACATCGAGCCGGACAAGTTCAAGAACAACGTGCTGGCCCTGGCCGACCTGGCCAAGTTCTTCAACCTGCCGACCATCCTCACCACCAGCTTCGAGCAAGGCCCCAACGGCCCGCTGGTACCAGAGCTGAAAGCCCTGTTCCCGGACGCCCCGTACATCGCCCGCCCGGGCCAGATCAACGCTTGGGACAACGAAGATTTCGTCAAGGCGGTGAAGGCCACTGGCAAGAAGCAGCTGATCATTGCCGGCGTGGTGACTGAGGTCTGTGTAGCGTTCCCGGCGCTGTCGGCCCTGGAAGAGGAGTTCGAAGTGTTCGTGGTAACCGATGCTTCCGGCACCTTCAACGAAATGACCCGCGATGCTGCCCATGACCGCATGAGCCGCGCCGGCGCGCAAATGATGACCTGGTTCGGCGTGGCCTGTGAGCTGCACCGCGACTGGCGCAACGACATCGAAGGGCTGGCGGCGCTGTGCTCCAACCACATTCCGGATTATCGCAACCTGATTACCAGCTACAACGCGCTGACTGCGGGTAAGTAACAGCCCGTTAGTTGAATGCAAAAAGGCCGGCTTCCTCTGTAGGGAGCTGGCCTTTTTTGTTTGCTGCGCTGGCCCTTTCGCGGGTAAACCCGCTCCCACAGGTACTGCACAGTTTCAGCGCCTGTGGTGATCCTTGTGGGAGCGGGTTCACCCGCGAAGAGGCCAGCAAGGACAACATCAATTCATGGGCTGCGACTCAATCCCATCCAGCAATGCCTCAACCAATCCTTCTGCCATTTCGAGCGCATTCAGGTTGCTCCAGAACAGGCTCTTGCCGGTTTCATCCAGGTGTTCCAGGGCTTTGTAGCCACAGTCGTAGGCGCCGCGCAGGTACTGGGCGACATGCACCAGGGCGTCGTGGGCAGAGACGCCCGGGTTTACTGTGAACAAAGGTGGATGGCCGGCATCGCAGCGGCTGAAAGCGCGCTCTTTGGTGTCGGGAAGAGGTGGATTGGGGACAATTTTTTTCATAGCCAAACTCCGATAGAGGTTGGCCGGCACCATCCGTTTCCACGCGAAGGGTGGCGGCTGCACGCGGGGTGGAAAGCCAGGCTATCGGAACCCCGGCAGGCCATTCGGCCTCCCGCGCGCAGCTGCCATGACAACAGCTATTCCGATTTACCTGCCGGGTTTCCACACCCGATCGCTGAACCGACAGCGACCCGGCAAGCCTAGAGAGCAGGCTTTCCCCGGACAATCAGACGGGCTTCGACACGGTGCGTAGGATAATTCGTCAGATGGTATGGCTGAGTAGGAAATGGCTCGCAACGAAGTAGGATGCTGCTGATATTTTTGTGCACTGGGTCCGCTGCGCGGCCCTTCGCGGGCACGCCCGCTCCCACAGGAATAGCGCAAGCCTGGCAAGCGGTGCAGTACCTGTGGGAGCGGGCATGCCCGCGAAGGGCTGCATAGCAGCCCCAGTTGTGGGAAGGATCAGGAACGCTCTGACAATGCGGTCAGACGTTGCGACCTGATGTCTAGAGCTGAAAGGGAGGAGCATTGGGGAGCCAATCTAGGAGATTTCAAATGCCCCTCTATAACCCACCGCATCCGGGAGAGTCGCTGCTCTGCGATGTGCTGCCAGCGATTGAAATGACAGTTTCGGGATTAGCCCAGCACCTTGATTATCCACAGGTGCAATTGGCCGCTGTACTTGATGGTAGTGCCGCCATTTCACCCGATCTAGCTTATAGACTTGAGCGCGCCGGCCTCGGCCCAGCCCGGCAGTACCTCCGCGAGCAGGCTGCTTATGATCTTTGGCAGGTCACTCACGGTGATCATCCTTAGTTAGCGCTGTTTTGCCTGTTTACTCGCTTGACGGGGCATTGAGTCACGGCCACCAAGAGTATGTCGTGAGGCCTCTGGCGCCTATGAGATCGAGCGCCGCCCGCGCGGCGCTTCGCAGCACAAGGCTGCTCCTACATCTGTTTCGGGCCAATTATTCCTGGGACAGAAGCGCGCGGCCTCCTGGTGTCCATCTCTAATCGCGCCGGACAAACAAGGCGGTCGCGCGCGCAGGTACAGGCGTTACTGGCCCGAAACAGATGTAGGAGCAGCCTTGTGCTGCGAAGCGCCGCGCGGGCGGCGCTCGATCGCAAGGGCGCTGCATCTCTACAGCCAATGCGCTCGAAACCCTCAATCCGCATCCGAATCAAACAACCGCTCCAACTCCGCCCGGGCCTCCTTGGCCGTCTGCATCACCTTGGCCCGGTCATCACGCACCTGCCCCTGGGCCACCAGCACCTCTTCGTCATGCTGGGTAAACCGCGCAATCCGGTCCGCCGCCTGCGCGTCGCTCAACCCCAACCCCACCAATGCCCGGCGGGTCATCTCCAGGCTGGAGTAGAACGTCTCGCGAATTGGCTCGGCGCCGACATCCGCCAACTTGTGCACATGCTGGCGGTTACGCGCGCGGGCCAGCACTTTCAGGTGCGGGTACAGGCGTTTCACCCGTTCAGCCGTGTGAATGGCAGCTTCCGGGTCATCGATGGTGATGATGAAGTATTCCGCCTCGCCCACCTTGGCGGCATGCAGCACCTCGGGGCGCAGTGGGTCGCCGTAGAACACGGGTACCTGTTCGAACATGCGGGTCATCTCGATGGTGTCCACCGAGGTTTCCAAGGCAATGAACGGAATCTTCTGTGCCCGCAGGATGCGCGCGACGATCTGGCCCATGCGGCCCATGCCGACGATCACCACCCGTGGCGTGTCAGCCTGGATCTGCTTGTAATGCTCCGGCACCTCACGCGCCGGTTGCGGGCGCTTGAGGGCGTGGGCGCAGCCAATCATCAGCAGCGGGGTAATGGCCATCGACAGGGTGATGGTCATCAGCAGCAGGTCGTAGGTCTGGGTGTCGAACAAGCCTTGGTCCTTGCCCAGCTTGAACACCACGAAGGCAAATTCGCCACCGGCAGCCAGCACCATGCCCAGGCGCAGGGCGCTGGCGCTGTTCAGGCCACCGGCCAGGCGCCCGACGCCGATCAGCAGTACCAGCTTCACGGCCACCAGCAGCAGGGTCAGGCCCAGCACCACCAAAGGCATTTCAAGCAGCAGGCGCAGGTTGGCGCCCATGCCGACGCTGATGAAGAACAGCCCCAGCAGCAGGCCCTTGAACGGTTCGATCTGCGATTCCAGCTCGTGGCGGTATTCCGAGTCGGCCAGCAGCAGGCCGGCGAGGAAGGCACCCAAGGCCATGGAAATGCCGGCTTCTTCCATCAGCCAGGCTGTGCCGATCACAACCAGCAGCGCGGTGGCGGTGGACACTTCCGGCAGGCCGGTGCGGGCCACGGTGCGGAACACCGGGCGCAGCAGGTAGCGGCCACCGACGATGACCACGGCTATGCTGGCGAACACCTTCAGGCCATGCTCCAGGCTGTCGCCGTGGCTGGTGTCCGGGCCACTGGCGGCCAGCAGCGGAACCAATGCGATCAGTGGGATGGCGGCGATGTCCTGGAACAGCAGGATGGCGAACGCCAGGCGGCCGTGCGGGGCGTTGAGCTGCTTGCTTTCGGCCAGGCTCTGCAGGCCAAGGGCGGTGGACGACAGCGCCAGGCCCAGACCGAGCACGATGGCCGCCGGTAGCGTCTGGCTGAAGCCGAACAGGGCGATGGCGCCGATCAGCGCACCGGTCAGCAGCACCTGGGCGGTACCGACGCCGAATACGGACTTGCGCATCAGCCACAGGCGCTTGGGCGACAGCTCGAGGCCGATGATGAACAGCAACAGGACCACGCCCAGCTCGGAAATGTGCGCCACACTTTCGGTGTCGCGGATCAGGCCCAGCGCCTGCGGGCCAATGATCACGCCGGCGAGCAGGTAACCGAGCACGGCCCCCAGGTGCAGGCGCTTGGCCAGGGGGACGGCGAGGACAGCGGCGAGCAGGAAGATCACCGCGGTTTGCAGAAGGCTGCCTTCGTGTGGCATTGGCTCGTACTCCATGAGCTGCCGGGGCAGCGTTAGATCAGTTTGGCGGACAATTCTGGGGAATGTGGGAGTGCCAGACAATCTGCTGTGAGGAAGACACATTGTCCTGAATCAGGTGACAGTCGTGCTGGCCTCTTCGCGGGTGAACCCGCTCCCACAGGTACAGCGGTGTCTTCAAGCCTGCGCAACACCTGTGGGAGCGGGTTCACCCGCGAAGAGGCCGGCACAGGAAATCTGCATACTCAACTGCCACCAAACTGCGCCCGATACTGCGCCGGCGTCATGCCAATCCGCTCGCAGAACACCTTGCGCAAATGCCGGTCACTGCCAAACCCGCACTGCGCAGCCACTACCTTCAACGGCAGGTCGGTGCCTTCCAGTAGCTTGCGCGCGCGGTCGATGCGTGCGTTCTGCAAGTATTGCAGCGGCGTGATGCCCACCTCGCGCTGAAAGGTGCGGGCGAAGTTGCGCCCGCTCATGGCCACCAGGTCGGCCATCTTCTGCACGGTGAAGGCTTGCTCGATATGGTCGACGATATACGCCTGCACCCGGGCAATCGGCGAATCATCCCGCGGTACAGCCGCCAGCAGTGGCCCGTAGGGTGTCTGCCCACCCTGGCGATGGCGGGCGACCAGCAGCACCTTGGCCACTTCCAGGGCCAGCGCCTTGCCGTGGTCTTCGGCCACCACCGCCAGTGCCAGGTCGATGCCAGCGGTGATGCCGCCCGAGGTAATCAGGCAGCGGTCGATCACGTAGATCTGTTCGGTCTCGACCTTCGCCTCGGGGAACGCCTGTGCCAGGCGCTCCACGTAGTTCCAGTGGGTGGTGCAGCGATAGCCGTCCAGCAGCCCGGCCCGGCCCAGCAGGAATACTCCCGTGCAGATGGCACCAAAGCGTTTGGCCTGGCGCACGGCCTGGGGCAGCCAGCGCTCGATGCCTGGCAGGGCGATGTCATAGGCGCCCGGGCCGCCTGGCACCAGCAACAGGTCGACGGCTTCCGGCAAATCCTCCAGACGCAGGTCGGCTACCACTTTCAACCCGCAGGAGCCGCGCACCGCTGCCTGCCCTTCGGCCAGGGTCAGCAGCCGGTACTTCCGCTCGGCAGGAAGGAAGCGGTTAGCAATGGCAAACGCGTCCATGGGCCCGGTCACGTCCAGCAACAGCACATCATTGAACAGCACCATGGCCACGGTGCGGTGGGCGGGTTTTTCCTGCATGGCTCTTTTGCCTTGAATGCCGGCCGCCACTGGCGGCCTGAAGCTGAATACGAAACGCATCTTAAGGTATCGGTAAAACAGCCAGGGCCAGCAGCGCGCAATTAACAACAATTCAGGTTTGGCTCAGGACTTTGTCATGTGCCGGGGGCGAGACTTTCTGCATTGAACAGGAGAGTCGCCATGCACCCCGGGACGCCCCAAGCACCGCTGCAACCCCCCGGCGCACTGACGCCAGCACGGTTGCGCCGGGCCAAGGAACTGATGTTGCACAGCCCGTTGTCGATCATCGAAATCGCCGGGGTATGCAACCTCACCCGCAGCCACTTCTCCCGCGCATTCAAGGTCAACACCGGCCTCTCGCCCCAGGCCTGGCGCCTGCTGGCACGCATGGAAAAGGCCAAGCGCCTGCTCGCCACCGAGGCGCCGATCACCCACGTGAGCCTGGAATGCGGCTTCTGCGACCAGGCCCATTTCACCCGTGCCTTCAGCCGCCTGGTCGGCCAGCCGCCCAAGGCCTGGCGCCAGGCGCAGGCCCATCCTTAAGCCGAACCTATCCGCCGGTATAGCCCCTTGTGGACAGTGCCGGCCCGTTTTCCCAACCCAAGGAGTCACCCCGATGAGCCAACCCGATTACAAGCGCCTGAACAAAGACGACGCCGTGGTGCTGCTGGTCGACCACCAGACCGGCCTGATTTCGCTGGTGCAGGACTTCTCGCCCAACGAGTTCAAGAACAACGTGCTGGCCCTGGGCGACCTGGCCAAGTTCTTCGGCCTGCCGACCATTCTCACCACCAGCTTCGAGCAAGGCCCGAACGGCCCGCTGGTGCCCGAGCTGAAAGAGATGTTCCCGGATGCGCCGTACATTGCCCGCCCTGGCCAGATCAACGCCTGGGACAACGAAGACTTCGTCAAGGCGATCAAGGCCACTGGCCGCAAGCAGTTGATCATCGCTGGCGTGGTGACCGATGTGTGCGTGGCGTTCCCGACCCTGTCGGCGCTGGCGGAAGGTTTTGAAGTGTTCGTGGTGACCGATGCTTCGGGCACCTTCAACGAAACCGTGCAGCAGGCGGCCTGGGTGCGCATGACCCAGGCGGGTGCACAGATGATGAACTGGTTCTCGGTGGCCTGTGAGCTGCACCGCGACTGGCGCAATGACATCGAAGGGCTGGGTAACCTGCTGTCGCAGCGCATTCCCAACTACCGCAACCTGATGAACAGCTATGCGGCCCTGAGCGCCCGTTGATGTAAACCTGTACCGGCCCCTTCGCGGGTGAACCCGCTCCCACAGGAACCGTGCAGTTCTCAAGCTGTGCACTATCCCTGTGGGAGCGGGTTCACCCGCGAAAGGGCCGGTACAGGCTCAAGAAGGATTCACAGGCAGCGTAAAGCGAACCCGACACCCCCCCAACTCCGACACCAGCGCCTGCAACTGCCCACCATGGGCCTGCACCACCGAGTTGCAGATCGCCAAGCCCATCCCCATGCCGCCGATCTTGGTGGTATGAAACGCATCGAACACTCGCTCGCGCTCATCCGCTGCAATCCCCGGCCCGTTGTCGTCCACGCAGATTTCCACCCCATCCCCGACCACCGCCGACGCAATCCGCAGCACCCCATCGCTGCGATACCCCGCCAGCGCCTCCAGGCCATTGGTAATCAGGTTGAACACCAACTGCTGCAACTGCACCGGGTCGGCCATCACGCTCACCCCCGCCTGCAAGCGCATCTGCACATCCACCATGCCCTTGGCGGCATCGGCCGAGGTCAAGCGCACCACTTCGCGGATCAGTTCGTCCAGCTTCACTACCTTGAGCTGCATCGGTGACTGCTTGGCCAGCGAGCGCAGTGCACGCACGATGTTGGCGGCCCGTTCGCTGTCGTTGCGGATGTCTTCCAGGCCGGCAATCGCCTCTTCCAGGTCGGGCTTGGCGCGTTTCAGCCAGCGCAGGCTGGCAGCGGCGTTGGAGGCGATGCCCAGCAGCGGCTGGCTGATCTCGTGGGCGATGGACGCGGACAGCTCGTTCATCACCTGCAGATGCGCCGTGCGCGCCAACTCCGCGCGGGAGCGGCGCAACTCGGCCTCCATCTGGGCGCGGGTCTGGTTGTCTTCGGCCAGGCGTGTGTAGAACTTGGCGGTTTGCAGCGACACCGCTGCCTGCGAGGCGAGGATTTCCAGCATGGCCAGGCGCTGACTGCCGAACAGGTTCGGGACCAGGCGGTTTTCCAGGTACACCAGGCCGATCAGCACGCCCTGGATCACCAGCGGCAGGCACAGCACCGAACGGGCCTTGCGCGCCTGCAACTGCTGGCGGAAGGCCTCGGGGCAATCGCTTTGGGCATCGTTGAGCACCAGGGGCTTCTTGGTGCGCATGGTGGCGTTGATGATCGACAGCGGCGCCTGGGTCATGAACTTCTGGCAGTCGTCCATGCTCACGTGCAGCCCGGCGTCGTCGATGTAGGCGAGGGCCGCCATCTGGAATTCGGCACCGCTGACGATCAGCAGCGCACCGTGGTCGGCGCCGGAATGCTGGGTCAGCTGGCCCATCAGGGTTTCGATCAGGCCCTCGAGCAGCACTTCCTCGGACAGCGCCCGTGCTGCCTCGATGCCGGCTTCCAGGTCGAGCTTGGCCTGGTGGGTGGCGCGGTGGCATTCCTGGATCGGCTGGGTGCGCAGGAACGGGTGCAAAGCCTCCAGCTGGTGCACCTTGCCGGTCGCGCCCCAGATATGGAAACAGTCGCGGGCGATGCGCAGGTGCAGGTTGGCGCCGGAGATCAGGCCGCTGGGGATGCATACCTCGGCCAGCTGTTCGTGGGCCAGCGCCTGCTCGTGGATGAAACCGGCGGCGGTGGCGGCGATCTGTGCCTGGTCGAAGCAGCGGATGGCGGCCAGGCCGTCGCCTTCGAGCTTGGCGATCACACCTTCGATCAGCAACAGCTTGTTGCGGAAGGTGGCCGGGTTGAAGCCGGCCCAGCGGCCGAAGCGCTCGCGCAGGGCGTGTAGCTCGCGCAGCTTGTCGGCAAGGCTGCCAATGGCCTCGGGGCTGCCAAGGGCCAGGCCGCGGAACAGGTGATAGTCGGCCAGGTTGATGTGCGCCGGTACCGCCCAGGTGTTGTCGCCGGTCAGTGCCAGGTTGCGCATGGCCTGCGGGATGTTGCCCAGGTAGAAATCGCACATGCCGGCCATCAGGTACTGGAAGAACCGCGTGGCAGGCGATTTCGAGGCTGTGGCCGAGGCCGGGCAGGGCGTGCCGCTCAATTTGGCGACGAACGCTTGCTGGGCCTGCAGGATCTGCTCGATGTCGCGGTAACCGTAGCGACGCACGGTGGCCAGGCCTTGCGCCAGTTCCTCCACCACGTCCGGCAGGTAGCGGCCCATGAACAGCGAATCGGAAACCAGGTGGTTGCAGGCATAGCAGCTCATCGCCAGGTCACCGCTCACGCGCCCTGAATCGACCGCATCCAACGCGGTGCGGCGGGCGAACTCCATGGGCGAGGTCCAGGCGCTGACCTGGTCCAGGGCCAGCAGCGCGCTGGTCAAGTCAGCGTCGAAACCGTGTCGTTCTATCAGCTTGAGCGCAGCCAGGCAGCAAGCATGGCCATCATGGTAGGCGCCGAAGCGCTCGGCAATCATCACCCCGTACCAGGCCATGCCGTAGGTGCTGCCCGGGGCGACGCCGTGCAGCAGCGACAGCTCCATGAGCTTGGCCAGGTGCAGGAAGCAGATGTCGTCCTTTACGAAAAACGATGACGACAGGGTGGCCAGCAGGCTGATGGCAACCGTCACTTCCTCCGAATCGGTGCGCTGCAGCGACTCCAGGCAGTGGCGGCCTTTCTGTTCGACCAAGGCCTGTACATGGGCATGACTGGCCTCGACCTGTTGCCAGTCGACACCCCGCACCGGGCTTATACCCAGCAAGTCCAGGCCGGATATGGCGCTGTCGATGGCCGCCTGATAGTCGCCGCGCAAGGTGTACAGCAGCGCCTGCAGGCGGCACACCCGCGCCTGGTCCAACGCCGAGCGAGCGCGCTGGCGGCATTCTGTGATGCGGGCCTCGGCCGCGATCATTCGCGACAGTTGCATGTCGCACTCGGTGGCCATGCAGGCGATGGCAAAGCCATGCGTGGCGCGGCTTTCCAGCGTTGCGCCGTGGTGCAGCAACTGCTCGGCCGTGTGCAGGTAGCCAGCTGTCTGTTCGAAAGCGCCGCCGTCGCGTGCGCGTGCTGCGGCTTCGCGTAAAAGCTGCAGGAACGCTTCGCAGTCATCCGCTGCAAACCCGCATGGGCTGGCGCGTTGCAGCTGGTTGGCAAGCTCGAACAGTGCCTCGTGCAGGCGCCCCGGCCAGGCCTGGCGCATGGCCAGGGCGATATTTGCATGCAGCTGGGCGCGCTCGCGCGCGGGCGTGAGAGCGTACGCGGCTTCCATCACCCGCTCGTGAGCGAAGCCCAGGCCGTTCTGGCCCGATTGCAGGAAACCCGCGCCAATCAAGGCTTTCAACGGTTCGCCGGGCACTTGAGAGAGCACCTGCTGAAGCAGGCGTTCATCGCAGCGGCTGCCCGCTGCGCTGGCCACTCGCAGCAGGTCGCGCTGCGGCTCTGGCAGGCGCGCCAGGCGGTGGATCATCAGGTCGGCGACATTGTCGGAATAGCGGTGGCGGGCCACGGCCTTCAGGCACCATGACCAGCGCATGGCCTGGGTGTCGAAGGTGAACAGCTGGTCCTCGACCAGGGCCCGGAGAATCTGATTGATGAAGAACGGGTTGCCCGCCGTCTTGTCGTGCACCAGCTCGGCCACCTGCAATGCGTCCTCGGGGCCGACGTGGTAGCGCTCGCCGATCAGCTCGGTCACCGCGCCCACCGCCAGGGGCCGCAGGTTCAGCGTGGTGCTGCGCACCGCTGCAGGCAGGGCAAGGGGTGTACTGCTGGCTGGCGCATCATTGCGCCGGGCGAAGATCAGCAACAGGTTGCCGGGCGCGTGAGCCAGCAGTTGCGCCAGCAGTTGCTGGCTGGCGTCGTCGACCCACTGCAGGTCATCGAAGAACAGCACCAGCGGCTGGCCGGGGCGGCTGAACACCTGCAGGAATTCGACGATCGCCCGCAGCTCCTTCTGCAGCGCCAGGCGTGTGGGCTTGGCTGGCAATTCGGGCAGGGGGCCGAGGACCAGTTGCAGGTCTGGCGCCAGCTTGCCGAGCAGCCGGCCGTGGCCCTTGATGCGGCGCAGGATCTCGCGGCGCAGAGTGTCGAGGTCCTGGCTGTTCTGGGCCAGCAACTGGGTGGTCAGCGCGCCGAGAATTTCGACCCAGGGCGCGTAGGGCACGGCCTGGGCAACGCCGTTGCACTTGCCGGTGGCCCAGTAACCCTGGGCGTTGGCCTTGAGTGCTGCCTCGACCAGGCTCGACTTGCCCATGCCGGTAGCCCCATTGATGAACAGGGCCTGTGGCTTGCTGTCACGGCGCAGGGCCTTGAGCAGCAGGGCGATGGCCTTCTGCTCGGCGCAGCGGCCATACAGGCGTGCGCGGTCGGGCGTGACCGGGTCGGCACAGCCTGGTTCGAAGGCCTCCATGGACTTGCTGGCGGCCCACTGCCGCTGGCAATGGGCCAGGTCCACCGCCAGGGCGCGGGCACTCTGGTAGCGGGCGTCCGGCTCTTTGGCCAAGGCCTTGGCCAGGATCCTGCTGAGCGGTTGCGGCACATTGCTGTCCACTTCGCAGGCCGCTCGTGGCTGCACGCCGGCATGCAGCTGGCGCCAGTGCTGGGTGTCGCGTCCGGCTAGCGGCAATTCGCCCAGCAGTAGCTGGTAGAGGATCGCGCCAAGGGCATAGATGTCGGTGCGTCGGTCGCTGCTGCTGCCGTGCGGGCAGACCTGTTCCGGTGCCAGGTACGCCCAGTTGCCGAGCGCGGTGCCCTGTTCGCTGATCAGCTCCGCCGGGTCGGCGCGAAAGCAGCCCAGCCGCACTCGCTGGTTGGAGTGCAGGCACACATGTTCGGGCTGCAGCGCGCCGTGCAGCACGTTACGTTCGTGGGCCTGGGCCAAGGCAGTGGCCGCGTTTACCGCAATCTCGAGAAACGGCGTCAGGGCTGCAGGGCCTTCTGCGATAAGGTCGGCGATGGAGCGGCCGGCCGGGTACACCAGTAGCGGGCCTTCGGCCGAACGCACGAACGCCGAGGGGATCACCGCCCACTGCGGGTCGAGTTGCAGGCGGTAGTCACGTTCCAGGCGCTGGCAGGCGGCGGGGGCCTCGCGCGGGGCGCGCACGGCGATCCAGGCCTGGTGGGTGGCAGGGTCGCGCAGGCGGAAGTAGCTGAGCTCACCTTCCTGGCCCAGCGCGCTGATGTCGCACCGGTTCAGCCAGCCCTCGTCGACGGTCTGGTCGTAATCGATGGGCCTGTGGGCAAGGCGTTCATCGAGCATAAGGCACCCCTGCTAGCGACATCCTGACGCGCGAGTATACGCAGCGAGCCCAGCACGGATGCGGCCTGCAGCCTGCTTGGCAGGAACGGGCACGCTGTTGTCCGTTATCGTCCCCTGGGGGCTGGCGGGCTTTTGTATAGTCCCCAGGCCAACCTATCCCTCGGGATAATTGTCTGAAGGCGTACGCTGGCCTAGGCTGCCCGGGGCTGGGAAACGCCCATGCCCGCGCGAGGAAGCCATGATCCGAATAGGTAATGCCCAGGTGTCGCTGGAGCGGCGCGAAGCCTTTGTTGATGGCAAGCCGATCCTGTTGGGCGGGCGTGCCTTCGAGGTGCTGGCGACGCTGATCAAGGCCAAGGGCCGGGTGGTCGGCAAGGACGAGCTGTTCAGCCAGGTGTGGGCTGGCACGGTGGTGGAGGACAACAACCTGCAGGTGCAGGTGTCCTTGCTGCGCAAGGCCTTTGGCGACCGTGGCCTGATCCAGACCGTGCCGCGCCGGGGCTATCGCCTGGCCGCCGAGATCAGTCTCGAGGTGCCTGGCGAGGCGTTGGGCAAATCGCCGCTGTGCGCCGTGGCCGACACTGTCGAGTTGTTCGATGAGCACTTGAACGTGCCAGTGCTGGTGGTGGATGACGACCCGTCGGTGCGCACGGCGTTGGGCCGCCTGCTGCGCTCGCAGGACATTCCGCATCATTTGTTCGCCAGTGCCGAGGCGTTGTTCGAGGCTCGCCTGGAAACCCCCTATGCCTGCCTGTTGCTGGACATGCACCTGCCCGATACCAGCGGCCTGGAGGTACAAGACGCGCTGCGCCGGCTGGCGCTGCCCTGGCCGGTCGTGTTCATGACCGGCTTCGGCACCATCCCGATGACCGTCCAGGCCATGCGTGCCGGGGCCGTGGAGTTTTTGACCAAACCGTTCGACGAAGACCAGCTGCTGACACTGCTGCAGGCGGTGCGCACGCGTGCCGTGGCCGAAGGGCGCAGGTGGCACCATGCGCGGCAGGTCGAGGAAAAGTACCAGCGCCTGACCCAGCGCGAGCGCCAGGTGTTCTCGCTGGTGGTTGGCGGCCTGTCGCACAAGCAGATCGCCAAGCAGATCGGCACCAGCGAGGTGACGACCAAGGTGCACAAGAAGAACATCATGAACAAGATGCAGTCCCGCTCGCTGCTGGAGCTGGTGGCCATGCACAACGTCATCGGGGCGCAGCCTGAGGGCCTGGGCGGCGCATGAGCAGAGCGGTGTGCATCGTCGACGACGATGCGTCGGTGCGCAAAAGCCTGGCAAACCTGCTGCGTTCGGCAGGTTTCGAGACCTTGTCGTTTGCTGCAGGGGACCTGTTCCTGGCCTCGGCACTGGCGCGGCAAGCGGGGTGTGTGCTGCTCGACCTGAGGATGCCTGGAATGAGCGGGCTGGCGGTGCAGCGCGAACTGGCCCGGCTGGAGTGGCGTTTGCCGGTGATCTGCATGTCGGCGCATTGGGATGAAGGGGCGGTGCGGGCGGCGATGGCGCTTGGGGCGCTGGTCTGCCTGGGCAAGCCATTTTCTGAAGAGGTGCTGCTGAAGGTGGTTGAAGATGCTTTGCTGGGCAGCCAGTGATGCCTGTGTCGGCCCTTCGCGGGCTTGCCCGCTCCCACAGGGATCTCCACAACCCTTGAAACTGTGGTGTCTCTTGTGTCGCGATGGGCTGCAAGGCAGCCCCGGCGATCTAGCTGCTCCCCGGCCGGTACTGCAGGGCCTCGGCCAGATGCGCCCGGCCAATTGCCTGGCTGCCTTCCAGATCCGCCAGCGTCCGCGCCACCTTCAACAACCGGTGTGCCGCGCGCAACGACAGGGTCAGCCGTTCACAGGCCCCCTCCAGCCAGGCCTGGTCCGCCGCTGCCAACCCACAATGGTGGCGCAACCCCTCAAGGTCGAGAAACGCATTCGCACACCCTTGCCGCCGCTGTTGCAGTTCACGTGCCTCGGCTACCTTGGCCGCCACATCGGCACTGGTCTCACCGCAGGGCTGGTTGTTCAGCGTGGTGCTCTCCCGGGCCACGGTCAGGTGCAGGTCGATACGGTCCAGCAACGGCCCGGACAGCTTGTTGCGATACCGCGCGATCTGCTCGGTACTGCAGCGGCAGCGGCCAGTGGGGTCGCCCAGGTAGCCGCAAGGGCAGGGGTTCATTGCCGCCACCAGTTGGAAACGTGCCGGGAAGCGCACCTTGTCGCGGGCCCGGGCAATCACGATCTCGCCCGACTCCAGCGGCTCGCGCAACACCTCCAGCACGCGCCGCTCGAATTCCGGCAATTCATCCAGAAACAGCACGCCATGGTGGGCCAGGGTGATTTCGCCCGGTTGCGGCCGGCTGCTGCCGCCGACCAGCGCCGGGCCGGAGGCGGAGTGGTGTGGATGGCGAAAAGGCCGCTGCGGCCAGCTGCTCAGAGGCGCATGGCCGCTGACCGACTGGATCGCCGCCACTTCCAGTGCCTCGTGCTCGTCCAGCGGTGGCAGCAGCCCTGGCAGGCGGCTGGCGAGCAAGGTCTTGCCGGTACCGGGAGGCCCGGTGAACAGCAGGTTATGTGCCCCGGCCGCCGCTAGCAGCAGTGCACGCTTGGCAGCTAGTTGGCCCTGCACCTCGCTCAGGTCCGGGTACGGGCGTTGCTGCAGGATCAGGCCGTTGGCCGCATACGGCGGCAACGGCACCTGGCCGTTCAGGTGGGCGACTAGCTCCAGCAGGTGCCCCACCGCATAAACCACCAGCCCGCCTGCCAGGCTGGCCTCCTCGGCATTCTCCCGTGGCACCACCAGCGCCCGGCCTGCTTCGCGTGCCGCCAGTGCCGCGGGTAGCACGCCCTGCACCGGGCGCAACTTGCCAGACAGTGCCAGTTCGCCCAGGCACTCGACCTCGGCAAGGGTGGCCGTTGGTACCTGGCCATCGGCGGCGAGGATACCCAGGGCAATGGCCAGGTCATAGCGCCCGCCATCCTTGGGCAGGTCGGCGGGGGCGAGGTTCTGGGTGATGCGCCGCTGCGGATAGTTCAAACCGGAGTTGACGATGGCGCTGCGTACCCGGTCCTTGCTCTCTTTGACCGTGGTTTCCGGCAGACCGACCAGCGTGAGATGGGGCAAGCCGTTGGCCAGGTGGGTTTCGACGCTGACCGCCGGTGCCTGCACGCCCACCTGGGCGCGACTGTGGACGAGGGCTAGGGACATGGACGCTCCGTTGTCGCTGAAAAGGGCCGCTTCCTGCGGCTTTGCAAGCATAGCCAGCGCGGCCCGGGCCGGAGCTACAAGTGTGCGTCGTGGTTTTTCAGGCTAGGGCGTTACCCTGTATTTTCATGCCCTTGCGCATTCATTCATCCTGCGGGGCTGGATTCAGCCGTGCTTCCAGTTCGGCTACCTGTTTTTCCAGGGCCTCGAGGCGCGCGCGGGTGCGCGCCAGGACGACCATCTGGCTGTCGAATTCTTCGCGGCTGACCAGGTCCAGCTTGCTGAAGGCACCTTGCATCAGCACCTTGAACTGGCTTTCCAGTTCGGCGCGGGGCTGGGCGGTATCGCTGCTGAACAGGCGCGAGGCCTGGTCGCTCAGGGCATCGAGAAGGGCTTTGGGCGCGAGCATGGGGCTGTCCACTGATACTGGGAAATGGCCGGCAGTGTAACACGGGCGAACCTGGCCCTTGATTGCACATTGGTCCTTGTGGGAGCGGCCTTGTGTCGCGAAAGGGCTGCGCAGCAGCCCCGGGATATCGGTTGCGCAGCATGCATTGCCGGGGCCGCTGTGCGGCCCTTTCGCGACACAAGGCCGCTCCCACAAAAATCATTCGCCCTCGCCACGCGGTTGCACATTTTTCGAGCAATGCGCCAGGTCGGTATGCACCGAAATTGTGCATGTTACGCATGCTGGCGACTGGCCAATCCCGACTGATTCACATAACTCGCTGTTTTCCCGTGCTTTGACGGAACTGGCAAGGTTTCTGCAAAGACCACTGCGAGCCATGCACTGATGCAGTTCCTTGTGACCAGGCAGTGCGCACGCGGAGCCGGATGCCGACGACGCGTTACAAAGCCAAGCGCTGCGCTTAGACTTGAGACGGGTTTGTTTTCCTGGGGCAAGTCCACCAAATCGGGAGAGAGTTTCATGAAGCTAGTCACAGCCATCATCAAGCCGTTCAAGCTGGACGACGTGCGCGAGTCGCTGTCGGAAATCGGCGTGCAGGGCATCACCGTCACCGAAGTCAAAGGCTTCGGTCGGCAGAAGGGCCATACCGAGCTGTATCGCGGTGCTGAATACGTGGTCGATTTCCTGCCCAAGGTGAAGATCGATGTCGCCATCGATGACAAGGACCTTGATCGGGTAATCGAAGCCATCACCAAGGCAGCCAACACCGGCAAGATCGGTGACGGCAAGATTTTCGTGGTGAATCTGGAGCAGGCGATCCGTATCCGTACCGGCGAAACCGATACCGACGCGATCTAAGCAGCAACAAAGCCTCACCAAACCCAACGCCCCAGGAGAAAACAACATGACTCTGCGTAAGATCGCAGGGCTAGGAGCCCTATTGTCCCTCGTAATGCCCGGGCTTGCCCTGGCCGAGGAAGCTGCCCCAGCGCTGAACTCCGGCGACACCGCCTGGATGCTGACCGCAACGGCGCTGGTGCTGTTCATGACCATTCCGGGCCTGGCCCTGTTCTATGGCGGCATGGTGCGTTCCAAGAACGTGCTGTCGGTGATGATGCAGTGCTTTGCAATCACTGGCCTGATGAGCATTCTCTGGGTCGTCTACGGCTACAGCATGGCCTTCGATACCACCGGTATGGAAAAGGGCGTGCTCAACTTCAATTCCTTCGTCGGCGGCTTCTCCAAGGCATTCCTCAGCGGCGTCACGCCCTCGAACCTGACCTCGGCTGCCGCGCTGTTCCCTGAAGCGGTATTCATCACCTTCCAGATGACCTTCGCCATCATCACCCCGGCGCTGATCGTCGGTGCCTTCGCCGAGCGCATGAAGTTCTCCGCGATGCTGGTGTTCATGGGCATCTGGTTCACCCTGGTCTACGCGCCGATCGCGCACATGGTCTGGAGCGGCGACGGTGCTCTGATGTGGGACTGGGGCGTGCTGGATTTCGCCGGCGGCACCGTGGTGCACATCAACGCCGGTATCGCGGGCCTGGTCTGCTGCCTGGTGCTGGGCAAGCGCAAGGGCTACCCGACCACCCCGATGGCCCCGCACAACCTGGGCTACACCCTGATGGGCGCGGCCATGCTGTGGATCGGCTGGTTCGGCTTCAACGCGGGCTCTGCCGCTGCCGCCAACGGCACCGCCGGCATGGCCATGCTGGTGACCCAGATTGCCACCGCCGCCGCGGCCCTGGGCTGGATGTTCGCCGAGTGGATCGGCCACGGTAAGCCGAGCGCCCTGGGTATCGCTTCGGGCGTGGTCGCCGGCCTGGTCGCCATCACCCCGGCTGCCGGTACCGTAGGCCCGATGGGTGCCCTGGTGATCGGCCTGGTCTCGGGTGTGGTCTGCTACTTCTGCGCCACCAGCCTCAAACGCAAGCTGGGCTATGACGACTCGCTGGACGCCTTCGGCGTGCACGGCATCGGCGGTATCATCGGCGCCATCCTCACCGGCGTGTTCGCAGCCCCGGCATTGGGCGGCTTCGGTGCCGTCACCGACATCGGCATGCAGGTCTGGATCCAGGCCAAGGGCGTGATCTTCACCGTGGTCTACACCGCCATCGTCACCTACGTGATCCTCAAGGTGCTGGATGTAGTGATGGGCCTGCGGGTCAGCGAAGAAGAAGAGTCGGTCGGCCTCGACCTGGCTCAGCACAACGAGCGCGGCTACAACCTGTAACTGCGACGCGGTAAAAACTTGCCCGGCTTGCCGGGCATTTTTTTGCCAGATTTTTAGCATTTCCCGCACGGCAAACGGTTTATCCGACACGTTCGCGACGTAGGCGGAAATCTTACAAAACGCAGAGCATTCATGGTGCTTTGCTTTTTCTGCTGGCGCGCTAGAATGCGCGCCGAAGGGTGTTTGACGAGTAGTCCACACGCTTCGCCAGCCTTTGCTAGGCTTGCCAATAGCGTGTGGCCAGCAGGGGCTAAAGGATTTGTCAGGTCCTGCCAGGAGCAGGGCCTGCTGGGTGCCGCCTCCCATCAGGAGCGCCGACCCTAGGGCAGTGGCCTAACCCACGGCCAGTTGAATTTTCACTGGTGGCTGCCGGTCTACGGCTGCACTGGTCTATAACTAACCTGCTTTTCGCAAGTCATGAGGTAGAACATGAGCGACGACGATCTGGAAAATGATGACCTCGAAGTAGGCGACGAAGACGAGGGCGATGAAGGCCTCGAAGCGGCAGCTGATGACGGCGCCGAAGACGCTGGCGATGACGACAGCAGCCCGGCACCCGCTGCCAAGGGCAAATCCAAGGCCGCGGTCTCGGTAGACGAGATGCCGAGCATGGAAGCCAAGCAGAAGGAGCGTGACGCCCTGGCCAAGGCCATGGAAGAGTTCCTCGCTCGCGGCGGCAAGGTTCAGGAAGTCGAGGCCAACGTGGTCGCCGACCCGCCCAAGAAGCCGGACAACAAGTACGGCAGCCGCCCTATCTGAGTGGCTGATCGAAAAAAAGCCCGCCGTCGCTGCGGGCTTTTTTGTGCCTGTGGGTTATGGGTTGCCTGTGCCGGCCTCTTCGCGGGCACGCCCGCTCCCACAGGGACCTGAGGGCGGTGGTGAACATGTGGGAGCGGGCGTGCCCGCGAAGAGGCCGCGAAGCGGCCCCTGTCAGCGCCAGCGCGCGAGGATGTCGGGTAACTGCGACAGGCGCTGGATCTCGGCGTCTGGCGCCTGTTCGCCTACCCACGCCTTGCCCTGCGGGTTGAACCACACCGCGCGCAGCCCGGCACGCTGGGCGCCGGCGATATCATCGCCCGGGTGGTCACCGATGTGCACCGCTGCGCTGGCCTCCACGTCACCGCGGCGCAGGGCTTCGAGGAACGGCGCCGGGTCCGGCTTGCCGATGCCGAGGTCCTCGGCACACAGGGCAAAGCGGAAATAGTCCGCCAGCCCCAGCCGGCTCACGTCGGCATTGCCGTTGGTGACCACGCCCAAGGTGTAGTGGTGGCGCAGGATCTCCAGCACCGGCTGCACCTCCGGAAAAATCTCAACCTGGTGACGGGCATGCAGGAATACTTCGAAACCTTCGTTGGCCAGCTCCTGCGCATGCTTTTCGCTGTAGCCGACTTCTTCCAGGGCATGGAACAGCACCCGTCGGCGCAGGGCGCTGATGCGGTGCTTCAGGCCGGGTTCGGCCTGCACCAGGCGCTCGCGAATGGCGAACAGGTGCTCCACCGGCACGCCGCCAAGGATTGGGGCGTTGGCTTCGAGCCAGTCGCGCAGCACGACTTCCGCGCTGGCAATCACCGGCGCGGTATCCCACAGGGTGTCGTCGAGGTCGAAGGTGATCAGCTTGATGCTCATGAGTCTGTGCCTTTGCTGCGTTTGGCCCGAGGGTGGGCGCTGTCGTACACCGCGGCCAGGTGCTGGAAGTCCAAGTGGGTATAGATCTGCGTGGTGCCGATGTCGGCATGGCCGAGCATCTCTTGCACTGCGCGCAGGTCCTGGGACGATTCCAGCACGTGGCTGGCGAAGGAATGGCGAAGCATGTGTGGGTGCAGGTGCTGGCCCAGCTCGCGCTCACCGGCCGCCTTAACGCGTTGCTGAACGGCCCGTGGGCTGATGCGGTTGCCCTGGCGGGTGATGAACACCGCGCGGTCGCGCGGGTTGCCGATGCCGCGCAGGCGGTACCAGGCCTGCAACGCTTCGCGGGCCTTGCGGCCGACCGGCAGCACGCGGGCCTTGCCGCCCTTGCCCAGCACCTGCACCAGGCCGGCGGCGAGGTCCAGGTGATCGAGGTCGAGGTTGGTCAGCTCGGACAGGCGCAGGCCCGACGAATAGAACAGTTCGAGGATGGCCTGGTCGCGACGGGCGATGAAGTCATCGTCGACACCGCCATCCAGCAGTTGCAGGGCGCGGTCGGTGTCCAGCACCTTGGGCAGCCGGCGTTCGCCCTTGGGCGCGCTCAGGCCGCTGGCCGGGTCGTGCTGGCACAGGCCTTCGCGGTTGAGATAGCGGTACAGGCCACGCACCGCCGACAGCAGCCGGGCCAGGCTGCGCGAGGACTGGCCGTGGTGGTGCTGGCGGGCGATCAACTGGCGCAGTTGCTGGATCTGCAGCGCCTGCCAATCGGCAATGCCGTGCTCCTTGCAGTAGGCGACCACCTTGTCCAGGTCGCGACGGTAGCCCAGCAGGGTGTGCTCGGACACCTGGCGCTCGTTGCGCAGGTGTGCGCAATAAGCCTCCAGCTGGCGTTCCATCAGCGTACCGGGCGCAGGGTCTGGGTAACGCGTGGCACAACGCGGCCAAGTACCTCGGCAATGTAGCCAAGGAACAAGGTACCGACGCTGCTCTTGTAGTGTTGCGGGTCGCGGCTGCCGATCGCCAGCACCCCGTGCAGGCCCTGGTATTCCAGGGCAGCCACGGCGCTGGAGCCCACTTCCCGGCGCTGTTCTTCACCGAACAGGAAGGCCAGCTCGTGCTCGCGCAGGTTGCCGCTGACCGTCTTGCCGCCGCCCAGCAGGGCGCCGATGGCCTGCTGTGCTTCGGCGTTACTGACCCAGCGCCCGACCGGCGCGACGTTCTCGCCGAACAGAATCAGGCTGACGAAGGGCACCTGGAATTCCTGGCGCAGGCTGTCTTCGACCGCCATCACCACTTCTTCCAGGCTGCCGGCGTCGAGCAGGTCGAGGATCAGCCGGCGGGTCTTGTCGAACAGCCGGTCGTTGTCGCGGGCCACGTCCATCAGTTGTGACAGGCGGTGGCGCATCTCGATGTTGCGGTCGCGCAGCAGCTTGAGCTGGCGTTCCACCAGCGACACGCTGTCGCCACGCTGGTGCGGGATGCGCTGTTCGATGAGCAGCTCGTCGTGCTCGGCGAAGAAGGTGGGGTGGGCGCGCAGGTAGGCGACCACCGCTTCGGCATCGAGCTCGGCGGACTGCTGGGGTACAACCTGGGGCTGATCGGTCATGGCGGTTACTCGCTTAGAGACGAACCTGTCCTTCGTAGACGCGTACGGCCGGGCCGGTCATCAGTACGGGCTTGCCGGGGCCGGCCCATTCGATGTGCAGGCGGCCACCGGGCAGGTCGAGGGACACCGGGGAGTCCATCCAGCCCTGGCTGATCGCCGCCACGGCGGCGGCGCAGGCGCCGGTGCCGCAGGCCTGGGTTTCGCCCGCACCACGTTCCCACACACGCAGGTTGGCGCGGTGGCGGTCGATGACCTGGAGGAAGCCGGCATTCACCCGCTGCGGGAAGCGTGGGTGGTTCTCGATCTTCGGGCCCAGCTGGTGCACAGGGGCGGTACGCACATCGTCGACACGCAGCACGGCATGCGGGTTACCCATGGACACGGCGGCAATCGAATGCACCTGGCCGTCGACTTCCAATGGGTAGTTCAGCGCCTGCTCGTCGGCGACGAAGGGGATTTCGGCAGGGATGAAGCGCGGTGGGCCCATGTCGACACTGATCTGGCCGTCGTTCTGCACGTCCAGCTCGATGATGCCGCTCTTGGTTTCCACGCGGATGCGCTTTTTCGCGGTCAGGCGCTTGTCCAGCACGAAGCGGGCGAAGCAGCGCGCACCGTTGCCGCACTGCTCGACCTCGGAGCCGTCGGCATTGAAGATGCGGTAGCGGAAGTCCACTTCCGGGTTGTTCGGCGCCTCGACGATCAGCAACTGGTCGAAGCCGATGCCGGTGTGGCGGTCACCCCATTGCTTGGCGTGCTTGGGCTGGATGTGCGCGTGCTGGCTGACCAGGTCGAGGACCATGAAGTCGTTGCCCAGCCCATGCATCTTGGTAAAACGCAGCAGCATGGGCTTACTCCGGCAGCAGGCTTTCGCCAGCGTACAATTCGGCGATGGTCTCGCGGCGGCGTACTTCGAAGGCCTGGTCGCCGTCGACCAGGATTTCAGCGCAACGGCCACGGGTGTTGTAGTTGGAGCTCATGACAAAACCATAGGCGCCCGCGGACTGTACGGCCAGCAGGTCACCTTCGGCCAGGTTCAGCACGCGGTCCTTGCCGAGGAAGTCGCCAGTCTCGCAGATCGGGCCGACCAGGTCGTAGGCACGGCCTTCGCCTGCGCGTGGCTTGACCGCGCTGACACCCATCCAGGCCTGGTACAGGGCCGGGCGGATCAGGTCGTTCATCGCCGCATCGATGATGGCGAAGTCCTTGTGCTCGGTGTGCTTGAGGTATTCCACGCGGGTCAGCAGGACGCCGGCGTTGGCCACGATGTAGCGGCCCGGCTCGAACACCAGGGCCAGGTCGCGGTCGCCGACGCGCTCGCGGATCGCCTTGATGTAGTCGGCCACCAGCGGCGGCTCCTCATCGCGGTAACGCACGCCGACACCGCCACCCAGGTCCAGGTGGCGCAGGTGGATGCCGCACTCTGCCAGGCGGTCGACCAGCACCAGCAGGCGGTCGAGGGCATCGAGGAAAGGCTCGACGGTGGTCAGTTGCGAACCGATGTGGCAGTCGACACCGACCACTTCCAGGTTCGGCAGCTGCGCGGCGCGCACGTAGATGGCCTCGGCGTCGGCGATGGCGATGCCGAACTTGTTCTCTTTCAGGCCGGTGGAGATGTACGGGTGGGTGCCGGCGTCGACGTCCGGGTTGACCCGCAGCGAGATCGGGGCAACCTTGCCCATCTCGGCGGCCACCACTTGCAGGCGCTCCAGTTCGTCGGTGGATTCGACGTTGAAGCAGTGCACGCCGACTTCCAGGGCACGGCGCATGTCGTCGCGGGTCTTGCCGACGCCGGAGAACACCACGCGGTCGGCACGGCCGCCAGCGGCCAGCACGCGCTCCAGCTCACCGCCGGAGACGATGTCGAAGCCTGCGCCCAGGCGCGCCAGCACGTTCAGTACGCCGAGGTTGGAGTTGGCCTTGACCGCGAAGCACACCAGGTGCTCGGTGCCTTGCAGGGCGTCGGCGTAGCTACGGTACTGGGCCTCGATGTGGGCGCGCGAATACACGTAGGTCGGGGTGCCGTAGCGTTCGGCGATGGCCGACAGGCCCACGCCTTCCGCGAACAGCTCGCCGTCGCGGTAGTTGAAAGCGTTCATCTGGTTTCCTTACTGCGCTGGCGACTGCTCGGGCTCGGGCTCGAGCTCCGGCTCTGGCTGCTGCTCTTGTACCGGGGCCGGCTTGGCTTTTGGCTGGTGCTGGTGCGACTTGTGCGCTTTGCCGTTATCGCTGTCTTCTGGCAGATACAGCGGACCTTTCTGGCCGCAGGCCGAAACGAGGCAGGCAACAGCGACCAGCGCCGCGAGGGAGGAAATCAGGCGCTTCATGGGTGAAATCCTTAGAAATATGCAGTATTGCGCCCGAGTATACCGAGCGACCGACGGCTTGCCTATGCAAGGGCCGGCCCGCCGGGCGGGCTATTCTTACCGCCTGCAAGGGCCCTTTCGCGGCTGAAGCCGCTCCCACCTCGACCGCATCGGCCTCACGCCATGTGCAGTACTGTAGGAGCAGCCTTGTGCTGCGAAGAGGCCGGTACTGGCAACACATATCTGCAGCCTTGCCGGCCTCTTCGCAGCACAAGGCTGCTCCTACAGCTACTGCACTGGTCTCGGGCCCTGTAGGAGCGGCTTTAGCCGCGAAGGGGCAAGTGAAGGTAGCGGCTAAACCTTTGCATTCGGCGGCAAGCGCCCGTATCTTGCCGGGCTTGCCTGTAACGCAGCCAATTTCGAGGTTCCTGCAATGAGTTTGAGTGAAGCGCGTTTCCATGATCTGGTCGACGCGACCCAACAGGCCCTGGAAGACCTGTTCGACGAGAGCGGCCTGGACCTGGACATGGAGAACTCCGCTGGCGTCCTCACCGTCAAGTTCGAAGGCGGCGCCCAGCTGATCTTCAGCCGCCAGGAGCCGCTGCGCCAGCTGTGGCTGGCCGACCGTTCCGGCGGTTTCCACTTCGACTACGACGAAGACAGCGGCAAGTGGGTGTGCGAGAAGAGCGAAGAGCTGTTGGGCGAAATGCTCGAGCGCATCGTCTGGGAGCGGGCCGGCGAGAAGCTGGACTTCGACGAGATCTGACATGAGCAGCACCCAGGCCCGGCCGCCCAAGCCGCTCTACAGCAACGTCAGCCCTGCAGTACCGTCGCCCTGCATCAGCGTTTGCCGGCTGGACGAACAGCGGGTCTGCACGGGTTGCCACCGGCATGTCGAGCACATCCGCGAATGGCGTTCGGCCGATGACGAACGGCGCCGGCAGATCTGCCGCGAGGCCCAGGCCCTGCGCGACCAGGCTAAGGCACACTGATCGCAGGGGCTTGAGTATTTACCCGGCTGTGGTAACGTCGGGTTCTGCGTCGGTGACGCCAAAGCCTTCACAAACCCCGCCCTTGGGCGGGGTTTTGCTTTATCTGCACGATGAAAACCGCCTGTTCAAAGGAGTCTGACTGGATCATGAGCACCAAGCCTTCCCTCATCCTCACCCGATTGGACGTACAACGTCTGGAGCGTCTGATCGACAGCCTCGACGAGAGTACGCCGGGTGTGCTCGCCCTGCAGGACGAGCTGGACCGCGCCGAGCAGGTGGTCGGTCACGAGGAAGTCCCGGCTGGCGTGGTGACCATGAACTCGCGCGTGCACTGCCGTGAGGAAGCCAGCGGCAAGGACTACCATCTGACCCTGGTGTACCCGAAGGATGCCGGGCCGGAAGGCAAGGTCTCGATCCTGGCGCCGATCGGTTGCGCCTTGCTGGGGTTGTCGGTGGGCGCGCAGATCGACTGGCCGGCCCCGGGGGGCAAGACCCTCAAGCTGAAGCTGCTGGAAGTGGAATACCAGCCGGAAGCGGCGGGCGATTTCGACCTGTAAGGGCCAGGGGGCCGCTGTGGGAGCGGGTTTACCCGCGAAGAAGGCGACGCGGTGTATGGCACCGGCTTCGCCGGTGTTCGCGGGTGAACCCGCTCCCACATGTGTCCCCCGGCAACTCAGGATCCTTCTGCCAAAACCTGCTCCAACCCCTCATTCAAAGCCTGCTCCAGCTCCCGCTTGTAGCGCAGGTACAGCTGCGTCGACCCCAGCTGGTCATCCAGCAACTCGGACAAATCCAGGTCAGTGATGTAGCAGCGGTACTGTCCTGCACCACGTCGCTGCCCGAGGATTTGCCGGGCCGCTACCGCATATAGCTGTTCACCATGCTCCAGTTCGGAAAACTCCTGCTGGTCGCAATACAGCGTCACGTGCGCCGCACCCGCCACCCCGGCCTGGATGATCGCCTGCACCTCATAGTAAGGCTGGTCGCTACCCTCGAGCGGGGCCTGGCGCGGCTCGATGCTGCGCGCCTTGCCTGGCCCGGAAGGCAACAGTTGCGCGTAGTGGATGTCCAGTGAGGCCGCGCGCTGGGTGTCCAGCGGCAGCCGGGCATCACGGCGCATCACCACCGAGCGCAGAAAGCGCTGCAGCGGCAACAGCAGGTGGGCTTCGTCGTGCAGGGGCAGGCGTTGCTGCCACAGGGCATTGTATTCATCCAGCACGTACAGCTCGGCCCAGCCACCCTGCAGGCGGTAGAACACCTGGATGCAGGCCGGCCGGCCCTGCTCCAGCACCAGGTGCAGGTCGTGGTCCTGCAGGGCGTTGGCATCCAGGTATAGCGGGCTGTAGGCGCTACGCTCTTCGCCCAGGTGGTCCAGCAGTGCCTCGTGCTCGGCCAAGGTGGTGAGGCCGACATGCCCGGCCAGCAGCTCCAGCACATGGGTGTGCTGGGCCACCTGCAGCAGGTAGCGGTGGTTCAGGCCCTGGTCCAGCAGCAGCTGCACGGTGTCGAAGATTTCCTCCACGCGTTGGCCGATGGCTTGGGCGCGGCTGTGGCAGAAGCAGCGCACCCGCACCCTCGGCCGGTGGCCGCGCAGCACGGGGCTGTTGAGGAAGTCGCGCAGGCAGCGCACCAGCGCGTGCTCGCCGTCATAGCGCTGGACCAATACCTCGTTCCAGCTGTTGAGGGTGACCTGGTCCAGGGTCAGGACCAGGTTTTCGCGCACGCCTGCATAGCTCAACGAGTCGGTACGCTCGGTGGTCATCAGGATGTTCAGGTCGCGGTGGTGGCGCAGTGGGTCGATGGCGACGTTGACCAGCAGCAGCACCTCGTCGGCAACGCTGGGTTGCAGCAGGCGCACTTCGCTGACGGTCGGCAAGGGCAGGGGGATGCTCTGCTGCAGGCAGCCGACCAGGTTGAACAGCTCGAATTCGCTGAGGTCGCTGACACCCGGGTGCAGCGCCAGGCGCGTGCTGCTGTCGATCACCCCGTTGCGATGGGCCCAGGTCAGCAGTTCGAGCAGTTCGCGGCAACGCTTGAGCGGGCTGAAGTGGTCCACCTCATGGGGGCTCAGGTTGCCGGTGTACAGCTCCCAGTGGTGGCTGCCGGGCTCTTTGCGGTTAGGCGCCTGGACCAGGGTCAGGGTGCCTTCGGCCAGGTCCGGCGCGATACCGGGGTTGATCACTTCGACCTTGCCGGCGCGGCGCTCGAAGGCCGCGTAAAGGCGCCGGCCCAGCACATTGAGATCGCGCTGGTCGGCGCGGCTGCTGGCGTTCTGGGTGCGGGCGAACTGGCTGAGAAAGCGGTAGCTGTGGTTCAGTTCGGCCACCAACTCGCGGCGCTCGACGGCAACCTGTTGCACTTTCCATTGGTTGCGACTGTCCAGCAGGGCCAACTGGCGCTCGTCCCAGCCCCACTCGTCGGCCAGGCGCTGCAACAGCCGGCGTTGCCAGCCATTGGCCCGGGCCGGGTCGCTGAGCTTCTTGTTCACCTTCAGGTACAGGCTGCGCCGCACCAACTCCAGGCGCGCGTGTTCGCCACGCTGCAGCAGGTAGCGCTCGATGCGCCGGTACACCATCACGTACGGGTCCAGCTCGTCGAGGTCGAGCTGGTTGGCGAACACTGCCTGCTTGTAGTCCAGGCTCAGGCAGCGTACTGCGGGGTGTTCGCTGGCATAGGCCTCGGTCAGCAGCAGCTTGAGCAGCGACTTGTAGGGCGAGTCGATGCCTTTGAACAGTTGCCACAAGCCGGCGCCGACGAATTCGCCGGGCGGAATGTGCGCCAGGTTGCCGAGATCGAGGGCATCCTGGCTGCGGATGAAGCGCTTGGACAGCAGGGTCTGGGTATAGGTGTGGTAATCGTGTTCCTGGTAGACCGGCACCAGCCACCACAGTGGCGTGCGCCCGGCCAGCCAGATAGTCGTGCGGTAGAACTCGTCCAGCAGCAGGTAGTGCTGGGTGGTGCCGCAATCGTCGGAACCGAGCTGGCCCTCGCGTTGGCCCTGGGCGAAACCTTGCGTGTCGATCAGGAAGAAGTGTGCCTCGGCACCCAGGCTTTCCGCCCATGCCTCCAGCAGTTGGCATTTGCGGCGCAACTCGCCCAGCAGCTCGTCGGCCAGACCGGGTGCATGGCACACCCACAGGTCCATGTCGCTGTGCTCGGCCTGGGCCAGCGAGCCCAGGCTGCCCATCAGGAACAGGCCGTGGATCGGCCGCGGCGGGTTGCCATGGCGGGCCTTGTAGGTGAACGAGCGGGCCAGGCGCTGGGCCTCGACTACCAGGTCGGCGCTTGGCTCGTAGCCCGATACGCCGGCGGGGGTGCTGCCGGAGACATAGCCCGGCAGCAACGGGTGGTTCACATGAAACAGCAGCGGCAGCAGCGTCAGCACCTGTTGCTGGCGCGTCGACAGGCCCTCCAGGGCCCGCTGCAGCCGGCCCTGGTTGAGCCGCAGGAAGCGCGCACGCAATGTCGCCAGGACCTTGCGGTCGACGCCTTCGTCCAGGTCGGGGCGGATTTCGTGGGGGTGGTTCATTGCGCACTCGGGCAGGCCAGCGGAGCTGTGGCGAGTGTAGCCTGAGTGGCGGGGTCGGATAAGCGGCAATTGAAATATTGGCGCCATTTTCCCAGCGCGCGTGGGCGGCGGCTGCAGCTTTCGTTGCGCTTGAGGCATGATGGGGGTCTCAAGCTGATTGCGAGGTTTTCCGATGCGTGTGTGGATCGATGCCGACGCCTGCCCCAAGGCGGCCAAGGATCTGATCGTCAAGTTCGCCCTCAAGCGCAAGTTCGAGGTAGTGATGGTGGCGGGCCAGGCTGTGGCCAAGCCGGCGTTCGCGATCGTGCGCCTGATCGTGGTGCCCAGCGGCATGGACGCGGCCGATGATTACCTGGTGGAGCACGCCGTGCCTGGCGAGCTGGTGATCTGCAGTGACGTGCCGTTGGCCGACCGCCTGGTGAAAAAGGGCGTGGCGGCACTGGACCCGCGCGGGCGCGAGTTCGACGAGCGCAACATGGGTGATCGGCTGGCGGCGCGCAACCTGTTCACCGAGCTGCGCGAGCAGGGCCAGGTGGGGGGAGGGCAGGCGCCTTATGGCGAGCGCGAGAAACAGGCGTTTGCCAATGCGCTGGACCGGATCATTGCCCGGTTGTCCAAACCCTGAAGCGACCCGGCTGGCGGGATGGACACGACGTGTGGGAGCGGCCTTGTGTCGCGAAAGGGCCGCGAAGCGGCCCCAGGATTTCAGCTTCGCCGCATAAATTGCCGGGGCCGCGCTGCGGCCCTTTCGCGACACAAGGCCGCTCCCACAGGGACCGCGTCAGATTCTGAATCTTGCACCCGTTACTCGTGCGTCAGCTCCAGCACCCGGTCCACCAGCTTGTAGATCCCGCCAGCCGCTTCACTGATCGACTTGGCCTCCATGTACGCCGGGGTGGTCACCAGCTTGCGCTGGGTGTCCTCGACAATATCGTGCACATCGCACTCTTCATGGGTGCCACCCATCTTCGTCACGGCCGCCGCAGTGCCGGCGTCGGTACCGATGGTGCAGACCACGCCTGGCCCGTAGATCTTCGCCGCCAGCGCCGGCGAGATGCAGATCAGGCCAACTGGCTTGCAGGCATCGGCAAAGGCTTCGGCCAGGGCCAGCACATCTGGGTGGACGCTGCAGTTGGCGCCTTCCACGGCAAAGTTGGACAGGTTCTTCGCCGCCCCGAAACCGCCCGGCACGATCAGCGCATCGAAGTCTTCGGCCTTGGCTTCGCGTATGTCCTTGACCTCGCCGCGGGCAATGCGCGCCGACTCCACCAGCACATTGCGCGATTCGGGCATTTCCTCGCCGGTCAGGTGGTTGATCACATGCATCTGCGCAATGTTCGGCGCGAAGCACTGCACCTGCGCACCACGCTGGTCGAGGCGCAGCAGGGTGATCACGCTTTCGTGGATCTCGGCGCCGTCATAAACGCCACAGCCGGAAAGAATCACCGCTACTTTTTTTGTCATGCTTTTTACTCCAGTGTCGAGGCGCTAAATGTCCTCTAGTTTGGCAGATGTAGCCATAGGGATTCCTGCAAGCGCGGCCTAATCTTGGCGGATAACACCTGAGGTCGTACCCATGGACCTGATCCTGCTGGCCGTGCCGTTCTTCTTCGTGCTGATCGCCGTCGAACTGCTGGCCGACCGTGTGCGCGGCCAGCGCAACTTCACCCTGGCCGACTCGATCAACAGCCTCAGCACCGGTGCGCTGTCGACCAGTACCGGGTTGCTGACCAAAGGGGTGGGGCTGGTGACCTATGCCCTGGCGTTCGAGCACATGGCGTTGCTGCGCCTGCCGCCGCAGGCCTGGTGGGTGTGGCTGCTGGCCTTTGTCCTGTACGACTTCTGCTACTACTGGCTGCATCGTCTTGGCCACGAGCGCAACGTGCTGTGGGCTGCGCACTCGGTGCATCACCAGAGCGAGGAATACAACCTCACCACGGCGCTGCGCCAGACCAGCAGCGGGTTCATCTTCTCGTGGCTGTTCTACCTGCCGCTGGCGTTGCTCGGTGTGCCGCCGCTGGTGTTCATCACGGTGGCGTCGCTCAACCTGCTGTACCAGTTCTGGGTGCATACCCGGCACATTCCCAAGTTGGGCTGGCTTGAGTGGGTGTTGATCACGCCATCCAACCATCGCGTCCACCATGCGCAAAATCCTGCTTACTTGGATCGCAATTACGGCGGCGTGTTCATTCTCTGGGATCGTCTGTTCGGCACCTTCAAAGAGGAAGACCCGGCCGAGCCGGTGGTGTTCGGGGTGACCACGCCGCTGGCCAGCTGGAACCCGCTGTGGGCCAACCTGCAGTTCTATGCCCAGCTCTGGCACGACGCCCGTCGCGCCGGCAGCCTGTGGGACAAACTGCGCATCTGGTTCATGCCCACCGGCTGGCGCCCGGCCGATGTGGCTGCACGCTACCCGCAGGCCAAGCAGGACCTGGCGTTGTTTCGCAAGTTCGAGGTTGCCCTGGGCCGTGCGCAGCAGGCCTATGTGGCGGTGCAATTCGTGGGTTACGTGGCGCTGGGCAGCTATCTGATGGAGGTGGCCGAGCGCGTGCCAACCGCCGCCCTGGTACTCGGCTGGGCGCTGATGGCGTTTGGCTTGTTCGTGCTTGGCGCGCTGCTGGAGAACCGGCCATGGGCCGTGCGCCTGGAGCTGGTACGGCTGCTGGCGAACGCGCCGGCGCTGTACCTGGCCGGCGCACTGGGCCTAGCGGTGGTCGTGCCGCTGGCCTGGTTGCTGCTCGTGGCTTACAGCCTGCTCAGCCTCTGGGGCCTGGGCCTTGCCCGCCGCCTTGCGCTCCGCGCGCAACGTGCGGAAGCGCCGGCGCAGCCACAGCAGGCCGCCCAGCGCCAACAGGCCACCGAGCACCCATAGCTCGTAGCGCTTCACGTTGCCCAGCAGGCCTTCGAGGATGGCGCCGAAGTGATACGCGGCCGCGCCCAGGGCCACTGCCCAGATGGCAGCGCCAAGACCATTCAGCAGCAGATAGCGGCGTGGCGGGTAGCCGGACAGGCCAATGGCCACCGGCATGACCGTGCGCAGGCCATAGACGAAGCGGAAACTCAGTACCCAGATGTCGGGGTGGCGACGGATGTGGTCCAGCGCCCGGTCACCCATCGCCTGCCAGCGTGGTTTGCGTGCCAGGATCCTGCGCCCGTGGCGACGGCCCATGAAGTACCACAGCTGGTCGCCGGCATAGCTGCCGAAAAACGCCACCAGGCACACCAGGTTGATGTCCATGTAACCGCGGAACGCAAGGAATCCCGCAAGCACCAGAATGGTCTCGCCTTCGAAGAAGGTGCCTAGAAAAAGGGCGAAGTAGCCGAAATCCTGCAGGAATTGTTGAAGCATTTTCTGAGGTGCTGGCGAAATGAACGCGAAGCCTACCCCTTCGCGCGCGTTCGTGAAAGTGTCCAAATGTGTCTCGACATGAACAATTCCTGCTCGGAGAATGCCAAAAGCCACGCGCCATGGCTTGCCCTGGCGTGTAACACAGGCGTCATAATGGGCGCTTATCTTGCCGCTCAATAGATGATAGGGCGTTAACGTCCTCAGGAACGCCAGATGAATAATGAAGTGCTAACCCCTGTCGCGATCAAGGATGCCCAGGAACTCCCCGAAGAGATGGTGCAGACCCCGCCAGACCTGCCGCCGGCGCCCCTGCCTGCCGTGGAACCGGTGGCAGAGCCTGCGGCTCCGGCACCCGCGCCGGCCCCTGCAATCATCATCCCAGGCCTGGACGACAGCAGCCTGTACATTCATCGCGAACTCTCGCAGCTGCAGTTCAATATCCGTGTGCTGGAACAGGCGCTGGACGAGAACTACCCTCTGCTCGAACGCCTCAAGTTCCTGTTGATCTTCTCCAGCAACCTCGACGAGTTCTTCGAGATCCGCGTCGCCGGCCTGAAGAAGCAGATCAACTTCGCCCGTGAACAGGCCGGTGCCGACGGCCTGCAGCCGCACCAGGCGCTAGCACGCATCAGCGACCTGGTGCACAGCGAAGTGGAGCGCCAGTACGCGATCCTCAACGACGTGCTGCTGCCAGAGCTGGAAAAGCACCATATTCGCTTCATCCGCCGGCGTTACTGGACACCCAAGCTCAAGACCTGGGTGCGCCGCTACTTCCGCGACGAAATCGCCCCGATCATCACCCCGATCGGCCTCGACCCTACCCACCCGTTCCCGCTGCTGGTGAACAAGAGCCTCAACTTCATCGTCGAGCTCGAGGGTGTCGACGCCTTCGGCCGCGATTCGGGCCTGGCGATCATCCCGGCCCCGCGCCTGCTGCCGCGGGTCATCCGGGTGCCGGAAGAGGTGGGTGGCCCGGGCGCCAACTACGTGTTCCTGTCGTCGATGATTCACGCGCACGCCGACGACCTGTTCCAGGGCATGAAGGTGAAGGGCTGCTACCAGTTCCGCCTGACCCGTAACGCCGACCTGGCGCTGGACTCCGAAGAGGTCGACGACCTGGCCCGCGCCCTGCGCGGCGAGCTGTTCTCGCGCCGCTACGGTGACGCGGTGCGCCTGGAGGTGGCCGACACCTGCCCGAAACACCTGTCGGACTACCTGCTCAAGCAGTTCAGCCTCAGCGAAAGCGAGCTGTACCAGGTCAACGGCCCGGTCAACCTTACCCGTCTGTTCAGCATCACCGGCCTGGACAGCCACCCTGAGCTGCAGTACACGCCGTTCACCCCGGCGATCCCCAAGCTGCTGCAGAACGCCGACAACATTTTCAGCGTGATCGGCAAGCAGGACATCCTGCTGATGCACCCGTTCGAGTCCTTCACCCCGGTGATCGACCTGCTGCGGCAGGCCGCCAAGGACCCGCACGTGCTTGCCGTGCGCCAGACCCTGTACCGTTCCGGGGCCAACTCGGAAATCGTCGACGCGCTGGTGGACGCGGCGCGTAACGGCAAGGAGGTCACTGCGGTGATCGAGTTGCGGGCGCGCTTCGACGAAGAGTCCAACCTGCAGATGGCCAGCCGCCTGCAAGCGGCCGGTGCGGTGGTGATCTACGGCGTGGTCGGCTTCAAGACCCACGCCAAGATGATGCTGATCCTGCGCCGCGAGCAGGGCGAGATCGTGCGTTATGCGCACCTGGGCACTGGTAACTACCACGCCGGCAACGCCCGCCTGTACACCGACTACAGCCTGCTGACCTCCGACGACGCCCTCACCGAGGACGTCGGCAAGCTGTTCAGCCAGCTGATCGGCATGGGCAAGACCCTGCGCATGAAGAAACTGCTGCACGCGCCGTTCACCCTGAAGAAGGGCATGCTCGACATGATCGCGCGGGAAACCCAGTTCGCCCTCGAAGGCAAGCCGGCGCATATCATCGCCAAGTTCAACTCGCTGACCGACGCCAAGGTCATCAAGGCGCTGTACAAAGCCAGCCAGTCGGGCGTGAAGATCGACCTGGTGGTGCGTGGTATGTGCTGCCTGCGCCCAGGCATTCCGGGGGTTTCGCACAACATTCAGGTGCGCTCGATCATCGGCCGCTTCCTGGAGCACACGCGGGTGTTCTACTTCCTCAATGGCGGCGAAGAGCAAATCTACCTGTCCAGTGCCGACTGGATGGAGCGCAACCTCGACAAGCGTGTCGAGACCTGCTTCCCGGTGGAAGGCAAGAAGCTGTTGCTGCGGGTGAAGAAGGAGCTGGAAGGCTACCTTACCGACAACACCCACGCCTGGACCCTGCAGCCGGACGGGCGCTACGTGCGCAGCACGCCAACCGGCAACCAGAACCCGCGCAGTGCCCAGGCGACCCTGCTGGAGCGCCTGAGCAACCCGGTCCTCAACGTACGCTGAGGACGAAGCCGACCCGGGCCAGCCACTCCGCCTCGTTGGCGAAGTCGGCCTGGGTCAGCTGGTTCTGTTCCAGCCAGCCCTCAGGGAAGGCCACATCGAGGCTGCTGTCGGCAGCCTTGAGCTCGACCTTCGGCATCTGCTGGTTGCCACGGATGTGGTGGAACAGGATGGCGAAGCGCAGCAGCACGCACAGGCGCAGCAGCTTGACCCCTTCCTCACCCAGCTCGGCGATCTTGTCCTTGGGGATGTTGCGGCGGTGGCCGCGCACCAGCAAGGCCATCATCTGCTGGTCCTCGCGGGAGAAGCCCGACAGGTCGGAGTGTTCGATCAGGTAGGCGCCGTGCTTGTGGTAGTGGTAGTGGGCGATATCCAGGCCGATTTCGTGCACTTTCGCCGCCCAGCCCAGCAGATCGCGCCAATTCCCGTCTTTGAGGTCCCACGCTTCGGCCACTTGGTCGAAGGCGTGCAATGCCTTGCGCTCGACGCGCGCAGCCTGGCCCTGGTCCACGTGGTAGCGCTCCATCAGCGAGTTCAGGGTGCGTTCGCGCACGTCTTCGTGGTGGTGGCGGCCCAGCAGGTCGAACAGCACGCCTTCGCGCAGGGCGCCGTCGCAGTGGTCCATGCGCTGCAGTTCCAGGGCATCGAAGATCGCTTCGAGAATCGCCAGGCCCGCCGGGAAGATGGTGCGGCGGTCCGGCTTGACGCCTTCGAAGTCGATCTTGTCGACCTCACCCAGCTTGAACAGCTTGCGCTTGACCCAGGCCAGCCCCTCGGCGTTGACCTCGCCATTGCCCAGGCCGCCTGCCTTGATGGCGGCGCCGATGGCACGAATGGTACCGGACGAGCCGATGGCCTCGTCCCAGGTCAGGCGGTGCAGGGCATTCTCGATGCTCATCAGCTCGAGGCGCGCGGCGGTGTAGGCCTGGGCGTAGCGGGCCGGGGTGATCTTGCCGTCGCGGAAGTAGCGCTGGGTGAAGCTGACGCAGCCCATCTGCAGGCTTTCGCGCAGCAGCGGCTCGAAGCGCTGGCCGATGATGAACTCGGTGCTGCCGCCGCCGATATCGGCCACCAGGCGCTTGCCGGGGGTATCGGCCAGGGTATGCGACACGCCCAGGTAGATCAGGCGCGCTTCTTCACGGCCGGATATCACCTCGACCGGGTGGCCAAGGATGGCTTCGGCGCGCTGGATGAATTCGTTGCGGTTGCGCGCTTCGCGCAAGGCGTTGGTACCGACGATGCGCACCGAGCCTGCCGGCATGCCGTTGATCAGTTGGGAAAAGCGCTTGAGGCAATCCAGGCCTCGTTCCATTGCCTCTTCACTGAGCTTGCGTTCTTCGTCGATGCCAGCGGCCAGCTGAACCTTCTCGCCGAGCCGCTCGAGAATGCGGATTTCGGTATGGTGGGCCTTGGCCACGACCATGTGAAAGCTGTTGGAGCCAAGGTCGATGGCGGCGATCAGGGACAGGTTCTTCGCGATGGTTTGCGGCATGATCTGGTTGTTCTCGGTCGTTAACCCGGCAATCGTGCCACGATAGCAGGCTGTCGCCAACGCGTGGTACATAGCCGTTGAGCTGGCCTTGATGCAAGGCAATGTGCCATTCGATGCTATGACGTTTGTATGACAGTTTCGATTCGTGGCGTCTTGCACAACTATAGTTACACTCAATCGTCCGCGGCTTCCTGTAGGAGACGGGTGCGGCTATGATGGGCAACGTTTTTTATTGCTTACGACCTTGGAGATTTCCATGAGCGACAAAATCAAACACGTCACCGACGCCAGCTTCGAAGCCGACGTACTGCAGGCTCAAGGCCCGGTGCTGGTCGACTACTGGGCTGAATGGTGCGGCCCATGCAAGATGATCGCTCCGGTTCTGGACGACATCGCTGCTACCTACGAGGGCAAACTGACCGTCGCCAAGCTGAACATCGACGAGAACCAGGAAACCCCGGCCAAGCACGGCGTGCGTGGTATCCCGACGCTGATGCTGTTCAAGAACGGCAACGTCGAAGCCACCAAGGTCGGCGCCCTGTCCAAATCGCAGCTGGCCGCGTTCCTCGACGCCCACCTGTGATGTGAAAAAGCCCCGCAGATGCGGGGTTTTTTTTGCCTCTGCAAAGGCAGTCTTGCCCATGTAGGAGCAGCCTTGTGCTGCGAAAGGGCCGGTAAGGCTGACGTTGTCGCTGCGGCTGATGGCCTCTTCGCAGCACAAGGCTGCTCCTACTGACAGGTGTGTTGCAGCAGAAAATGGCAGGGCAAAACCACTAGACGCAGAAAAAAGCAAGTGTTACATTCGGCCTCGCACTGCTTCTCCAGTGCCCTCTACACGCCGTCGCCGAAGCATCCCTAATTCGAATCAGTACGCGATCCTGTCGCCATCTAGCGGCGCGGCCTCATTAAGCCAGAAGCTTAATTCTCCCTTCTTACATGATTACGTCACTCCCCTTATGAACCTGACTGAACTCAAGCAAAAGCCGATTACCGATCTTTTGGAAATGGCCGAACAGATGGGCATCGAAAACATGGCCCGTTCGCGCAAACAGGACGTGATTTTCGCCCTGCTGAAGAAGCACGCGAAAAGCGGCGAAGAGATCTCGGGTGACGGCGTGCTGGAGATTCTCCAGGATGGTTTCGGTTTCCTGCGTTCGGCTGATGCGTCCTACCTGGCCGGCCCTGACGATATCTACGTCTCGCCCAGCCAGATCCGCCGCTTCAACCTGCGTACCGGTGACACCATCGTCGGCAAGATCCGCCCGCCGAAGGAAGGGGAGCGTTACTTCGCCCTGCTGAAGGTCGACACCATCAACTTCGACCGCCCGGAAAACGCGAAGAACAAGATCCTGTTCGAAAACCTGACGCCGCTGTTCCCGAACAAGCGCCTGAAGATGGAAGCCGGTAATGGCTCCACCGAAGACCTGACCGGCCGCGTCATCGACCTGTGCGCCCCGATCGGCAAAGGCCAGCGTGGCCTGATCGTTGCTCCGCCGAAAGCGGGCAAGACGATCATGTTGCAGAACATCGCGGCCAACATCACCCGCAACAACCCCGAGTGCCACCTGATCGTCCTGCTGATCGACGAGCGCCCGGAAGAAGTGACCGAAATGCAGCGCACCGTGCGCGGCGAAGTGGTTGCTTCCACCTTCGACGAGCCGCCAACCCGCCACGTGCAGGTTGCCGAAATGGTGATCGAGAAGGCCAAACGCCTGGTCGAGCACAAGAAGGATGTGGTCATCCTGCTGGACTCCATCACCCGTCTGGCGCGTGCCTACAACACCGTGATCCCGAGCTCCGGCAAGGTACTGACCGGTGGTGTCGACGCCCACGCCCTGGAGAAGCCAAAGCGCTTCTTCGGTGCCGCGCGTAACATCGAGGAAGGCGGTTCGCTGACCATCATCGCCACCGCGCTGGTCGAAACCGGCTCGAAGATGGACGAAGTGATCTACGAAGAGTTCAAGGGCACCGGCAACATGGAGCTGCCGCTGGACCGCCGCATCGCCGAGAAGCGCGTGTTCCCGGCCATCAACATCAACCGTTCCGGTACTCGCCGCGAAGAGCTGCTGACCGCCGACGACGAACTGCAGCGCATGTGGATCCTGCGCAAGCTGCTGCACCCGATGGACGAAATCGCCGCCATCGAGTTCCTGGTCGACAAGCTCAAGCAGACCAAGACCAACGACGAGTTCTTCCTGTCGATGAAGCGCAAGTAAGCGTTTCAGGCCGGAATTGATTGGGGCCGCTTCGCGCCCCATCGCGACACAAGGCCGCTCCTACAGGGGAATGCGTAATCCTGTAGGAGCGGCCTTGTGTCGCGATGGGGCGCGAAGCGGCCCCAAGTCATTTTTGGCTATTAGGCACTGAACGGCGCTACACTCTGCACCCCCGACCGATACGGCCAACACGAGGCTCCTGCATGCAGTATCGCGACTTGCGCGACTTCATCCGTGGCCTGGAACAGCGCGGCGAGCTCAAGCGCATCCAGGTTCCGATCTCCCCCGTCCTGGAAATGACCGAGGTCTGCGACCGCACCCTGCGTGCCAAGGGCCCTGCATTGCTGTTCGAAAAGCCCACCGGCTTCGACATCCCGGTGCTGGGCAACCTGTTCGGCACCCCGGAGCGCGTGGCCATGGGCATGGGCGCCGAATCGGTCGATGAACTGCGGGAAATCGGCAAGCTGCTGGCCTTCCTCAAGGAGCCTGAGCCGCCGAAGGGCCTGAAGGATGCCTGGTCCAAGCTGCCGATCTTCAAGAAAGTCGTGTCGATGGCGCCGAAAGTGGTCAAGGACGCGGTATGTCAGGAAGTGGTGGTCGAGGGGGACGATGTCGACCTCGGCGCTCTGCCGATCCAGCACTGCTGGCCGGGCGACGTGGCGCCGCTGATCACCTGGGGCCTCACCGTCACCCGCGGCCCGAACAAGGACCGCCAGAACCTGGGCATCTACCGCCAGCAGGTGATCGGCCGCAACAAGGTCATCATGCGCTGGCTCAGCCACCGTGGCGGGGCCCTGGACTACCGCGAATGGTGCGAGAAGAACCCTGGCCAGCCGTTCCCGGTCGCCGTGGCCCTGGGCGCTGACCCGGCCACCATCCTCGGCGCCGTGACCCCGGTGCCGGACACCCTCTCCGAGTACGCCTTCGCCGGCCTGCTGCGCGGCAACCGCACCGAACTGGTCAAGTGCCGGGGCAGCAACCTGCAGGTACCGGCCACCGCCGAAATCATCCTGGAAGGCGTGATCCACCCGGGCGAAATGGCCCCGGAAGGCCCGTACGGCGACCACACCGGCTACTACAACGAAGTGGACAGCTTCCCGGTGTTCACCGTCGAGCGCATCACTCATCGGCAGAAACCGATCTACCACAGCACCTACACCGGCCGCCCGCCAGATGAGCCGGCGATCCTCGGCGTGGCGCTGAACGAAGTGTTCGTGCCGATCCTGCAGAAGCAGTTCCCGGAAATCGTCGATTTCTACCTGCCGCCGGAAGGCTGCTCGTACCGCATGGCGGTGGTGACCATGAAGAAGCAGTACCCGGGCCACGCCAAGCGTGTGATGCTGGGTGTGTGGTCGTTCCTGCGACAGTTCATGTACACCAAGTTCGTTATTGTCACCGATGACGATATCAATGCCCGCGACTGGAACGATGTGATCTGGGCCATCACCACACGCATGGACCCCAAGCGTGATACGGTGATGATCGACAACACCCCGATCGACTACCTGGACTTCGCGTCGCCGGTATCCGGGTTGGGGTCGAAGATGGGCCTGGACGCCACGCACAAGTGGCCGGGCGAGACTACACGCGAATGGGGACGGGTCATCGTCAAGGACGAAGCCGTCACCCGCCGTATCGATGAGCTGTGGGATCAGTTGGGAATAGATTGATGCAGGTAACGTTGCAGCCGTCCGGGGCGGTGCTGGCGCTCGAACCCGGGGAACGGATCCTGGATGGAGCGCGGCGGCTGGGCTATGACTGCCCGAACAGCTGCCGCAATGGCAATTGCCATGTCTGCGCCGCGTTGTTGGTCGAAGGCCGGGTACGCCAGGAAGGTGAAGTCCGCGACCATGGCGAGCTGTTCACCTGCATTGCCGAACCGCTGGAGGACTGCGTGTTGCTCTGGGATGGTGTGCTCGCCCTGGGCGAGTTGCCGGTGCGCAAACTGGCGTGCAGTGTCAGTGAGTGCGTCGAGGTCGGTGGCGACGTCTGGCGCGTGCGATTGCGCGCGCCGGCTGGCAGGCCGCCGCGCTACCACGCGGGGCAGTACCTGATGATCGAGCGCGAAGGCGGCAAGCAGGCAGCGTTTTCGCTGGCTTCCGCACCCCATGCCGGGCGCGAGCTGGAGCTGCATGTGCTGGCGCGCGAGCCCAGTGCGGTGCAACTTATCGAGCAGCTCAAGCGCGACGGCCTGGCGCGCATCGAAATGCCGTTCGGCGACACCCACCTGGCCGAGTTGCCCGACGGGCCGCTGGTGCTGATCGCTGCTGGCACCGGCATGGGCCAGATGCACAGCCTGGTCGAGCATTGCCGGGCTCAGGGTTTCAAGCACCCGGTGCACCTGTACTGGGGCGTGCGCCGGCCCGAGGACTTCTACCAGATCGAGCACTGGGACGAATGGCAGCGCCTGCCCAACCTGTTCCTGCATCAGGTGGTCAGCGACCTGTGCGGTTGGGAAGGCCGTTGCGGCATGTTGCATGAGGCGGTCTGCGAGGACATCGCCGACCTCAACAGCGTGCATGTATATGCCAGCGGCTCGCCGAACATGATCTATGCCACGCTCGACGCCCTGGTCGAAGCCGGCATGGATGCGCACCGCATGCGCGCCGATGTGTTTGCCTACGCACCACGCGGCTAATAACCGAAGTTTGAAAGTATGGGTATAAGGCGGTAATTGTTACCGCCTTGGCTAATAACTTTCACAGTTGCCGAAACAGTACTTTCCAGTCGTCGGGAGCGCGGATGAAACTCTGGCGCGAGGGCTTGAGTATTCCTGCACTTCTGTCCTATGGTTACTGCAAGCGCCCTTGGTACAGAGGCTGGGGGCGCATCGTAATCGAATCTCGCTACATCCGTAGTTCACAGGGATAATGGCGGCAGCTTATGTCGGCACTTGAAAGTATGTCCTGGGAAGTTTCATATCCACCGACACTCGACTTCGGTCAGCAACATACTCGCGAACAGTTGTTCAATTCCATGAAGACAACCATGTCTCGCCATCAGGGTGGGCCGGTGTGGCTGTTCGCCTATGGTTCGTTGATCTGGCGACCGGAGTGCAACTCGGTGGAACGCCAACGCGCGCGGGTACATGGTTACCACCGTGGTTTGTACCTGTGGTCGCACGAACACCGCGGCACCCCGGAAACCCCCGGGCTGGTGTTCGGCCTGGACCGTGGGGGCTCCTGCAGTGGTTTTGCCTACCGGCTGGATGAAAGCAGCCTGGACGAGTCGCTGATGGCCCTGTGGCAGCGCGAGATGCCGTACCCGGCGTACCGGCCGCACTGGCTCAGTTGCCGGTTGGGTGATGGCAGCAAGGTGCAGGCCCTGGGCTTCGTGCTGGAGCGGCATCTGCCGTGCTATGCCGGGAACCTGCCGGACACCCTGCTCAGCCAGATCCTGGCCAGTGCCAAGGGGCGCTATGGCACCACGCGTGATTATGTCGAACAGACCTTGAATGCCCTTCGCAGCCACCAGATGCCCGATCGCAACCTGGAGGCGCGGTTCAGGCGCTGCCATAACCTGCGCGAAGTTTGATTAGCCTGCACCGGCCTCTTCGCGGGCACGCCCGCTCCCACAGGATCACCACAGCCTCGAGCGGCATGGTATTCCTGTGGGAGCGGGCGTGCCCGCGAAAAGGCCGGAACTGTCTTACCTGGCCAGCACCACCAACTTACCCACAGCCTGACGCTGCCCCAACTTTTCAATGGCAGCCCCTGCCTCTGCCAGTGGATAAGTCTGCGACACCAGCGGCTTCAACTTGCCTTCGGCATGCCATGCAAACAGCTGCCGGAAGTTGGCCGCATTGTCCTCCGGCTGGCGCTGGGCAAACGCCCCCCAGAACACCCCGAGCACCGCCGCGCCCTTGAGCAACACCAGGTTGGCCGCCAGCTGCGGGATGGTCCCGCTGGCAAAACCCACCACCAGCAACCGACCATTCCAGGCCAGCCCGCGCACTGCCTGCTCGAACAACTCGCCACCCACCGGGTCGTAGATCACGTCCACGCCTTGGCCGCCGGTCAGGCGCTTGATCTCGTCACGCAGGCTGGCCTGGCTGTAGTCGATCAGTTCATCCGCGCCGGCTGCCTTGGCCACGGCCAGTTTTTCCGCACTGCTGGCGGCCGCGATCACCCGCGCGCCCATGGCCTTGCCGATCTCCACCGCCGCCAGGCCGACCCCGCCGGACGCGCCCAGCACCAGCAGGGTCTCGCCCGCCTGCAACTGGCCGCGCTGGCGCAGGGCGTGCATGGAGGTGCCGTAGGTCATGCCGAATGCCGCTGCGGTGGTGAAGTCCATGCTCGGCGGGATCGGCAGCACATTGTAGAACGGCACCGCCACCTGCTCGGCGAATGCACCCCAGCCGGTCAGCGCCATGACCCGGTCGCCGACCTTGAACGCGCCGGCCTTTTCCCCGACGGCGGCCACCACGCCCGCTGCCTCGCCGCCGGGGGAGAACGGCAACGGTGGCTGGAACTGGTACTTGCCTTCGATGATCAGGGTGTCGGGGAAGTTGACCCCGGCGGCCTGCACATCCAGCAGGATCTCGTTTTTCTTCGGCACCGGGCTGGCCACCTCTTCCAGCACCAGGTCGCGCGCCGGGCCCAGGGTTTTGCACAACACAGCTTTCATCGGGGCTATTCCTTTGCGGGTCGTGGCCGATAAGTGTAGGAGTGCCGCCTGCCCGGTCAACGAGCATGGGGCGCCCTGATGTGCAGGCATAAGTGGCGGCACAAGCCCGGGCTTGGGTTTGAGCGGCATGCTGGGTAAGCTGGCGCCAACTGTATTGAGGAGCAAATTCGTGAAAGCGTGGATCTTGATGGTGCTGGCGCTGCTGCTGCCGGCTGCGGCCATGGCCGAGGAAGCCAAGGAAGGGGCGCCGAAAGTCGCCTACATCAGCCTGAGCCCGCCCTTTGTCGGCAACTACGCCCTCGACGGCAGCCCGCGGCTGCGCGTGTACAAGGCCGACGTGGCCCTGCGCGTGACTGGCGACGAAGCCGCCAAGGCGGTGAAGCACCACGAGCCGCTGATCCGCAACCAGCTGGTGGCCCTGTTCACCCAACAGTCGGTGGACAGCATGAGCAACGTCGAAGCCAAGGAGCATCTTCGCCAGGAAGCGCTGAAACAGGTGCAGCAGGTGATGGAAGCCGAAGAGGGCAAGCCGATCGTTGAAGACCTGCTGTTCAACAACCTGATCGTGCAGTGATCCACTTTGTCTGACTAACTCGGTCCCTGTAGGAGCGGCCTTGTGTCGCGAAAGGGCTGCATGGCAGCCCCTGGCAATTGATGCGGTATAGCCGAAATCCGGGGGCCGCTATGCGGCCCTTTCGCGACACAAGGCCGCTCCTACAAGTGCCCGCTGAGCCTGAGCATCATCAAGACGCCAGGCTTCGGCGAAACCGCGCCAGCGCCACACCGAAGAACACCAGCCCGATCACGGCCAGCGCCAGGATGTCCGGCCACACCACCGTCCAGCCGGCATCACGGAACAGGATTGCGGCGCCAAGGCTGACAAAGTGCGTCGACGGCGACCCTTGCATCACCCACTGCAGCCACTGCGGCATGCTGTCCAGCGGTGTGCTGCCGCCGGACAGCAACAGCATCGGGATGATCACCGGGATTGCCAGCAGGCCGAATTGTGGCGTCGAGCGCGCCAGGGTGGCGAGGAAGATGCCCAGTGCGGTGCTGGCGAACAGGTACAGCGCGGTCACGGCCAGGAACAGGCCCATCGAACCGGAGAGCGGCACGCCAAGCGCGCTCTTGACCACCACCACCAGCGAAATCCAGGTGCAGATCACCACCACCAGCGCGTTGCTGGCGATTTTCGCCAGCATGATTTCCAGCGCAGTCAGCGGCAGCACCAGCAGGTGGTCGAGGGTGCCGTGCTCGCGCTCGCGCAGCAACGCGGTGCCGGTGAGGATGATCGCCAGGATGGTGATGTTGTTGACGATCTGGATCACCGCCAGGAACCAGCCACCCTCCAGGTTGGGGTTGAACAGGGCCTTGGCGTTGATTGCCACCGGGCTCTGCGTGTTGTTGCGCTGGCTGTAGTCGAGCAACTCGCGTTCGAAGATGCGGCCGATATAGCCGGCCCCCATGAACGCCTGACTCATCGCCGTGGCGTCGACATTGATCTGTAGTTCCGGTGATCGTCCGGCCAGCAGGTCGCTCTGGAAATTCACCGGCACGTTGATCACGAAGGTGTACTGGCCGCTGTCCATGGCCTGGTCCAGGCGCCCCGGGGCCAGCGGCACGGCGGGCTGGAATTCGGGTGGTTGCAGGGCTTCGCCGAGCTTGCGCGACAGCAGGCTGTGGTCTTCGTCCACCACCGCGACGCTGGCGTTGTGCACGCCGATCACCGAGCCGGCTGCGGGCATGTAGATGGCCACGCTGAAGGCATACAGCAGGAACAACAGCAGCACGCTGTCATGGCGCAGGCTGGTCAGCTCTTTCAGGCCCAGGCGCAGGGTGTGGTTCAGGCGCGACATCTCAGGCCTCCTGCTTCTTCAGCATGGCCAGGCTCAGGCCAGTGAACACGACAAAGAAACTGAGCAGGATCAGGCACTGCGGCCACAGTTCGCGCAGGCCCAGCGCCTTGGTGAAGGTGCCGACCGCGATGTCGAGGAAGTAGCCCGCCGGGAACAGCTGGCCCATCACCGCCGCCGCGCCGTCCAGCGACGAGCGTGGCACGATCAGCCCTGAAAACTGGATGGTCGGCAGGCTGGTGATGATCATGGTGCCCAGGATGGCGGCGATCTGGGTGCGGGTGAAGGCCGAGATCAGCAGGCCCAGGCTGGTGGTCGCCAGCAGGTAAGCGACGCCACCACAGGCCAGGGCCAGCACGCTGCCCTTGAGCGGCACGCCGAACAGCCAGCGGTTCATCGCCACCAGCAGCGCCAGGTTGACCAGGCTCACGGCCAGATAGGGCATCTGCTTGCCGAGCAGAAACTCCAGGCGGGTGAGGGGTGTGGCGTAGAAGTTGGTGATGGAGCCGAGCTCTTTCTCGCGGACGATACCCAGCGCGGTGAGCATGGCCGGAATGAAGGCCAGGATCAGCGCCATTACCCCCGGGCCGATGGCGTTCACGCTGACCACATCCTGGTTGTAGCGAAAACGGGTTTCCAGGCGCACCAGGTCCTGGCGCGGCTGCGGCTGTGGGCTGGCCTTGGCCAGTTGCTCGAGGTTGGCCTGATGCACGGCTTCCACGTAGTTGCGGCTGGTTTCCGCGCGGAACGGCATGCCGCCATCGAGCCAGGCAGCCACCACCGGTTGACGCCCGGCGTACAGGTCGCGGCCAAAGCCGGGTGGGATTTCCAGCGCCAGTTTGATTTCCGAGCGCTGCAGGCGCTGGTGCATTTCGCGGGTATCGCGGATGGGCGCCTGTTCGGCGAAATAGCGTGAACCACGGAAGGCTTCCAGATAGGCCCGGCTTTGCGGGCTCTGGTCCTGGTCGTGTACGGCGAAGGCGAGGTTTTCCACATCCAGCGAAATGCCATAGCCGAAGATCACCATCATGAACACCGCCCCCAGCAGGGCGAAGGCCAGGCGTACCTTGTCGCGCAGCAGCTCCTTGCCCTCACGGCTGGCCACCGCCAGCAGGCGACGCAGGCTGAAACCCTGGCGCAGCGCCGGCGCAGGCGTGGCGGCCTGTTCCAGCACGGCGTTGTCGGTGGCTTGCGGCGCCAGTTCCTGGGCCTGTTCCAGGCAGCGTACGAACGCATCTTCCAGGGTGTTGCCCTGGTACTGGCGTTGCAGGGCTCCCGGCGTGTCGCAGGCCAGCACCCGGCCTGCATGCATCAGCGAGATGCGGTCGCAGCGTTGAGCTTCGTTCATGAAGTGGGTAGAAAGGAAAATGGTCACGCCCTGCTCGCGTGACAGCTCCACCAGCAGGCGCCAGAAGTCGTCACGGGCAGCCGGGTCGACGCCGGAGGTGGGTTCGTCGAGGATCAGCACTTCCGGGCGGTGCAGCACCGCCACCGCCAGTGACAGGCGCTGGCGCAGGCCGAGGGGCAGGGCGCCGGATGGCTGGTCGGCGATGGCACCCAGGTCGAAGCGCTCGATCAGTTGGTCGATACGCTGGGCGCTCTCGGCCTTGGGCAGGTCGAACAGGCGGGCATGCAGGGCCAGGTTCTGCCGGGTGCTGAGCTCGCCATACAGCGAAAAACTCTGCGACATGAAACCGACCCGCTTGCGCGTGGCCAGGTCGCTGGCATCCACCGGGCGGCCGAGCAGGCTGGCGCTACCTTCGCTGGCCGGCATCAGGCCGGTGAGCACTTTCATGGTGGTGGTCTTGCCGCAGCCGTTGGAGCCCAGGAAGCCGAAGATCTCCCCGCGGCCAATGGCGAAGCTGACCTTGTTCACTGCAGTGAAATCGCCAAAGCGCAGGGTCAGGTCGTGGGCCTCGATGGCGACCGAGGTGTCAGTGGCCGGGCGCGGTGGAATGATGAGCGGAGGGTGTTGTGCCTTGCCCGCACCTTGGTAATGGGTGAAGGCGTCGTCCAGCTTGCCACTGGGGGTGACTGCGGCAAGTTCATGGCTGGGGCCGGCGGCCAGCAGGCGGCCGCCATCGAGCATCAGGCAATGCTCGAACTGTTCGGCCTCTTCCATGTAGGCGGTGGCCACCAGCAGGGTCAGTTGCGGGCGCTGCGCGCGTACCTGTTCGACCAGCTCCCAGAAGCGCCGCCGCGACAGTGGGTCGACGCCGGTGGTCGGCTCGTCGAGGATCAGCAGGTCCGGCTCGTGGATCAGCGCGCAGCACAGGCCCAGCTTCTGTTTCATGCCGCCCGACAGCTTGCCCGCCGGGCGCTCGGCAAAGCGCTGCAGGTCGGTGGCCTGCAGCAGGTTGGCCATGCGCTGTTCGCATTCGCGGCGGCCGAGGCCGAACAGGGTGGCGAAAAAGCGGATGTTCTCGCTGATCGACAGCTCCGGATACAGGTTGTTGCCCAGCCCCTGCGGCATGAACGCCACTTTCGGGTACAGCGCCGCGCGATGGCGCCGCTGGCGGATCGAGCCACCCAACACCTGCAGTTCGCCCTGTTGCAGGCGCTTTACACCGGCGATCAGCCCCAGCAGGGTCGATTTGCCAGCCCCGTCAGGGCCGATCAGCGCGCAGCGGGTGCCCGCCGGCAGGCTGAACCCGAGGGGGTGCAGGGCCACCAGGTCGCCGTAGCGATGGCTGATACCCTCGGCCAGCAGTGCCGGGGCGTTCATTGCAGGTTGGCCGGCCAGTCCACCTCAGCCGTGCGTACATAGCCGGCGCCTGGCATGCCCGGCTTGGCCTGCGGTACGGCGCCCTGGTCGGTCAGGCGCAACTTGACCCGGAACACCAGCTTCTGCCGCTCGTCGCGGGTTTCCACCTGCTTGGGGGTGAACTGGGCCTTGGCCGCGACAAAGGCCACCTTCGCCGGCAGCGCCCGCTCGGGCAGGGCGTCGAGCACGATCCGCGCCTGGTCGCCGACGGTCAGCCGGCCGCTGGTGGAGGCGGGCAGGTAGAGGTTCATGTACTGGTCGCTGGGGTCGATCAGCATCAGTACGCGGCCGCCGGCACCCAACACTTCACCGGGCTCGGCCAGGCGCAGCTGGATGATGCCGTCGATCGGTGCGCGCAGGCTGCTGTCGTCGATTTCGCTGGTGAGCTGCGCCACCTGGGCCTCGGCGGCGCCGATGGCGGCCTTGATCGCCGCCAGTTGGGCGCGGGCGGCGACCACGGCGGCGTTGGCCGTGTCGAAGCGCGCTTGCTGTTGGTCGAGCAACTGCTGGCTGGCGTATTTGCGCTGGAAGATCTCGCGCACGCGCTTGAGCTCCTGGCTGGCCAGCAGCAGTTCGCTTTGGCGCAGCTGTACGCTGGCCTGGGCGGCGGCGTAGTTTTCCCGAGCGCGCAGCACTTCGGCTTCGGCCTGGCTGCGCTGGGCTTCCATGGTACGGGTGTCGATGCGCGCCAGCAGCTGGCCGCGAGTTACCTTGTCACCTTCGTCGACCAGCACTTCGGCCAGGCGGCCGGGGATTTTGCTGGCGATTTGCACTTCGGTGGCTTCCAGGCGGCCGTTGCCCATGCTCAGGCCTTCGGGCAACTGGTCGCGGAGCGACTTCCAGTACCCCAGCCCACCGGCTGTTGCGAGTAGGGCGATCAGCGCGGTGGCGAAGATCCTGGGGGCGTATCGGTTCATCGTTCTGCATCCTTGCGGTCATGCACACTGCATCATGGCCTGCGGCCATTGGCGATGTGTTGATATCAATCAAAGGCCCCCACAGTCCCTGTAGGAGCGGCCTTGTGTCGCGAAAGGGCTGCAAAGCAGCCCCGGCAATCCATGGGGTGACGCTGATATCCCGGGGCCGCTGTGCGCCCCATCGCGACACAAGGCCGCTCCTACAGGGGACCGCGCCGGTCAGCAAGATCTGACCTTAGCCGCAGTTTCAACGCAAAGCGACAATCACCGCCCATTGCTCTGGCGTCACCGGCATCACCGACAGGCGGCTGCCCTTCTGCACCAGCGGCAGTTCGGCCAGGCCTGCCTGCTGTTTCAGCCAGCCCAACTCCAGCACCCGTGGCAGGGTTTGCACATGGGCCACATCCACCGCGCTCCACGGGTTCTTGTCGGCCGTGGCCTTGGCATCGTAGTAGTGGCTTTGCGGGTCCAGCGCGGTCGGGTCGGGGTAGGCGACGCGGGTGATCCTGGCAATGCCGGCGATGCCCGGCTGCGGGCAGCTGGAGTGATAGAAGAAGAACTCGTCGCCAACGCTCATGGCCCGCAGGAAATTGCGCGCCTGGTAGTTGCGCACGCCGTCCCAGCGCGCTTCGCCGAGGCGGCCGAGGGCTTCGATGGAGAGCTCGTCGGGCTCGGATTTCATCAGCCAGTAGGCCATGGGTGCTGCTCCTGAAAAGGTTTGAAATAACCTGTTGCATGAAACCGACAGTCGGTTGGCGTCAAGGTTTGCGTGCAGACGCAGGTTGTCGGAAAATGCGCCCCGTTTAAAGCGCGATGCTCCGGCGATACCCAGAAAATTGCCGAGCCTGAACAGTTTGCCTGGGGGGCAATCTTCGATGAATCAACGTAACAAGCCGGATCTGCTGTGGATTCTGGTGTTCATTTTCGGCCTGGGTGTGGTCACGACCGGTTATGCGCAAGGGATCTGGGAGCGCAAGCTGGACAACGCCTATCAGATGCCGGTCGACGCCAGCCAGCCGCAACGTTGATGCCCCCGCCGGCGCCGCTCAACGCGGCGCCAGGTACCAGCCACGGTCCGAGACCGTCCCCTGCAGCGGTACATCCCAACTGGCCTGAGCCAGCCGCTCGACCTTCTGGCATTCATGTGCCAGCCCCAACAGCAAAGGCTTTTTCCAGGTCTGGCGACGTGCCTGGTAGGCCAGGCTGCGATCATAGAAGCCACCGCCCATTCCCAGGCGACCGCCCACTTCGTCGAAACCGACCAACGGTAGCAGGATCAGGTCCAGCGACCAGATCGGGCGCTGGCGCTTGCGCTCGGTGACCGGCTCGGGAATGCGAAAGCGGTTGGGCTTGAGCTTCTCGCCCTGCTCGAAGCGCTGGAACACCATGCGCGTGCGCGGCCAGGCGTGCAGCACCGGCAGGTAGGTGCGCTTGCCGCGGCGCTGGGCTTCGCGCAGCAGCAGGTAAGGGTCGATCTCGCCGTCGTTGGGCAGGTACAGGGCAATATGCCGGGCGCGTCGGAACAGCGGGTGCTGCGCCAGCTGGCGGTACAGGCCAAGGGCGGCCTGGCGTTGCTGGGCAGGGGTAAGAGCGCGGCGGGCATTGCGGAGCAGGCGACGGAGCTGGGGGCGGGTGAGCTGCGCGGTGTCGGTCATGGCACGGGCGATCCCAGGTGCTGGCCGACGTGGTCGGCCAAAACGAATTGCCCGCCGGAAGGGGCGGGCAAGAGAATTCAGGCTCCCCGATAAGACCGCTATCGGTGTAGCCCTTGAACCCGAAAGTTCAAGGTGGAGATTGCAGGGGGCGTTAAGGCTTTCCGTCGGGCGGACATGCACACCGGCCCCAGCGTGCAACCCCCGTGGTTGTGCGTATCGGCTCAGGGACATAACCGACTGGCGCATCCCCCAGGGAGTGGCGCCAGTATACCAATCTCAGCCGATTTTGGTATCCGCGTCGTCGGACAGTGCCTGGTCGACCCGTTCCAGCAGGTCGCGCACCTGTTCGCGGGTGGTGCCGCCTGCCGGGGCATCGTTGCGGTCTTCCTGGCGGTGCAGCATTTCGTGGGTGATGTTCAACGCTGCCATGACCGCGATGCGGTCGGCGCCGATCACCTTGCCGCTGCTGCGGATCTCGCGCATCTTGCCGTCCAGGTAGCGCGCGGCGCTGACCAGGTTGTTGCGCTCTTCCGGCGGGCAGATGATCGAATATTCCTTGTCGAGGATCTGCACGGTGACGCTATTGCTTGAACTCATGAGTCTTGCTCCAGAGCCTTGAGGCGTAAAATCATCGACTCGACCTTGCGCTTGGCGATCTCGTTCTTTTCGATGAGGTGGGCGCGCTCTTCGCGCCAGGATTTTTCCTGAGCTACTAGGAGTGCATTTTGCCGTTTTAGTTGCTCGACACGTTCGATCAGCAACTCGAATCGGCTCATCAGTGCCTGCAGGTCGTTCTCTTGCGTGGGTTGCACTCGATTCGCTCCGTCGTTGAGTCACCTGGCGATGATGCCTCTCCCTGGGCGGCGACGGCCAGTGCCGATGGTCTTGGCGCGCCTGCCGGTGCTAGGATACAAGGTCTCCATTCTAGTCATTGCGCCGTCTGGCGCCTAGCTGCCCATGCCCAATACCCAATCGCCCTACATCGCCTTCGCCATGCTGCTGTCCAGCAATGGTCATCCTGTCACCCCGGCCGAACTGCACGGCCTGCTGATCGGCCGCAGCTGCGCCGGTGCCGGCTTCGACGCCGACGGCTGGCTGGCCGATGCCGCCCAGCTGCTGGAAACCGAGCCCGGTGACACCGTGCGCAACGCCCTGGTCGGCCTGCAGGAAATGGTCAAGGGCGAGCTGACCAGCGACGACATGGCCATCGTCCTGCTGCTGCCTTCCGACGACGCCGCCCTGAGCGACCGCGCCACCGCGCTGGGCCAGTGGTGCCAAGGCTTCATCACCGGTTTCGGCCTGAATGCCGGTGGCAAGGACCTGTCCGACGAGGCCAAGGAAGTGCTGCAGGACCTGGTGGCCATTTCCCAGGTCCAGGAAGCCCTCGAGGAATCCGAGGACGGCGAGAGCGACTACATGGAAGTCATGGAATACCTGCGCGTGGCGCCGTTGCTGCTGTTCTCCGAGCTGGCCAAGCCGGCCGCCCCCGCACCCAAGCCATCGCTGCACTGATCAACCGGGGGTAGTCTGCCCATGAGCCACATTCCCAAGGCCGAGTATGCCCGTCGGCGCAAGGCGCTGATGGCGCAGATGGTCCCCAACAGCATCGCCATCCTGCCCGCCGCCGCGGTTGCCATCCGCAACCGCGACGTCGAGCACGTTTACCGCCAGGACAGCGACTTCCAGTACCTCAGCGGTTTCCCCGAGCCGGAAGCGGTGATTGCGCTGATCCCGGGGCGCGAGCATGGCGAATACGTGCTGTTCTGCCGTGAACGCAACCCCGAGCGCGAGCTGTGGGATGGTCTGCGGGCCGGCCAGGAAGGTGCGGTGCGCGATTTTGGCGCAGACGATGCCTTCCCCATCACCGACATCGACGAGATCCTGCCGGGCCTGATCGAAGGCCGTGAGCGGGTGTACAGCGCCATGGGCAGCAACCCCGAGTTCGACCGCCGGCTGATGGACTGGATCAACGTGATCCGCTCCAAGGCCCGCCTGGGCGCCCAGCCGCCGAACGAGTTCGTTGCGCTGGATCATCTGCTGCATGACATGCGCCTGTATAAATCGGCAGCGGAAGTGAAGGTGATGCGCGCTGCCGCAGACATCTCGGCGCGGGCCCACGTGCGGGCCATGCAGGCCTGCCGGGCCGGGTTGCACGAATACAGCCTGGAAGCCGAGCTGGACTACGAGTTCCGCAAGGGCGGGGCGAAGATGCCGGCCTACGGCTCTATCGTCGCGGCCGGGCGCAATGGCTGCATCCTGCACTATCAGCAGAACGACGCCCCGCTCAAGGATGGCGACCTGGTGCTGATCGACGCCGGCTGCGAGATCGACTGCTACGCCAGCGACATCACCCGTACCTTCCCGGTCAGCGGGCGCTTTTCGCCCGAGCAGAAGGCCATCTACGAGCTGGTGCTCAAGGCGCAGGCCGCGGCGTTTGCCGAAATCGCCCCCGGCAAGCACTGGAACCACGCCCATGAGGCGACCGTGCGGGTCATCACCGAGGGCCTGGTGGAGCTGGGCCTGCTGACGGGCGAGGTGCAGGCGCTGATCGACAGCGAGGCCTATCGTGCCTTCTACATGCACCGTGCCGGGCACTGGCTGGGCATGGATGTGCACGATGTGGGCGAGTACAAGGTGGGCGGCGAGTGGCGGGTGCTTGAACCCGGCATGGCGCTGACCGTCGAACCGGGCATCTACATAGGCGCCGACAATCAGGCCGTGGCCAAGAAATGGCGCGGCATTGGTGTAAGGATCGAGGACGACGTGGTAGTGACCAGGCAAGGCTGTGAAATCCTGACTTCGGGCGTGCCGCGCACGGTCGCCGAGATCGAGGCGCTGATGCAGGCCGCCCGCAAGGACGCGGCATGAATCGGGTAAACCTGGCGATCATCGGTGGCGGCCTGGTGGGCGCGAGCCTGGCCCTGGCCCTGCAGGCGGGGGCCAAGGCGCGAGGCTGGAAGATCCTGCTGATCGAGCCGTTCGCCCCCGGTGACAGCTTCCAGCCCAGCTACGACGCGCGTTCGTCGGCACTGTCGTTCGGTACCCAGCAGATCTACCAGCAGCTGGGCCTGTGGCAGGCCATCGGCCATCGCGCCGAGCCGATCCGGCAAATTCACGTATCCGACCGCGGCCGCTTCGGCGCCACCCGCCTGGATGCCCTGGAAGAGGGCGTGCCGGCGCTTGGCTACGTGGTGGAAAACGCCTGGCTGGGCCAGTGCCTGTGGCAAGGGCTGGACAGCGAGGTGGTGAGCTGGCGCTGCCCGGCGGAGGTGACCGCGATGCAGGCCATCGAAGGTGGCTACCGCCTGCTGCTGAACGACGACACCCAGCTGGAGTGCGACCTGGCGGTACTGGCCGACGGTGGCCGCTCCGGCCTGCGCGAACAGCTGGGCATCCATGTGCGCCACACGCCCTACCAACAGAGCGCGTTGATCGCCAATATCACCCCGGGCGAGGCCCACGGTGGCCAGGCCTTCGAGCGTTTCACCGAAGAAGGCCCCATGGCCCTGCTGCCGCTGCCGGATAACCGCTGCGCGCTGGTCTGGACCCGCCAGGGCATGGACGCGCGACGCCTGGCCGACATCGACGAGCGCAGTTTCCTGCGCGAGCTGCAGGGCGTGTTCGGCTATCGCCTGGGCGCCTTGCGCCAGGTCGGCGCGCGGCACCTCTACCCACTGTCGCTGATCGAGGCCCAGGAACAGGTGCGGCCGCATCTGGTGGTGCTGGGCAACGCCGCGCACAGCCTGCACCCCATTGCCGGCCAGGGCTTCAACCTGTCGCTGCGTGACGTGCAGGCGCTGGCCGAGGCGCTGCTGGCCGGGCCGCAGCAGCCTGGTGACCTGACCACGTTGCAGGCCTACCACCAGCGCCAGCGCCTGGACCAGGCCATGACCATCGGTTTTTCCGACCAGGTCACCCGTCTGTTCGGCAGCAGCCAGCCATTGCTGGCCGCAGGCCGCAACCTTGGCCTGCTCGGGCTCGACCTGCTGCCACCGGCCAAAAGCTGGTTCGCCCGCCAGGCCATGGGCCTGGGCACCCGCCCCGATCCGCGAGGTCAGGCATGAGTGACGCCGCGCGCAGGCTGGCGCGCCGGGCGTGCCTGTTGCGCTGGCGGCTTAACCTGTTCCCGCCGCACCTCGGGGCTGGTATCCGCGTGCAGCACATCAGCCCGGACCTGCGCAGCGTCAAGGTGGCGATGAAACTGACCCGCTGGAACCGCAACTACGTCGGCACCCAATGCGGCGGCAGCCTGTACGGCATGGTCGACCCGTTCTACATGCTGCTGTTGATCGAGCAGCTGGGGCGTGACTACATCGTCTGGGACAAGGCCGCCAGCATCGATTTCATTTCGCCGGGCAAAGGCCCGGTGTATGCCGAACTCCACGTCGATGACGCATTGCTGGACGAAATCCGCCAGCAGACCGCCACCGGCAAGAAATGCCTGCCGCGTTTGCAGGTCGATATCCGCGACGGCGCCGGCGAGCTGGTGGCGCGGGTCGATAAAACCCTATATGTGCGGCTCAAGCCGCAAGCGAGGCTGGCGTAAGGCATGGAAATGCGCGCAGATCTGTTGATTGTCGGTGCCGGTATGGTCGGCAGCGCCCTGGCCCTGGCGTTGCGCCACAGTGGCTTGCAAATCCTCTTGCTCGACGGCGGCCCGCTGACGGTCAAGCCGTTCGATGCCCAGGCCCCGTTCGCGCCGCGTGTCAGCGCGCTGTCGGCAGCCAGCCAGCGCATCCTAGAGCGCCTTGGCGCCTGGGATGGCATTGCCCGGCGGCGTGCCACGCCATACTCGGACATGCATGTGTGGGATGGCAGCGGCACCGGGCAGATTCACTTCTCGGCGGCCAGCGTGCATGCCCAGGTGCTCGGCCACATCGTCGAGAACCGGGTGGTGCAGGATGGCCTGCTGGAGCGCCTGCATGACAGCGACATCGGCCTGCTGCCCAACGCGCGGCTCGAACAGCTGCGCCGCTCCGGCGACGAGTGGCTGCTGACCCTCGCCGATGGCCGCCAGCTGCGTGCGCCGCTGGTGATCGCGGCCGACGGTGCCAACTCGGCAGTGCGGCGCCTGGCCGGCTGCGAAACCCGCGAGTGGGATTACCTGCACCATGCCATCGTCACCAGCGTGCGTTGCAGCGCCGGGCACCAAGCCACGGCCTGGCAGCGCTTCACCGATGAAGGGCCATTGGCGTTCCTGCCGTTGACCCGCGATGGCCAGCAGGACTGGTGCTCGATCGTGTGGTCGACCACCCCGGAGCATGCCGAGCAATTGATGGCGCTGGATGAAGCGGCCTTCCTGAAGGCCCTGGAGCGGGCTTTCGAGGGGCGCCTGGGTGATGTGCTGCAGGCCGACCCGCGGGTGTGCGTGCCGCTGCGCCAGCGCCACGCCAAGCGCTATGTGGATGAAGGCCTGGCATTGATCGGCGATGCCGCGCACACCATTCACCCGCTGGCCGGGCAGGGCGTGAACCTAGGCTTCCTCGATGCTGCGGTGCTGGCCGAGGTGCTGGTCAACGCCTGCGAGCGTGGCGAGCGACTGGCGGATGTGAAGGTGCTGAGCCGTTACGAGCGGCGGCGAATGCCGCACAACCTGGCGCTGATGGCGGCGATGGAAGGGTTCGAGCGGTTGTTCCAGGCCAACCCGTTGCCGTTGCGCTGGTTGCGTAACAGCGGGTTGAAGCTGGTGGAACAGATGCCGGAGGCCAAGGCGCTGTTCGTGCGGCAGGCGCTGGGTTTGAGCGGTGACCTGCCCGATCTCGCCAAAGCCTGAAGATCTTGCACGATCAGTTGTAGGAGCAGCCTTGTGCTGCGAAGAGGCCCGTGAAGCCAGCCAATCATTTAGATTGGGCTGCCGGCCCTTTCGCAGCACAAGGCTGCTCCTACAAAGGCGGCGCAAGTTCTGCAACATCCGGTAACGCCTATGTAGATGAGTCGGAAAATGGGATTCACTACCATTTGCGCCTCTCATACGATCCGAGGAGTGCTTTCCATGTTGCCACGCAAGCCCCTACTGGCCGCCCTGGCCCTGACCCTGTTCGGCGGCACCGCCCACGCAGCGGACGAAGTGGTGGTGTACTCCTCGCGCATCGACGAGCTGATCAAGCCGGTGTTCGATGCCTATACCGCCAAGACCGGGGTCAAGATCAAGTTCATCACCGACAAGGAAGCCCCGCTGATGCAGCGCATCAAGGCCGAGGGCGAAAACGGCGTGGCCGACCTGCTGCTGACCGTCGATGCCGGCAACCTGTGGCAGGCCGAGCAGATGGGCATCCTGCAGCCGATCAAGTCCGACATCATCGACCAGAACATCCCGCCGCAGTACCGCGCCTCGTCTCACGACTGGACCGGCCTGAGCCTGCGCGCCCGCACCATCATCTACTCCACCGAGCGGGTCAAGCCACAGGAGCTGAGCACCTACGAAGCCCTGGCCGACAAGCAGTGGGAAGGCCGCCTGTGCCTGCGCACGGCGAAGAAGGTGTACAACCAGTCGCTGACCGCCACCCTGATCGAGACCCACGGCGAGGCGAAGACCGAGCAGATCGTCAAAGGCTGGGTCAACAACCTGTCCACCGACGTGTTCTCCGACGACAACGCAGTGATCCAGGCCATCGAGGCCGGCCAGTGCGACGTGGGCGTGGTCAACACCTATTACTACGGCCGCCTGCACAACCAGAACCCGAAACTGCCGGTGAAGATCTTCTGGCCCAACCAGGGTGACCGTGGCGTGCACGTGAACCTGTCGGGCATCGGCCTGACCAAGCATGCGCCACACCCGGAGGCGGCGAAGAAGCTGGTGGAATGGATGACAGGTGAAGAGGCGCAGAAGCTGTTCGCCGACATCAACCAGGAGTTCCCGGCCAACCCGAAGGTCAAGCCATCGGAAGAAGTGGCAGCGTGGGGCAGCTTCAAGGCTGACAGCATTCCGGTGGAAATCGCCGGCAAGCGCCAGGCTGAAGCGATTCGCTTGATGGATCGGGCTGGCTGGAACTAAGCGCCAGGCTTTATCCTTCCGGGGCCTTTCAGGGCCTCTTCGCGGGCATGCCCGCTCCCACAGGGACCGCACAACCCTCAAAGGCAGTGCAGATCCTGTGGGAGCGGGTTCACCCGCGAACGACCGCGCAGCGGTCGCCATCGCAATCGAGAATCAAGCCTTGCCCCACACCCCCCAACGCCGCTGGTACCTCCCGGTCACCCTGGTCGCCGCCCTGGTGCTCCTGCCCCTGAGCGTCCTGCTGTTGTCCTGGCAGTCGATCGACCTGCAGATCTGGTCGCACCTGCTCGACACCCAGATGACTCGCCTGCTGGGCAATACCCTGACGCTGGTGGTGGGTGTGGGCATCGGCGTCACCGTGCTGGGCGTCAGCCTGGCCTGGCTGACCAGCCTCTGCGAGTTCCCTGGCCGGCGCTGGCTGGACTGGGCGCTGATGCTACCGTTCGCCATCCCGGCCTATGTGCTGGCGTTCGTCTTCGTCGGCCTGCTGGACTTCGCCGGCCCGGTGCAGAGCGCCCTGCGCGAGGTATTCGGGCCGATGCGCCTGCCGCGGGTGCGCTCCACCGGCGGGGTGATCGTCGTCCTGGTGCTGGTGTTCTACCCCTATGTCTACCTGCTGGCGCGCAGCGCATTCCTGGCCCAGGGCAAGGGCCTGATGGAAGCGGCGCGGGTGCTGGGGTTGTCCCCGCTGCAAGCGTTCTGGCGTGTGGCCCTGCCCATGGCACGGCCCGCGATCGGCGCCGGTATTGCCCTGGCCCTGATGGAAACCCTGGCCGACTTCGGCGCGGTGGCGGTGTTCAACTTCGACACCTTCACCACGGCCATCTACAAGACCTGGTACGGCTTCTTCAGCCTGTCCAGCGCGGCCCAGCTGGCCAGCCTGTTGCTGCTGGCGGTGATGCTGGTGCTGTATGGCGAGCGCCGTGCCAGGGGGGCCAGCCGCAGCGGCAACGAGCGGCCGCGCGGGCAGGCGCTGTATCACCTGCGCGGGTTCAAGGCGTTGCTGGCCAGTGGCTGGTGCCTGCTGGTGTTCGCCTGCGCCTTCGTCATCCCGCTGCTGCAACTGCTGGCGTGGTTCTGGCAGCGCGGCCGGCATGACCTGGACGAGCGCTATGTCGGCCTGGTGCTGCACACCCTGTACCTGGGCGGCATGGCGGCGCTGGTCACGGTGTGTGTGGCGTTGCTGCTGGCCTTTGCCCGGCGCCAGGCGCCGACGGGCGGTATCCGCGCCGGGGTAGGCCTGGCCAACCTGGGCTATGCCTTGCCCGGCTCGGTGCTGGCGGTGTCGATCATGCTGGCCTTCAGTTACCTCGACAACCACCTGGTCATCCCGCTGTCCAGCTGGCTGGGCGGTGCCGGCAAGCCGCTGCTGCTGGGTAGCCTGGCGGCGTTGCTGCTGGCCTACCTGGTGCGCTTCATCGCGGTGGCCTACGGGCCGCTGGAGAGCAGCCTGGAGCGTATCCGCCCGTCACTGCCCGAGGCATCCCGCAGCCTGGGCGTCGGTGGCGCGGGTTTGTTTTTCAAGGTGTATCTGCCGCTGCTGGTGCCTGGCGCGCTCAGCGCCGCTCTGCTGGTGTTCGTCGACGTGCTCAAGGAAATGCCGGCCACCTTGCTGATGCGCCCGTTCGGCTGGGACACCTTGGCGGTAAGGGTGTTCGAGATGACCAGCGAGGGCGAGTGGGCGCGTGCATCGTTGCCGGCACTGACCCTGGTGCTGGTGGGCCTGCTGCCGGTCATCGGCCTGATCCGCCGTTCGGCACGTCGACCCGGTCACAGTCACTGAGGGTGCCAGCCCGCGCCCTTGCGGCTACAATGCGCGGCATTCGCGCGGCGGGTCCTACACAAGAAGAGCTGACGACCCGACGTCATCGACCGCCGCCGCTTCGCCACGCCCGGAAGGAGAAACCCATGGGACAGCGCACGCTTTTGTATGACCTGCACCTGGCGCTTGGCGCCAAGACGGTCGATTTCGGTGGCTGGGACATGCCCCTGCACTATGGCTCGCAGGTCGAGGAGCACCATCAGGTGCGCAGCGATTGCGGGGTGTTCGATGTTTCCCACATGACCGTGATCGATGTCGATGGTAGCGACGCCACTGCCTGGTTGCAGCGTCTGCTGGCCAACGACGTGGCCCGCCTCGACGACACCGGCAAGGCGCTTTACAGCCCGCTGCTGCAGGCGCAGGGCGGGGTGATCGATGACCTGATCGTCTACCGCACGGAAGATGGCTATCGTCTGGTAACCAACGCCGCCACCCGCGCCAAGGTGCTCGACTGGCTGCAGCTGCAGCGTGACGGTTTTGCCGTGGACTTCAAGGTCCGCCCCGACCTTGCCATCCTTGCCATCCAGGGCCCGCACGCCCGAGATAAGGTTGCAGCGCTGCTCAGCCCCGCGCGTGCCGCGCTGATCCGCGAGTTGCGCCCGTTCGAAGGCGTTGCCGAAGGCGATTGGTTCATTGCCCGCACCGGTTATACCGGTGAAGACGGCCTGGAGATCATCCTCCCCGGCGAGCAGGCCGTGGCTTTCTTCAACGACCTGGTCGGTGCCGGTATTGCCCCCAGCGGCCTTGGTGCCCGCGATACCCTGCGCCTGGAAGCCGGCATGAACCTGTACGGCCAGGACATCGACGAAACCCACACCCCGCTTACCTCCAACCTGGGCTGGAGCATCGCCTGGGAGCCGGCCGAGCGCGACTTCATCGGCCGCGCCGGGCTGCTGGCGGAAATCGAGCACGGCGTGCAGGAAAAACTGGTCGGCCTGGTGCTGGAAGAGCGCGGCGTGCTGCGTGCCCACCAGGTGGTGCGTGTAGCCGGTATTGGCGAAGGGGAGATCACCAGTGGTAGTTTCTCGCCTACGCTGAGCAAGTCCATTGCCCTTGCACGCGTGCCCATGGCCACCGGCGACCGGGCCGAGGTGGAAATCCGCGGCAAGTGGTACCCGGTGCGGGTGGTCAAACCGACCTTCGTGCGCCACGGCAAGATCCTGATCTGAACAATTTTTAACCGGCGGGCGTACCGCTGAGCCAATCGAGGAATTCAAGACATGAGCAATATCCCCGCCGACCTGCGTTTTGCCGAAAGCCACGAGTGGGCTCGCCTGGAAGCCGACGGCACCGTGACCGTGGGTATCAGCGACCACGCCCAGCAAGCCCTGGGTGACGTGGTGTTCGTCGAGCTGGCTGAAGTCGGCAAGGTGTTTGGCGCTGGCGACGCTGCCGGTGTGGTCGAGTCGGTCAAGGCCGCTTCGGACATCTATGCCCCGGTCGGTGGCGAAGTGATCGCGGTCAACGAAGAACTGGCTGACAGCCCTGAGCTGCTCAACGAAGAACCTTACGAGTCGTGGATCTTCAAGCTGAAGCCAAGCAACCCGGCCGAGCTGGACAAGCTGCTGGATGCTGCTGGTTACGCAGCCGCTATCGGCGAGTAAGACCGCGTTGCCTTCTTCGCGGCTAAAGCCGCTCCCACAGGTACTGCATAGCGTCTGATACCTGTGCGGTCCCTGTGGGAGCGGCTTTAGCCGCGAAGAGGCCGGGCCTGCAAGCAACTTTCCCCGCAGAATCGGCAATCCCTTCCTAGACTTGTAAGTCTCCATGAGAGCTGTTCCAGGAAGAGAGCGTCGTCATGTCCCAGTCGCCATCCCTGCATCAACTGCAAGAGCTCAACCCATTCCTGCGTCGCCACCTGGGCCCGGATGCCACGGAGCAGCAGGCCATGCTCAATGCGCTGGGTGTCGCCAGCCGCAGTGAGCTGATCGAGCAGACCGTACCGCCAGACATCCGCCTCAATCGCCCCCTCGACCTGCCGCCGGCACTGGACGAACAGGCCGCCCTGGCCAAGCTCGCCGGTTACGCCGGGCAGAACCAGGTCTGGACCAGCCTGATCGGCATGGGCTACCACGGCACCATCACCCCCACGGTCATCCTGCGCAACGTGCTGGAAAACCCGGGCTGGTACACCGCCTACACGCCTTATCAGCCCGAGATTGCCCAAGGCCGGCTGGAGGCGCTGCTGAACTTCCAGCAGATGGTCATCGACCTCACCGGGCTGGCCCTGGCCAATGCCTCGCTGCTCGACGAAGCCACCGCCGCCGCCGAGGCCATGGCCCTGGCCAAGCGGGTGGCGCGCAACAAGAGCAATGCCTTCTTCGCCGACGAGCACTGTCACCCGCAGACCCTGTCGGTACTCAAGACCCGTGCCGAGGGCTTCGGCTTCGAGCTGATCGTCGACTCTGTGGATAACCTTGGCAAACACGCGGTTTTCGGGGCCTTGCTGCAGTACCCGGATACCCACGGCGAGGTGCGCGACCTACGCCCGCAAATCGACCATTTGCACAGCCAGCATGCCCTGGCCTGCGTAGCCGCCGACCTGCTCAGCCTGGTGGTGCTGGCACCGCCCGGGGAGCTGGGAGCCGATGTGGTGCTGGGCTCGACCCAGCGCTTTGGCGTACCGATGGGCTATGGCGGCCCCCACGCGGCCTATTTCGCCTGTCGCGATGACTACAAGCGAGCCATGCCGGGGCGCATCATCGGCGTGTCGCGCGATGCCCGTGGCAACACCGCGTTGCGCATGGCCCTGCAGACCCGCGAGCAGCATATCCGCCGCGAGAAGGCCAACTCCAACATCTGCACGGCCCAGGTGCTGCTGGCCAACATTGCCGGCTTCTACGCGGTGTACCACGGCCCGGAAGGCCTGCAACGCATTGCCCAGCGCGTGCACCGGCTGACCTTCATCCTGGCCGCCGGCCTCGAGGCCAAGGGCATCAAACGCCTCAATCAGCACTTCTTCGACACCCTTACCCTGGACGTCGGCGGTGCCCAGGTGGCCATCATCGAAAGCGCCGAGGCCGCGCAGATCAACTTGCGCATCCTTGGCCGCGGGCACCTGGGCGTGAGCCTGGACGAGACCTGCTCGGAGCAGACGGTGCTGCGCCTGTTCGACATCTTCCTGGGGGTGGACCACGGCCTGGATATAGCCGCACTCGACCAGCTGGCCCTGCCCGAAGGCATCCCCGCCAGCCTGGTGCGGCGCACGCCGTTCCTCGCCCACCCGGTGTTCAACCTGCACCACAGCGAAACCGAGATGCTGCGCTACCTCAAGCAGCTCGAGAACAAGGACCTGGCGCTGAACCAGTCGATGATCCCGCTGGGTTCGTGCACCATGAAGCTCAACGCCACCAGCGAGATGATCCCCATCACCTGGCCTGGCTTTGCCCAGCTGCATCCGTTTGCCCCGGCGTCCCAGGCCATCGGCTACAAGGCGATGATCGACGAACTGGAAAGCTGGCTGTGCGCCATTACCGGCTTCGATGCCATCTGCATGCAGCCCAACTCCGGTGCCCAGGGCGAGTACGCCGGCCTGATGGCCATTACCCGCTACCACCGCAGCCGCCACCAGCCGCAACGCACGCTGTGCCTGATTCCGTCGTCGGCCCACGGCACCAACCCGGCGTCGGCGCAAATGGCCGGCATGGAGGTGGTGATCGTCGATTGCGACGACGATGGCAACGTCGACCTGGTCGACCTCAAGGCCAAGGCCCACTCGGCCGGGGATCGGTTGTCGTGCCTGATGATCACTTACCCGTCGACCCACGGCGTGTATGAAGAGGGGATTCGCGAAATCTGCGAAGTGGTCCACCAGCACGGTGGCCAGGTGTACATGGATGGCGCCAACCTCAATGCCCAGGTGGGCCTGGCGCGGCCGGCGGATATCGGCGCCGACGTTTCACACATGAACCTGCACAAGACTTTCTGCATTCCCCACGGTGGTGGCGGGCCGGGCATGGGCCCGATCGGCATTCGCGCGCACCTCAAGCCGTTCGTCGCCAGCCACCCGGTGGTGCCGGTACCCGGCCTGGACCCGAACAACAGCGCGGTCAGTGCCGCGCCCTGGGGCAGTGCGAGCATTCTGCCGATCAGCTGGATGTACATAGCCATGATGGGGCCGCAGCTGGCCGATGCCAGCGAGGTGGCGATCCTCTCGGCCAATTACCTGGCCAGCCAGCTGGGTGGCGCCTTCCCGGTGCTCTACCGCGGGCGCAACCAGCGGGTGGCGCATGAGTGCATCCTCGACCTGCGGCCGCTGAAGGCGCTGACCGGCATCAGCGAAGAGGACGTGGCCAAGCGCCTGATGGACTATGGCTTCCACGCGCCGACCATGTCGTTCCCGGTGCCGGGCACGCTGATGGTCGAGCCGACCGAGAGTGAGTCGAAGGCCGAGTTGGACCGCTTCGTCGAGGCGATGCTGGCGATTCGGGCGGAAATTGGCGAAGTGCAGGAGGGCAACTGGCCGGCGGAGAACAACCCGCTCAAGCATGCGCCGCATACCCTGGCCGATGTGCTGGCGGTGTGGGACAGGCCCTACAGCCTGGAACAGGCGGTGGCGCCCAGTGCTCACGTGCGCCAGCACAAGTACTGGCCAGCGGTGAACCGGGTCGACAACGTGTATGGGGACAGGAATTTGTTCTGTGCTTGTGTGCCGGTGGAGGCTTACCGCTAATTGTGGTTTGCCTGTGCCGGCCTCTTCGCGGGTAAACCCGCTCCCACAGGGCTTGTACAAGTTTTGAATACTGTGCAGTACCTGTGGGAGCGGGTTCACCCGCGAAGCAGGCGACGCGGTTACTCAGCTACCGCATTCTTGGCCAGGATGGCATTGGCCAGTTCCATGTCGGAAGCCTGCATCCCCGGGTTCTCTGCGCGGGCCTGGCGAATCGCCGCTTCAAGGAACGGCCCGCGGATCGCGCCTTCGCTGGCCACGAAGCTGCCGGCGTCATCCTGCGCCGCCATCACCAGCTTGTGATCCCCGGAGGTCAGGTAGCTCGATGCCGTGGTAGCACCGGTAGTCATCACGTTACGCCAGAAGGTATCGGCCATGGCCGAGCCGATAGGCAGCGAAAGCAAGGCAGCGGCAGCGATGGCGGTTTTGAAACGCATGTTGAAACACCTCGAAGGGTGAGGGTTGAAGATGCGCGATTTGATCCTGCCACAGGGGTGCAAGTTCCTTGAATACAAAGGATTTTTGCTCAGGAACAGGCCCGTAGCACTTCCTCTTGGCGGGTCTGCCCGCAGGCTACCTTGGCTTCGCCGCAGCGGCGCAGATCGAGCAAGCCATCGGCCACGGCCTGGCGCCGCAAACTGGCCAGATCGCTGCCCGGCCCTATCAGGGCGCGCAGGCTGTCGCTGGGCACCAGCAGCTCGAACAACCCTGTGCGGCCATGGAACCCCGTGCCACGACAGGTACGGCACGGCTGGCCTTCGGCCAGCGCTGCACCACCCCGGCAATCCGCGCACAGTGTGCGCACCAACCGCTGGGCCATTACCCCCACCAGCGTTGCCTTGATCAGGTAGTCGGCCACACCCAGCTCCTGCAGGCGGGTGATCGCGCTACAGGCGTCGTTGGTATGCAGGGTCGACAGCACCAGGTGCCCGGTCAGGGCCGCCTGCACCGCCACCAGGGCGGTCTCGCGGTCACGGATTTCGCCGATCATGATGATGTCCGGGTCCTGGCGCAGCATGGCCCGCACACCGTTGGCGAAACCCAGGTCCAGGGCGGGCTGCACCTGCAACTGGTTGAAGGTGGGATCCAGGCGCTCGATCGGGTCCTCGATGGTGCACAGGTTGACCTGCGGCGTGGCCAGCAGCTTGAGGCTGGCGTACAGCGTGCTGGTCTTGCCGGACCCAGTGGGGCCAGTGACCAGGATGATGCCCTGGCGCTGGCGCAGCAGGCCTTGCCACTGGTCCAGCTGTGGCCCATCCAGGCCCAGCCGGTCGAAGCCTTCTTGCAGCTGTTGCGGGTCGAACAGGCGCAGCACCAGTTTTTCGCCGAACGGGGTCGGCAAGGTCGACAGCCGCAGTTCCACCTCGCCGCCGCCAGGCAGGCGGCTTTGCAGCCGGCCATCCTGCGGCCGGCGCTTTTCCGCGACGTCCATGCGCCCCAGGTGTTTCAGGCGGCTGACCAGCGCCAGGGTCACCCCGGCGGGGAAGGCATAGACGTTGTGCAGCAGGCCGTCGATGCGGTATCGCAGCTGGCCCTGCTCGCGGCGTGGTTCCAGGTGGATATCGCTGGCGCGTTGCTCGATGGCGTACTGCAGCAGCCAGTCGACGATATGCACGATGTGCGCGTCGTCCGCACTGGCCTCGGCCTGGCGCTTGCCCAGCTCCAGCAGCTGTTCGAGTTCGCCCAGGCTGGCTGACTGCTGGTGTTGCGCGCCCTTTACCGATTGGGCCAGGCGGTGGAACGACTGCCCTGCCTGGCGGACCTGCTGCGGGTTGGCCAGCACGCGACGGATCGGCCGGCCCAGGCTGCGGGTGAGGTCGGCCAGCCAGTCGTCCTGGTAGGGCTGGGCGCTGGCGACGGTGACGCTGGAGGCGTCGGCGGCGACGATAAGGATGCCGTGGCGCTGGGCGAAGGCCGGGGATATCAGGCCGGTGACCTGGGGCAGGTCCAGTTGCAGCGGGTCGATGCGCAGGTAGGGCTGGCCGAGCTTGCTGGCCAGCCATTGGCAGAGGCGGTCCAGGTCCAGGGGCTGGCCAGGGTGTCGACGGTCTTCCAAGGCGCAGGCGGCGATCTGTTCCAGCGGGTGGGCGGTGGGGTGAGTGGCGGCGTGCTCGAGTACCTGCAGGGTGTCGTTGGCGTGCAGGTGCTGGTCGGCGAGCAGGGCCTGGAGTACGCGCTTGAGGTCGAGTGCCGGGTTGTCGGGTGTGTGCATGGTTGGCGTCCGTGCCTGATAGGGGAGTGCTGATCAAGGCTAGCCGGGCGAGGGAGAATTACCGAGGGTGAAAGGTTGCGGAATCTTGCAGTGCCTGTACTGGCCTCTTCGCGGGCTCGCCCGCTCCCACGGGTACACCACAGGGCTGAGGCCGGTGGTAATCCTGTGGGAGCGGGCGAGCCCGCGAAGGGGCCAAAGTGGATGGCTCAGACCACCGCCAGCTCCACCCGCTGCAGGTTGCTCAGGCTCACCTCACCCACACACACCAGGTTACGCAGTTTCTGCGCAATCACCTCGGCCCGGTGCCAGCTCAGGCCGCCGATGCCGACCTCGATATCCAGCCAGTCATCCTGCTGGCTGACCTGCACGCTGTGCGGGGTCAGGAACTGCAGGGCAAACAGGTTGAGCACCCGGCACAGGCTGTCAGGCTCGGCCTCGGCCTGCAGGCGATAGTGCACGGTGCTGTGGGCGCTGCTGGCGGCCCAGGCGTCGGTACGGGGCTGTGCGTTCATGCTGGTCTCCGCAAATGTGGGAGAAATTCTTGCACGTTGGCGGCGGTATTTTTTCGCTATGATTTGATCATTTCGCTGTATTGGCGAATTGTTCTATTCATGAAGTGCTGTTCAGGAGAATTATTGATGCACAGCGAGCTGGACGCCTACGACCGCCGTATCCTCGAACTGCTGCAGGAGGACGCTTCGCTGTCCAGTGCGCAGATCGCCGAACGCGTGGGGCTGTCGCAATCGCCGTGCTGGCGGCGTATACAGCGGTTGAAGGAGGAGGGGGTGATTCGCGGGCAGGTGACCTTGCTGGACCGCAAGAAGGTCGGCCTGAACACGCAGATATTCGCCGAGGTGAAACTGAACGCCCACGGGCGCTCCAACTTCACCGAATTCACCGACGCAATCCGCGGGTTTCCGGAGGTGCTGGAGTGTTATGTGCTGATGGGGTCGGTGGACTTTCTGTTGCGCATAGTCACCCCGGATATCGAGGCTTATGAACGGTTCTTCTTCGAAAAGCTGTCGAACGTGCCGGGGATACAGGAAGTGAACTCGATCGTGGCGCTGTCGGAGATCAAGTCCACCACCAGCCTGCCACTGTCGCGGTAAGACCGTTTCAGACCCGCTGACGCGGTCCCTGTAGGAGCGGCCTTGTGTCGCGAAAGGGGCGCGAAGCGCCCCCAGGCTTTGTGCACCAAGCAGATATTGCCGGGGCCGCTGTGCGGCCCTTTCGCGACACAAGGCCGCTCCTACAAAGGCTGCGTCAGCCTTCAGAAGGGCTCACGCCTTGAGCAGGTGCTTCCAGCCGCGGCTCTGATCCACCGCCCGAGCCTGTTCGATACGCGCTTCCAGCACTTCATCGCTGATCGGCTGTTCAGCCAGCTCATGCAGCTTCTTCAGGTCGCCATACAGGCGGTCCATCTGCGGCGCTTCCAGCACCTGACGGGCATGGTGCAGCCAGGCCAGCAGCTGTTCGATACGCGGCAGTTGCTCGGCCAGGTCTTCCGGACGCTGGGTGTACAGCGGCAGCTTCAACGCTCGGCCTTCTTCGCCCAGCAGGTGCGCCAGCCAGCTTGCCAGCTGCGCCTTGCCCTGGCGCTCGCCACGGCCTTTGCGCTCCACGGTCCAGGCACGGGCCAGCAGCCAGCGCGAGGTTTCCAGCGAGAACTGGCCCCAGCGCACGTCCTCCAGCTCTTCGGCGAACTGCTCGGGGGCGGCGCGGCGGATATCTTCGTCTTCGTTGCCGGCCTGCACCAGCGGGCGCCAGTCTTCGAGCAGGGCGTCGAGGCTGCTGCGCAGGTCTCGGGTGGTGGCGCGGGGGGCGGCCTGGCCCAGGCTGGCGGTAATGGCACGCAGCTCGCTCAGGCACTCGACCCAGTCTTGCAGCAGGCGCCAGTGGCCGTTGTGGCGGTATTGCTCGGCCAGGCGCTGGCTGCTGCCCAGCAGTTGCCAGGCCAGTGCGGCGTAGGCGTCGTCCACGGCCATTTCGGCTTCCAGCTCGGTGTGCGGCAGGCCCAGCTCGTAGCTGTCCGGCTCCAGCAGGCGATAGCCACGCTCGGCCTTGCTGATGTCGCATGGCATCAGCGGCAGGCTGGCGGCCAGCTCGGCGGCCAGTTCCAGCAGTGCCTGCGGCTCGCCTTCACGCAGTTCCAGTTCCAGCTCGCAGATTTCTTCCTTGCGCTTGCCGGCGATCACGAAACCCTGGTCCAGCGCGGCCTCGATCACCACCTTGCTCTTGCCACGGCCCCAGGCGATTTCGGCGTATTCACGGCTGAAGTCGGTGGTGAACAGCGGTTTGATGGTCTTTTTGTCCAGGTTGGCCAGTTGCGCGGGCCAGCAGCTGTCGTCGAGCTTCTTCAGGTCGAGCTTGACCTTGTCCAGCTGCCATTCGTGCTCGTTGCGCTCGGACAGGCCGGCCACGCTGGTGCCGCGGCACTTGAGGGTCTGGATGATGGCCTCGCCATCGCGGCGCAGGCGCAGGGCGACACGGGCGGCGGAGAGCTCGCGCTCGGGGGTGTCGAAGTACTGGTTGAGCAGTTCGCGGGTCTGCCAGCCGGACTTGTTGCGCTTTTTCAGCAGAGGGTGCTCGCGCAGGGCGGCAAGGGTCTCGCGGCTGGCGCGGAGCTTGAGTTCGGTTTCTTTGTGCATCACAGGCTCGAAGGAGGGGGCGTGGTTACCCAGCAGTCTACAGGAGTCGGCTCTCGTCTGTTGGATCGTGGTGGCCTTCTTCGCGGGCTTGCCCGCTCCCACAGGTACAGCATCGCTTTCAAGGGCGGTGCAGTCCCTGTGGGAGCGGGCAAGCCCGCGAAGAAGCCCACACGGTTGGACGGCATTGCTATGATGGGCAACGCTTCCGAGGAGTACGCGCATGCCGTTGCCGACGCTGAAAGACCAGTTCGCCGCCCTGATCGCCGCGCCCTCGGTCAGTTGCACCCAGCCTGCGCTGGACCAGTCCAACCGCCAGGTCATCGACCTGCTGGCCGGCTGGCTGGGTGACCTGGGTTTCAAGTGCGACATCCAGCAGGTCAGCCCCGGCAAGTTCAACCTGCTGGCCAGCCGTGGCACCGGCCCGGGTGGCCTGGTGCTGGCGGGGCACAGCGACACCGTACCCTATGACGAACAGCTGTGGGCCAGCGACCCGCTGAGGCTGACCGAAACCGATGGCCGCTGGGTCGGCCTGGGCAGCTGCGACATGAAGGGCTTCTTCGCCCTGGTCATCGAGGCGGTCATCCCGCTGCTGGAGCACGATTTCAAGCAGCCGCTGCTGATCCTCGCCACCTGTGACGAAGAAAGCTCCATGTCCGGCGCCCGCGCCCTGGCCGAGGCCGGCCAGCCGCTCGGCCGTGCGGCCGTGATCGGCGAGCCCACCGGGCTGCGGCCGATCCGCATGCACAAGGGCATCCTCATGGACCGCATCGACATCCTCGGGCGCAGCGGCCATTCGTCGGACCCAAGCCTTGGCCGCAGCGCCATGGAGGCCATGCACGCGGTGATGGGCGAGTTGATGGGCCTGCGCCAGCAATGGCAGCAAACCTACCGCAACCCGCAGTTCACCGTACCGACCCCTACCATGAACTTTGGCTGCATCCACGGCGGTGACAACCCCAACCGTATCTGCGGCCAGTGCGCCCTGGAATTCGACCTGCGCCCGCTGCCAGGCATGGACGTGGAGCAACTGCGCGCAGCCATCCGCGCCAAGCTGGTGCCGGTGGCAGAGCGTTTTGAGGTGCGCATCGACTATGCGCCGCTGTTCCCGGAGGTGCCGCCATTCGAGCAGGCTGCCGACGCCGAGCTGGTGCAAGTGGCGGAGCGCCTGACCGGCCATCGCGCCGAAGCGGTGGCGTTCGGCACCGAAGCGCCTTATCTTCAGCAACTGGGTTGCCAGACCATCGTGCTGGGCCCCGGCGACATCGCCTGTGCCCACCAGCCCGGCGAATACCTTGAAATGTCACGAATCGAGCCTACCGTGCGTCTATTGCGTGACCTGATCCGGCACTATTGCCTGGACTAAACGTCAACCGAACTGTTTCGTTCCTGCCTAGAGGAGACCGCGCGTGACCGCAAGCCTGTTCCGACGATGATCCTGAACGCCCCCTGTATCGCCGTTCTCCGTCCACTTATCCACAGGCCCTGTCATGCCCGACTACGTCAACTGGCTGCGTCATGCCTCCCCGTATATCAATGCCCATCGCGACTGCACCTTCGTGGTCATGCTCCCTGGCGATGGGGTGGAACACCCTAATTTCGGCAACATCGTCCACGACCTGGTGCTGCTGCACAGCCTGGGCGTGCGCCTGGTGCTGGTGCATGGCTCGCGCCCGCAGATCGAAAGCCGCCTGGCTGATCGCGGCCTGACCCCGCACTACCACCGTGGCCTGCGCATCACCGATGCCGCCACCCTGGATTGCGTGATCGATGCCGTCGGCGCCTTGCGCCTGGCCATCGAGGCACGCCTGTCGATGGACATCGCCGCTTCGCCGATGCAGGGCTCGCGCCTGCGCGTGGCGTCCGGCAACCTGGTCACGGCGCGGCCGATCGGCGTGCTCGAAGGCGTGGACTACCACCACACCGGCGAAGTGCGCCGGGTCGACCGCAAGGGCATCAGCCGCCTGCTCGATGAGCGCTCCATCGTGCTGTTGTCGCCGCTGGGCTACTCGCCCACGGGTGAAATCTTCAACCTGGCCTGCGAAGACGTGGCCACCCGCGCCGCCATCGAACTGGGTGCCGACAAGCTGCTGCTGTTTGGTGCCGAGCCGGGCCTGCTGGATGCCGATGGCAAGCTGGTGCGTGAGTTGCGCCCGCAGCAGGTTGCCCCGCATCTGCAGCGCCTGGGCAGCGATTACCAGGGCGAATTGCTGGATGCCGCGGCCGAAGCCTGCAAAGGCGGCGTGGCGCGCAGCCATATCGTCAGCTATGCCGAGGACGGCGCCTTGCTGACCGAGCTGTTCACCCGTGGCGGTGGCGGTACGCTGGTGTCGCAGGAGCAGTTCGAAGTGGTGCGCGAGGCGACCATCGAGGACGTGGGCGGTTTGCTGGAACTGATCAGCCCGCTGGAAGAGCAGGGCATCCTGGTGCGCCGTTCGCGTGAGGTGCTGGAGCGGGAGATCGAGCAATTCAGCGTGGTCGAGCGCGAGGGCATGATCATCGCCTGTGCGGCGTTGTACCCGATTGCCGACTCCGATGCCGGCGAACTGGCGTGCCTGGCGGTGAACCCGGAGTACCGCCATGGCGGGCGTGGCGACGAGCTGCTGGAGCGCATCGAAAGCCGGGCGCGGCAGTTGGGGCTGAACACCCTGTTCGTGCTGACGACGCGTACTGCGCACTGGTTCCGCGAACGCGGGTTTGCGCCGAGCGGGGTCGAGCGCCTGCCGGCGGCGCGGGCTTCGCTGTACAACTACCAGCGCAATTCGAAAATATTCGAGAAGCCTCTGTAAGCCTGTACCGGCCTCTTCGCGGGCTCGCCCGCTCCCACAGGTACACCGCAGGCTTCAGACCTTGTGAGTACCCTGTGGGAGCGGGCAAGCCCGCGAAGCAGGCGACACCGATCTCGAACAAAAACGCCGCCCTTGTGGGCGGCGTTCTTGTTTACACGGTATGCAGGTACCAGTTGTACTCGAGGTCGGAGATCGAGTGCTCGAACTCCTCCAGCTCGCTCTCCTTGCACGCGACGAAGATGTCGATGTACTTCGGATCGATGTACTTGTTGAGGATCTCGCTGTCGTCCAGCTCGCGCAGGGCATCGCGCAGGTTGTTCGGCAGGCTCTGCTCCAGCTGCTCGTACGAGTTGCCTTCGATCGGCTCACCCGGCTCGACCTTGTTGGTCAGGCCATGGTGCACGCCGGCCAGTACGGCGGCCATCATCAGGTACGGGTTGGCGTCGGCACCGGCCACGCGGTGCTCGATGCGCACGGCGTCCGGCGAACCGGTCGGCACGCGCAGGGCCACGGTGCGGTTGTCCAGGCCCCAGCTTGGCGCGTTCGGCACATAGAACTGCGCGCCGAAGCGGCGGTACGAGTTGACGTTCGGGCAAAGGAACGCCATGGACGCGGGCAGGGTCTCGAGCACACCGCCGACAGCGTGACGTAGCGCGGCGTTCTGCTCGGGATCCTCGCTGGTGAAGATGTTGTTGCCATCCTTGTCCAGCACGGAAATATGTACATGCAGGCCGTTGCCTGCCTGGCCCGGGTAGGGCTTGGCCATGAAGGTGGTGTCCATTTCATGGTCGTAGGCGATGTTCTTGATCAACCGCTTGAGCAGTACCGCGTAGTCGCAGGCCTTGAGCGGGTCGGCCACGTGGTGCAGGTTGACTTCGAACTGCGCCGGGGCGCTTTCCTTGACGATGGCGTCGGCCGGGATGCCTTGCTCCTTCGCGCCTTCCAGGATGTCCTGCAGGCAGTCGGCATATTCGTCGAGGTCGTCGATCAGGTACACCTGGGTCGACTGCGGGCGCTTGCCCGAAATTGGCGAGCGTGGCGGCTGCGGGCGGCCGTTCACGTTCTCCTGGTCGATCAGGTAGAACTCCAGCTCGAACGCGGCACAGATGGTCAGGCCCATCTCGGTGAACTTGTCGACCACCTGGCGCAGCACTTCACGCGGGTCGGCAAAAAACGGCTCACCTTCGAGCTCGTGCATGGTCATCAGCAGCTGGGCAGTCGGGCGCTTCTGCCAGGGTTCGTTGGAGAGGGTGCCGGGGATCGGGTAGCAGATGCGGTCAGCATCGCCGATGTCCAGGCCCAGCCCGGTGCTTTCAACGGTGGAGCCGTTGATGTCCAGGGCGAAGAGGGAGGCAGGCAGGTTGATGCCTTTCTCGTAAACCTTGTGGAGGCTGGTGCGCTCTATGCGCTTGCCACGCACCACACCATTCATATCTGCAATCAGAAGGTCAACGTAGAGAACCTCAGGATGTTCCTTAAGGAACGCGTTCGCTTCGTTAAGCTGAACGGCACGCGGGGGTACCGACATGATGCAACACCTTTGTTGTTAAAAATATCAATCAAGGGGGGCTTGCAAGACCAGTCAATCGAAAAGACAAACTGATGTCAAGCCAACCCCATGATGCCCTGAAATGGCACATCGACGGCAGATTTGCTGCATCTCGGGGCAAACCATTATCCGCTATTTCCCGCGCAAAGGGCTATCTTCGACCAACCGTGTTTTATTTTTTACGGAGGTGTTGTGTAAAAAAATGAACAAGGCTAAGCTCGGTCTCAACCCAGAACACAATAATACGAGGGTCACATGGTCCGCTTGCCGAGACCTGAAAGCACTGCCTGCGCAGTGCCATCGGGTACATCCGTCATTTTTGCAAGCTTCGTCAATGGCGTGGCCGCCCTGGCCGCAATAATTGACGTTTGGCGCTCCCGGACATGCCCTCGTAGCGGCTTGCCGCCCTTCGTTTCGTCTTCCTGCCCTTCGAACTCATTACGGATGCACCTGTTTTCAGTGTATCCACTGTGGCTCTGCGCGGGGGTTTTTGCTTTAGCAATGTACTCCATCCAGAATCAGTGCGCGGACCACCTTACCTCCTGAGGTATTTATGAGTAACAACCTCGACCAGCTCACCGATTGGTTGAAAGAGCACAAGATCACCGAAGTCGAATGCATGATCAGTGACCTGACCGGCATCACGCGCGGCAAGATTTCGCCTACCAACAAATTCATCGCCGAAAAAGGCATGCGCCTGCCCGAGAGCGTGCTGCTGCAGACCGTGACCGGCGACTACGTCGACGACGACATCTATTACGAACTGCTGGACCCGGCGGACATCGACATGATCTGCCGCCCCGACGAGAACGCCGTGTTCCTGGTGCCATGGGCCATCGAGCCGACCGCCCAGGTGATCCACGACACCTACGACAAGAAGGGCAACCCGGTCGAACTGTCGCCGCGCAACGTGCTGAAGAAAGTCCTCAAGCTTTACGCCGACAAGGGCTGGCAGCCGATCGTCGCGCCGGAGATGGAGTTCTACCTGACCAAGCGCAGCGAAGACCCGGACTTCCCGCTGCAGCCCCCGGTAGGCCGTTCGGGCCGCCCGGAAACCGGCCGCCAGTCGTTCTCGATCGAAGCCGCCAACGAATTCGACCCGCTGTTCGAAGACGTCTACGACTGGTGCGAACTGCAGCAGCTGGACCTCGACACGCTGATCCATGAAGACGGCACGGCGCAGATGGAGATCAACTTCCGTCATGGCAACGCCCTGCACCTGGCCGACCAGATCCTGGTGTTCAAGCGCACCATGCGCGAGGCCGCGCTCAAGCACAATGTGGCCGCCACCTTCATGGCCAAGCCCATGACCGGCGAGCCAGGCAGTGCCATGCACCTGCACCAGAGCGTCGTCGACGTGGCCACCGGCAAGAACATCTTCAGCAACGACGACGGCAGCATGAGCGAACTGTTCCTGCACCACATCGGTGGCCTGCAGAAGTTCATCCCCGAGGCATTGCCGCTGTTCGCCCCCAACGTCAACTCGTTCCGCCGCTTCCTGCCCGACACCTCGGCGCCGGTGAACGTGGAATGGGGCGAGGAAAACCGTACCGTCGGCCTGCGCGTGCCGGACGCCGGCCCGCAAAGCCGCCGGGTCGAGAACCGCCTGCCAGGCGCCGACGCCAACCCTTACCTGGCCATCGCCGCCAGCCTGCTGTGTGGCTACATCGGCATGGTCGAAGGCATCGACGCCAGCGCGCCGGTGCAGGGGCGTGGCTACGAACGCCGCAACCTGCGCCTGCCACTGACCATCGAAGATGCCCTGGAACGCATGGAAAACAGCCGTGCACTGGTGCAGTACCTGGGCAAGAAGTTCATCACCGGCTACGTCGCTACCAAGCGCGCCGAGCACGAGAACTTCAAGCGAGTCATCAGTTCCTGGGAGCGTGAGTTCCTGCTGTTTGCTGTCTGATCAACTTGGTGCCGCAGGACGCGGCTGTCGAACAACGGAGAAGCACATGAGCGTCAACAACCCGCAAACCCGTGAATGGCAAACCCTGAGCGGGGAGCATCACCTCGCGCCCTTCAGCGACTACAAGCAGCTGAAGGAGAAGGGGCCGCGCATCATCACCAAGGCCCAGGGTGTGCATTTGTGGGATAGCGAGGGGCACAAGATCCTCGACGGCATGGCTGGCCTGTGGTGCGTGGCAGTGGGTTATGGCCGTGAAGAACTGGTGCAGGCGGCAGAAAAGCAGATGCGCGAGCTACCGTACTACAACCTGTTCTTCCAGACTGCCCACCCGCCTGCGCTGGAACTGGCCAAGGCAATCTCCGACGTGGCGCCGCAAGGCATGACCCATGTGTTCTTCACCGGCTCCGGCTCCGAAGGCAACGACACCGTGCTGCGCATGGTCCGCCATTACTGGGCGCTGAAAGGCAAGCCACAGAAGCAGACCATCATCGGCCGCATCAACGGCTACCACGGCTCCACCGTGGCTGGTGCCAGCCTGGGCGGCATGAGCGGCATGCACGAGCAGGGCGGCCTGCCGATCCCGGGCATCGTGCATATCCCGCAGCCTTACTGGTTCGGCGAAGGCGGCGACATGACCCCGGATGAGTTCGGGGTGTGGGCGGCCGAGCAATTGGAGAAGAAAATCCTCGAAGTCGGCGAAGACAATGTCGCCGCCTTCATCGCCGAGCCGATCCAGGGCGCCGGCGGCGTGATCATCCCGCCGGAAACCTACTGGCCGAAGGTGAAGGAGATCCTTGCCAAGTACGACATCCTGTTCGTCGCCGACGAAGTGATCTGCGGTTTCGGCCGTACCGGCGAGTGGTTCGGCTCCGACTACTACGACCTCAAGCCCGACCTGATGACCATCGCCAAGGGCCTGACTTCCGGTTACATCCCCATGGGCGGTGTGATCGTGCGTGACACCGTGGCCCAAGTACTCAGCGAAGGTGGCGACTTCAACCACGGCTTCACCTACTCCGGCCACCCGGTAGCGGCCGCCGTGGGCCTGGAAAACCTGCGCATCCTGCGTGACGAGAAAATCGTCGAGAAGGCGCGCAGCGAAGCGGCACCGTATTTGCAAAAGCGTTTGCGTGAACTGCAGGACCACCCTCTGGTGGGCGAGGTACGCGGCCTGGGCCTGCTCGGCGCGATCGAGCTGGTCAAGGACAAGGCCACCCGCAGCCGTTACGAGGGCAAGGGCGTGGGCATGATCTGCCGCACCTTCTGCTTCGAAAACGGCCTGATCATGCGCGCGGTGGGTGACACCATGATCATTGCGCCGCCGCTGGTGATCAGCCATGCAGAGATCGACGAACTGGTGGAAAAGGCACGCAAATGCCTGGACCTGACGCTCGAAGCGATCCTCTGACAGTTTGCTAGGCTAGCGATGTGACATTAAGTCGTTACAAGGCCCTGCTTTCCTTGATACAGAGCCTTGTAACTTGCCAGACTAGCGACTGTTTCAGTCGCCGCGCGCTCTGCACCGTAGGTCCTGGCTGCTGAACAGATGGCTAAATAAAAAATTCTGGAGCATTACGCATGAATAAAATGGGCAAGACGTTGCTGGCCGCCGCCCTGATGGGTGCCATGGCTACCGCTGTTCAGGCTGAAGACAAGGTGTTGAACGTCTACAACTGGTCGGACTACATCGCTCCGGACACCATCGCCAAGTTCGAGAAACAGTCGGGCATCAAGGTCAAGTACGACGTCTTCGACAGCAACGAAACCCTCGAAGCCAAGCTGCTGGCAGGCAAGTCGGGCTATGACATCGTCGTGCCTTCGAACAACTTCCTGGCCAAGCAGATCAAGGCTGGCGTGTACGAGGAACTGGACCGCTCCAAGCTGCCGAACTGGAAGAACCTCGACCCTGACCTGCTCAAGGCCGTTGGCGATGCCAGCGACAAGGACAACAAGCACGCCTTCCCGTACATGTGGGGCTCGATCGGCATCGGCTACAACCCGGAGAAGGTCAAGGCCGCGCTGGGCGTGGACAAGATCGACTCGTGGGACGTGGTGTTCAAGCCTGAGAACATCGCCAAGCTCAAGAGCTGCGGCGTGAGCTTCCTGGATGCCCCGACCGAAATGCTGCCGGCTGCGCTGCACTACCTGGGCCTGCCGAGCAACAGCACCAAGAAGGAAGACCTGAAGGCCGCCGAGGACCTGTTCCTCAAGATCCGTCCTTCGATCACCTACTTCCACTCGTCCAAGTACATCGGCGACATGGCCAACGGCAACATCTGCGTAGCCGTCGGTTACTCGGGTGACCTGGAGCAGTCCAAGGCCCGTGCCCACGAAGCCGGTGACAAGGTCAAGGTGGACTACGTCATTCCGAAGGAAGGTGCCGGTACCTTCTACGACATGGTCGCCATCCCCAAGGATGCCGAGCATAAAGACGCTGCCTACCAGTTCATGAACTTCCTGATGCAGCCGGAAATCATGGCCGAGATCACCAACGCCGTGCGCTTCCCGAACGGCAACGCTGCCGCCACCCAGTTCGTGGACAAGGAAATCACCAGCGATCCGAGCATCTATCCGCCAGCTGAAGTGAAGAAGCAGCTGTACGCGATCGCTGCGCCTGAAGCGTCTGCCCAGCGTGTGATCACCCGCAGCTGGACCAAGATCAAGTCGGGCAAATAAGCCCGATGCGGTACCTCTGGGCCGGGGAATCCCGGCCCAGAGCCAGTGAAAGGCAATTGATGATTGCGGCATCGAAGCTGCGAAGGTAAGTTGCGCGCCGGTTTTGCGTGTGCGGCAGCATTGTCGCTACCCAGGCACTGATTGTGAGGACCACCCACTTGTCCATTTCTGTATTCCGCAAGGCCTTGATGGCTGGAGCGGGCCTGACGCTGGCATGCAGCGTCCAAGCGGCGCCTACGGTGCACTTCTACAACTGGTCCGACTACGTCGGCCCGACCACACTCGCGGACTTCGAGAAAGCCACGGGCATCAAGCCCGTGCAAGACGTGTTCGACTCCAACGAAACCCTGGAAGGCAAGCTGCTGGCCGGCAACACCGGCTATGACGTGGTAGTGCCATCCAACCATTTCCTCGGCAAGCAGATCAAGGCGGGCGCGTTCCAGAAGCTCGACAAGAACCTGCTGCCCAATTATTCCAACCTGGACCCGGCGTTGATGAAACGCCTGGAAAAGAACGACCCGGGCAACCAGTACGCCGTGCCTTACCTGTGGGGCACCAACGGCATCGGTTACAACGTCGACAAGGTGAAGGCCGCGCTGGGCGTGGACACCATCGACTCCTGGGCAGTGCTGTTCGAGCCCGAGAACATGAAGAAGCTCGCCAAGTGCGGCGTGGCCTTCCTCGACTCGGCGGACGAAATGCTGCCGGCGGTGCTCAACTACATGGGGCTGGACCCCAACAGCACCAATGCCAAGGACTACCAGGCCGCCGAGAAGAAACTGCTGGCGGTACGCCCGTACGTGACCTACTTCCACTCGTCCAAGTACATCACCGACCTGGCCAACGGCGACATCTGCGTCGCGGCAGGTTTCTCGGGTGATGTGTTCCAGGCCAAGGCCCGCGCCGAAGAAGCGAAGAAGGGCGTGAACCTGGCCTACGCCATTCCCAAGGAAGGCGGCAACCTCTGGTTCGACGTGCTGGCGATCCCCAAGGACGCCAAGAACGTCAAAGAGGCGCATGCCTTCATCAACTATTTGCTGAAGCCTGAGGTTATCGCCCAGGTCAGTGATTACGTCGGTTACGCCAACCCGAACCCCAAGGCTGGCGACCTGATGGACCAGGCCGTGAGGACTGACGCCGCGGTTTACCCACCGCAGGAAGTGCTGGACAAGATGTTCGTGAACTCAGAGTTGCCACCCAAGGTGCAACGGCTGATGACCCGTAGCTGGACCAAGGTCAAGTCGGGCAAGTAAAAATCCAGGCCCGTGGCGGCACCTGTAGAACAGGGCTCGCGGGCACAAAAATCTTGTTGGGAGTTTCACTCATGGCAGTTGCCTCCGGTGCCTATAAAAAAGCCCTCGAGGGTGGCCAGCAACCCAAGCAGGTGCTGGTCAAGATCGACCGGGTCACGAAAAAGTTCGACGAAACGGTAGCCGTGGACGATGTGTCCCTGGAAATCCGCAAGGGCGAGATCTTCGCCCTGCTGGGTGGCTCCGGTTCCGGCAAGTCCACCTTGCTGCGCATGCTGGCCGGCTTCGAACGCCCGACCGAAGGGCGGATCTTCCTCGATGGCGTCGACATCACCGACATGCCGCCCTACGAGCGGCCGATCAACATGATGTTCCAGTCCTACGCGCTGTTCCCGCACATGACCGTGGCGCAGAACATCGCCTTCGGCCTGCAGCAGGACAAGATGCCCAAGGCCGAAATCGACGCCCGCGTGGCCGAGATGCTCAAGCTGGTGCACATGACTCAGTACGCCAAGCGCAAGCCGCACCAGCTGTCCGGCGGCCAGCGCCAGCGCGTGGCCCTGGCCCGCTCGCTGGCCAAGCGCCCCAAGCTGCTGCTGCTCGATGAGCCGATGGGTGCACTGGACAAGAAACTGCGTTCGCAGATGCAGCTGGAACTGGTGGAGATCATCGAGCGCGTGGGCGTGACCTGCGTGATGGTGACCCACGACCAGGAAGAGGCCATGACCATGGCCCAGCGCATCGCCATCATGCACCTGGGCTGGATCGCCCAGATCGGTTCGCCGGTGGACATCTACGAGACGCCTACCAGCCGCCTGGTGTGCGAGTTCATCGGCAACGTCAACCTGTTCGAAGGTGAAGTGGTCGACGACGCCGAAGGCCACGCGATCATTGCCAGCCCGGAGCTGGAGCGCAAGATCTATGTCGGCCACGGCATCACCACGTCGGTGGAAGACAAGCACATCACCTATGCCCTGCGCCCGGAAAAGATGCTGGTCACCACCCAGCAACCGACCTGCGAGCACAACTGGTCGCGCGGCAAGGTTCACGACATTGCCTACCTGGGTGGCCATTCGGTGTTCTACGTCGAGTTGCCGAGCGGCAAGGTCGTCCAGTCGTTCGTCGCCAACGCCGAGCGCCAGGGCACGCGCCCGACCTGGGGCGATGAAGTGTACGTGTGGTGGGAAGACGACAGCGGCGTGGTACTGCGGTCATGAAACTGCGCAAGCTCAAGCGAGCCTTCCAGCGTATTACCCCGGAGGGGCGGCACCTGGTGATCGGCGTGCCGTTCATCTGGCTGTTCCTGTTCTTCATGCTGCCGTTCTTCATCGTGCTGAAGATCAGCTTCGCCGAAGCCGACGTGGCTATCCCGCCGTATACCGAGATCTACAGCTACGTCGAAGACAAGCTGCAGCTGGTGCTCAACCTGGCCAACTATGGCCTGTTGACCGAGGATGAGCTGTATATCTCGGCCTACCTGGGCTCGCTGAAGATGGCCTTCTTCAGCACCCTGCTGTGCCTGCTGATCGGCTACCCGATGGCCTATGCCATCGCCAACGCCAAGAAGGAAACCCAGACGGTCCTGCTGTTGCTGATCATGATGCCGACCTGGACCGCGATCCTGATCCGCGTCTATGCCTGGATGGGTATTCTCAGCAACAACGGCCTGCTCAACGGCTTCCTGCTGTGGACCGGGTTGATCGACCAGCCGCTGCAGATCCTCAACACCAACCTGGCGGTGTACATCGGCGTGGTCTATTCGTACCTGCCGTTCATGATCCTGCCGCTGTTCGCCAACCTGGTGAAGCACGACCCGAGCCTGCTCGAGGCCGCTTCGGACCTGGGTTCGAGCACCTTCAACAGCTTCTGGAAGATCACCGTGCCACTGTCGAAGAACGGCATCATCGCCGGCTGCATGCTGGTGTTCATCCCGGTGGTGGGCGAGTTCGTGATCCCTGAACTGCTTGGCGGCCCGGAAACCCTGATGATCGGCAAGGTGCTGTGGCAAGAGTTCTTCAACAACCGTGACTGGCCGGTGGCCTCTGCGCTGGCGGTGGTGATGCTGGCGATCCTGATCGTGCCGATCCTGCTGTTCAACCGCAGCCAGGCCAAAGAAATGGAGGGCAGGGCATGAAGCGCTTCAGTTTCTCCAAGCTGATGCTGGTGCTCGGCTTGCTGTTCATCTACCTGCCGATGCTGATCCTGGTGATCTACTCGTTCAACGCCTCCAAGCTGGTGACGGTATGGGGTGGCTGGTCGGTGAAGTGGTACGTCGGCCTGCTCGACAACACCCAGTTGATGGGTTCGGTGATGCGTTCGCTGGAAATCGCCTGCTACACGGCGGTGGCGGCGGTGGCGCTGGGTACCTTGGCGGCGTTCGTGCTGACCCGGGTTACCCGCTTCAAGGGCCGTACGCTGTTCGGTGGCCTGGTCACCGCGCCGCTGGTAATGCCTGAGGTGATCACCGGCCTGTCGCTGTTGCTGCTGTTCGTGGCCATGGCGCAGATGATTGGCTGGCCGCAGGAGCGCGGCATCGTCACCATCTGGATCGCCCATACCACGTTCTGTGCCGCGTATGTGGCGGTGGTGGTGTCGGCACGCCTGCGTGAGCTGGACCTTTCGATCGAGGAAGCGGCGATGGACCTGGGTGCCAAGCCGTGGAAGGTGTTCTTCCTGATCACCATCCCGATGATCGCGCCGTCGTTGGCGGCGGGCGGCATGATGTCGTTCGCCCTGTCGCTGGATGACCTGGTACTGGCGAGCTTCGTCTCCGGCCCTGGTTCGACCACCTTGCCGATGGAAGTGTTCTCGGCGGTACGCCTGGGCGTGAAGCCGGAGATCAACGCCGTGGCAAGCCTGATCCTGCTGTCGGTGTCGCTGGTGACCTTCTTCGTCTGGTACTTCAGCCGCCAGGCCGAAGAGCGCCGTCGCAAGGCGATACAGCAGGCGATCGAAGAGGGCGCTGCGGCGAATGCTTCGCAGCCACAGGTCAAGCGCCCGGCGCAGGTGGCTGCGTCGGCCTGACCCGGCCTCTTCGCGGGTGAACCCGCTCCCACAGGGTCATGTGCAGTCTTCAAGACCTGCGCAGTACCTGTGGGAGCGGGTTCATCGGGGCGCCGAACCGCCGCGAATGCCCCAGCACAGATTCAAAGCCAGACTGCATCCCAATGTGGATAGTCCCTGACACTACTGACCAAGCCAGCCCGCAAGGGGTTGGCAACAATGTATCTGGCAACATGCACCATGCTCTCCTCCCGCCGCAGTGCCCGGTCCTGATACCCAGGCTGCCATACCGGATCATGCTCAACCCCCGCCTGATGCAAAACCAGACTGGACCTGGACTTGAACCTGCGCATCAAGGTGCCCAACGTCGTACCTTTCAACTCGATCAGCCAATGCAGATGGTCCGGCATCAGCACCCAGGCCAGTGATCGGCAGGCATGTTCCTGGTCTGATTGTCGCAGTTGGTGAATGACCAGCCGGGCATGGTGGAAATCATGGAACAGCGGCTTGCGCTGGTGGGTGACGGTGGTCAGCAGATAGAGCCGGCCAAGTTCTGAATAGCGACCACGGCGAAGCAGGTGAGACTGGGCTCGCGACATTGGCTTCTTCCTTGAATAGCAGGTGACTTTTCAAAGGTAGTGGCTGAGATGCAGGTGCTGTGTAGATCATGGTTTCTGGATATGGCAGAGACTTGCGGATGGCAGTACCGGCCCTTTCGCGGGTAAACCCGCTCCCACAAGGATCTGTGCAGCCTTCAGGGCTTGCGCATGCCCCAGTGGGAGATGCAGGTGCTGTGTAGATGATTGTTTCTGAATATGGCAGAGATTTGTGGATGGCAGTACCGGCCCTTTCGCGGGTAAACCCGCTCCCACAGGTATTGCACAGGTCCTGAAGGCTGCACATAACCCTGTGGGAGCGGGTTCACCCGCGAAGAGGCCCTCGAGGTGTACGACTTTTCATCAACTCAAACCAAAGGCTTCAGTCGGATCGGCTTGGGAATTATCCTACGAGCCGTGTGGAAGCTGCTCTGTTGCTGGGGAAATGCCCCAGGGATAACGTACTTGGGACTGGGTGTGAGAACCCAACGATATAGTGCTTTCGTCATGGCAACCGTGCGCGGGCAGACTTACGTCTGGCTGCGTTCCTATATCCGCGGTTTCTCACCTCGCGTACGGTTGCCGCCCTGATCCGTGAGAAAGATGAAGGTGGCAACTCCTTGTCCAGATATAGGAGATCCACCATGACCAATTCTGCTCCAGGCACTCCCCATCCATCACACAGCAGCACCGTCGGTAAAGAAACCTGCATGGACCTTTTCCGCGTCCAGGCCAATATCCCCTTCAACCATGCCTTCTCCGAACTCTCCGTAATGCTCGGTTGCATCAATCACCTGACGACCGAAGCCGAGATGGAAAATGACCGGCTGGCCGGTAGTGCCGCGAGAATTCTCAGTGGCTTTGCCAAAGCACTGATCGATGACATCGAGCTGGGACTGAACAAGGCTTCAGTTCAACTCTGACCTGTACCGGCCTTTTCGCGGGCACGCCCGCTCCCACACAGTCATGTGCAGCCTTCAGGGTTTGCTCAATACCTGTGGGAGCGGGTTCACCCGCGAAAAGGCCCGCGCAGGCGCTGAAAATGCCGACTAATCTCCATCATTGTCGGTTATCCAACCCTTAACTCCATTCCGGGTTGCGAACATCATTAGCAGACATAGCCACGTGGTAAGGGGGAGGTGCAGCTCCGGGAGTGCTGACTCCCGGACTGCCTTCAATATTAGCAAGTGGGGTCATCTCAATATTCGTGGTAGGAGTTACATCCGCGTAAGGCGGTGGACCGAAAGGTGCGTAGTCAGGAGGCGGTCCAGATTGGACAGGAGATTGGACAGGTACTTCTGTTTGCCGCCGGCGCCGAAGGAACGGGGCAGATAGTCGACTAGATGAAGTGACACGCATTATAACCAAGCCGGTCCCTACTGCAGCCGCAGTGAGTGCCAAGAACGAATAGAGTTCAGCCTTTTTGGGCTTCGTAACCGCCGTCGCAATTGCTCCTGCAATTGATGCTGCTATCAAGGTTAACGATAAAACATCCAAGAGCATTTTACGCGGGAAGTGCCCCGAGGGATCAGTACTATTCACCGGATCCCCCACACAATACGCATAAGCGTTCAGGCCACCCTCCTCAAACGGGCTTAGATTATCTGGGCTAAAGAACCTTCGGAGTATCGGGCTAAAGAGACGATAACCATTGCCTAGGAAGTAACAGCCTGTTGTCGTGTCTAGCTGCTCGCCGTTGAATGCGAAGGGGTTATTCGATTTGCTCTCGCCTGGGCGTCGGCCATAGGGGGTATAAGCGAACTGCGTCTTACCGGTGTGTCCAAATTCGCTCATGACGGTGTTGGTATTGTTCACCGTCATGATAGAACGCGATACCTCAGCACCTGATGTGCATTGCGCCAGGAGGCTACCCTGATGCCGGAAGATGGAGCGTGTTACAGACCCGCCGAGTTCGGTGGAAACACGGCCGTTCTGGTAGAAGCGGCGTGAACTTTTTGCAGCGGCCATGGGGCCTCCGAGGGTTCAAGGGTGAACAGAAAAATGCCTCTCTGTGGTGCCACTATCGGGGCGACCGGTTGGGGACACTATGTAATGCCCTGGCGATGATCGGCTACTGGCAGAAATGCCAGGTTTTCAACGAACAAGTTGCGCCGAGCCCGCCCTGTGACACCGGCCTCGGAATGTCTCCCTTGCGCATGTGGCCAGTGCCGTTTGTCCAACCCTGAACTACGCTGACAGTCGCATCCCACGAATCATTTGCGCGCAAGCAAGGAGCCTGCATGACGTTGATACGTCCGCTGTTGGTCGTCTGCCTGGGGCTTGTGTCCCTGCTGTCGGGCTGTAGTAAGGAAGAAACCACCGAAACACTGCCACGCGTAGGCGTGCAACAGGTATCACCCACCGATTTCGCTGCCAGGGTCACCCTGACTGGCGATGTGCAGGCGCGGGTGCAGACCGACCTGTCGTTCCGTGTGGGCGGCAAGATCATCTCGCGCAGTGTCGATGTCGGCGACCACGTAAAGGCCAACCAGGTGCTGGCGCGGCTGGACCCGAAAGACCTGCAGAACAATGTCGACTCGGCCAAGGCCGAGGTGTTCGCCGCGCAGGCGCGGGTCACCCAGACCAGCGCTGCCTTCGTACGCCAGCAAAAGCTGTTACCCAAGGGCTACACCAGCCAGAGCGAATACGATTCCGCCGAAGCCGCGCTGCGCAGCAACCAGAGCGCGCTCAAGGCCGCGCAGGCGCAATTGGCCAATGCCAACGAACAACTGAGCTATACCGCGCTGGTCTCCGAGGCCGATGGGGTCATCACCGAGCGCCAGGCTGAGGTCGGCCAGGTGGTTCAAGCGACCATGCCAATCTTCAGCCTGGCCACCGATGGTGATCGTGATGCCGTGTTCAATGTCTACGAATCGCTGCTGGTGGCCCCGCCCAGCGACGCCGGCGTGATCGTCAGCCTGCTGGACGACCCCAAGGTCCAGGCCCGTGGCTTCGTGCGTGAAATTACCCCTACGGTGTCTGCGCAAAGCGGCACGGTACAGGTCAAGGTCGGGCTGAGGGATGTGCCGCCAGGGATGCAACTGGGTGCACCGGTGACGGCCACCACCAATGCCCAGGGCCGACCAAGTATCGAGCTGCCATGGTCGGCACTGACCAAGGCCCTGCATGAGCCCGCCGTCTGGGTAGTGGGCGAGGGTGACAAGGTAGAGCTGCGCAAGGTCGAGGTCAGCCGTTACCTCACCGGCAGGATCGTGGTCGCCAGTGGCCTGAAAGGCGGCGAGACCGTGGTGGTCAATGGCGGGCAGTTGCTGCACCCCGGCATGCAGGTGCTGAAGATCGATGCCAAGGGCAACGGGGGTGAGCTATGAAGCGCCTGCTGCTGATGCTGTCGGCCGGCGTGCTGTTGGCCGGCTGCAGTAGCGAGGATGAAGTGCCGGAGCCGATTCGGCCGGTACTGTCGGTCAAGGTCGAACCCCAGGTGCAGTCGCAGCTGGGCCGTTTCGCCGGCAGTATCCAGGCACGTTTCGAAAGCACCTTGGGCTTCCGGGTATCCGGGCGTATCGCCCGGCGCTGGCTGGATGTGGGCGCCCAGGTGAAACCGGGGGACACCCTGGCCACCCTCGACCCGACCGACCAGCAGAACCAGTTGCGTGCCGCCGAAGGCGACCTGGCCAAGGTGCAGGCGCAGTGGATCAACGCCCAGGCCGATGCCCGCCGCCAGCAACAGCTGTACGACCGTGGCGTAGGCGCCCAGGCCCAGCTGGATATCGCCCAGACCAACCTTAAAACCACCAGTGCGGCGTTGGAGCAAGCGCGCTCTGCGCTCAGCCAGGCGCGTGACCAGCTCGATTACAGCACCCTGCGCACCGACCACGCCGCGGTAATCACTGCCTGGCAGGCCGAAGCCGGGCAAACCGTCACCGCCGGCCAGGCTGTGGTAACCCTGGCCAGGCCGGATGTGAAGGAAGCGGTGATCGACCTGCCGATCGGCCTGGCCGAGCAGTTGAGCAAAGGCCTGACCTTCACCGTTGCTTCGCAGCTGGACCCGACCATCAACACCACCGCCAGCCTGCGGGAACTGGAGCCCCAGGCCGACGCCACCACGCGCACCCGCCGCGCGCGCCTGACCCTGGCCAGCACCCCGGCGGCCTTCCACCTGGGCACCGCCATCAGCGTGACCCTGAGTTCGGAGGTGTCGCCGCGCAGCGAACTGCCCTTGAGTGCCTTGCTCGAGCGCGACGGCAAGACGCAGGTATGGGTGATCGATACGCAGCAGAAGACTGTGGCCACTCGTGACGTGGCCCTGATCGGCCGCACCGCCGACAGCATCGTCCTGAGCTCGGGCGTACAGCCCGGCGAGCGGGTGGTGACTGCGGGCGTGAACAGCCTCAAGCCCGGCCAGAAGGTCACCTTCGACGAGGATGCGCAATGAAAGGAAGCTTCAACCTGTCCGACTGGGCACTCAAGCATCAATCGTTCGTCTGGTACCTGATGTTCGTTGGCCTGCTGATGGGGATCTTCTCCTACTTCAACCTGGGCCGTGAGGAAGACCCGTCGTTCACCATCAAGACCATGGTCATCCAGACCCGCTGGCCCGGCGCGACCCAGGACGAAACCCTGTACCAGGTCACCGACCGTATCGAGAAGAAGCTCGAGGAACTCGACTCCCTCGACTACACCAAAAGCTACACCCGCCCCGGCGAATCCACGGTCTACGTGTACCTGCGCGATACCACCAAGGCCAAGGACATCCCGGAAATCTGGTACCAGGTGCGCAAGAAGATCCAGGACATTCGCGGTGAATTCCCTGCGGGCATCCAGGGGCCCGGGTTCAACGATGAATTCGGCGATGTGTTCGGTTCTATCTATGCCTTCACCGCCGACGGCCTGACCCTGCGCCAGTTGCGCGACTATGTGGAACAGGCGCGGGCCGAAGTGCGCGATGTGCCCAACATCGGCAAGATCGAGCTGATCGGCACCCAGGACGAAGTGCTTTACCTGAACTTCTCCACCCGCAAGCTGGCAGCCCTGGGCATCGATCAGCGCCAGGTCATGCAGGCCCTGCAATCGCAAAACGCCGTGACCCCTGCCGGTGTGATCGAGGCCGGGCCGGAACGTATCTCGGTGCGTACCTCCGGGCAGTTCACCTCGGAAAAGGACCTGCAAACCGTCAACCTGAAGATCAACGACCGCTTCTTCCGCCTGGCCGACATCGCCGATATCGAGCGCGGCTACGTCGACCCCCCTTCGCCGATGTTCCGCTACAACGGCCAGACGGCGTTGGGCCTGGCCATCGGCATGAAGGCCGGCGGCAATATCCAGGTGTTCGGCGCGGCGCTGAAAAAGCGCATGGACAAGGTGATCGAAGACCTGCCGGTGGGCGTCGGGGTGCACACTGTTTCCGACCAGGCCGTGGTGGTCAAGCAAGCGGTGGGCGGCTTCACCAGTGCGCTGTTCGAGGCGGTGGTGATCGTGCTGGCGGTGAGCTTCGTAAGCCTCGGCGTGCGTGCCGGGCTGGTGGTGGCCTGCTCGATCCCGCTGGTGCTGGCCATGGTGTTCGTGTTCATGGAATACAGCGGCATCACCATGCAGCGGATTTCGCTGGGGGCGCTGATCATCGCCCTGGGCCTGCTGGTGGACGATGCGATGATCACCGTGGAGGTGATGGTCACACGGCTGGAGATGGGCGAAAGCAAGGAGCAGGCGGCGACTTTTGCGTATACCTCCACCGCCTTCCCCATGCTTACCGGCACCCTGGTGACGGTGGCCGGCTTCGTGCCGATCGGCCTCAACGCCAGTTCGGCGGGTGAGTACACCTACACGCTGTTTGCGGTAATTGCCGTGGCGCTGATGGTGTCGTGGGTGGTAGCGGTGTTCTTCGCCCCGGTGCTCGGCGTGCACATTCTCAGCAGCGCCAAGCTCAAGCCCCACGAAGCCGAGCCTGGCCGTGTCGGCCGGGTCTTCGAGCATGGTTTGTTGTGGTGCATGCGCAACCGCTGGCTGACCATCATCGGCACCGTGGTGCTGTTCGCCCTGGCGATCTTCTGCGAGCGTTTCGTGCAGAACCAGTTCTTCCCGTCCTCGGACCGCCCGGAAATCCTCGTCGACCTCAACCTGCCGCAAAACGCCTCAATCGAAGAGACGCGCAAGGTGGTCGACCGCTTCGAGGCGCGGATCAAGGACGACCCGGACCTGGTGCACTGGAGTACCTACATCGGCCAAGGCGCGATCCGCTTCTACCTGCCCCTCGATCAGCAGCTGCAGAACCCGTACTACGCGCAGTTGGTGATCGTCAGCAAGGGCTTCGAGGAACGCCAGGCCATGATGGACCGCCTGCAGAAGATCCTGCATGAAGAGTTCGTTGGCGTCGGCACCAACGTGCAATCGCTGGAAATGGGCCCGCCAGTGGGCCGGCCGATCCAGTATCGGGTCAGCGGCGCCAATATCGACCAGGTACGCAAGCACGCCATCGAGCTGGCCACCTTGCTCGACCAGAACGAGCACATCGGCGAGATGATCTACGACTGGAACGAGCCGGGTAAGGTGCTGCGCGTGGAAATCGCCCAGGACAAGGCGCGCCAGCTGGGCCTGTCGTCGGAGGATGTGGCCAATGTGATGAACAGCATCGTCAGCGGTGTGCAGATCACCCAGGTCAACGACAACATCTACCTGGTCGACGTGGTCGCCCGTGCCGAGGACAGCGAGCGTGGCTCGCCCGATACCCTGCAGAACCTGCAGATCCTGACACCCAACGGCACCTCGATCCCGCTGCTTGCGTTCGCCACCGTGCGCTACGAGCTGGAGCAGCCGCTGGTGTGGCGCCGTGACCGCAAGCCGACCATCACCATCAAGGCCTCGGTCAACGGCGACATCCAGCCCACCGACCTGGTGGCCCAGCTGAAACCGAAGATCGACGAGTTCGCCAGCAAGTTGCCGGTCGGCTTCGAAGTGGCCACCGGCGGTACGGTGGAGGAGAGCGCCAAGGCGCAGGGGCCGATCCGCAAGGTCATCCCGCTGATGCTGTTCCTGATGGCGACGTTCCTGATGATCCAGCTGCACAGCGTGCAGAAGCTGTTCCTGGTGGTCAGCGTGGCGCCGCTGGGGCTGATTGGCGTGATCATTGCGCTGGTGCCCACAGGTACGCCCATGGGCTTCGTGGCGATTCTCGGCATTCTCGCGCTGGCGGGCATCATCATTCGTAACTCGGTGATCCTGGTGACCCAGATCGACGAGTTCGAAGCCCAGGGCTTGTCGCCGTGGGATGCGGTGGTGGAGGCCACCAACCACCGGCGCCGGCCGATTCTGCTGACCGCGGCGGCGGCGAGCCTGGGCATGATCCCGATTGCCCGCGAGGTGTTCTGGGGGCCGATGGCCTACGCCATGATTGGCGGGATCATCGTGGCGACCCTGCTGACGCTGCTGTTCCTGCCGGCCTTGTATGTGGCCTGGTACAAGATCCGCGAGCCACAGAAACACAACTGAAGCCCTGCACGGATCCTGTGGGAGCGGGTTTACCCGCGAATGCGATGGTGGAACCACCGCCGCATTCGCGGGTGAACCCGCTCCCACAGGGCCTTCCGTCGCCTTCGAAATTGTCTTTTGTTTTTGGTTATATAAAAATTCTTAAACAGTATTTTTAAGAATAACCCCGCCTCACTACTATTGCCCTCAAGCCAGGCGCAAATCCCCTTCAAACCTCAGCCCGGCACCCTCACTCCAAGGAGAACGAGCATGAGTGCATCTCTGCGTAGCATCGACGGTCAGGACGAAGCCACCATTCTGCGTGAAATCCAGAGCGCTCTGCGCGACCTGCGATTCGGTGCGGTGGAGATTACCGTGCACAACGCTCAGGTCGTGCAGATCGAGCGCAAGGAGAAGTTCCGCCTGCAGCAGCCCGGCAACAAGACCGGCTGATCGCACCACACATTCAAAACTAGAAAAATGCCAATCGGGAGCTTCACCATGTCCATCCGCCGTTATGCGCTCGCCGCCCTGGCCAGTGCTGTTTTTGCCGGTTCCGCCATCGCCAAGGACTACGAACTGCTGAACGTGTCCTACGACCCGACCCGCGAGCTGTACCAGCAGTACAACGCCGAGTTCATCAAGCACTGGCAACAGGCCCACCCGGGCGACAAGGTGAAGATCCAGCAATCCCACGGCGGTTCGGGCAAGCAGGCCCGTGCGGTGATCGATGGCCTGCGTGCCGACGTGGTGACCCTGGCCCTGGCCGGCGACATCGATGAAGTCGCCAAGCTCGGCAAGACCCTGCCGGACAACTGGCAGACCCGCCTGCCGGATGCCAGCACCCCGTACACCTCGACCATCGTGTTCCTGGTGCGCAAGGGCAACCCGAAAGGCATCAAGGACTGGGGCGACCTGATCAAGAAGGACGTGTCGGTCATCACCCCCAACCCGAAAACCTCCGGCGGCGCCCGTTGGAACTTCCTGGCTGCCTGGGCCTATGGCCTGAAGACCGGCGGTAGCGAAGAGAAAGCCAAGGCCTACGTGCAGGAGCTGTTCAAGCACGTGCCGGTGCTGGACACCGGCGCCCGTGGCTCGACCATCACCTTCGTCAACAACGGCCAGGGCGATGTGCTGCTGGCCTGGGAAAACGAAGCCTTCCTGGCACTGAAGGAAGACGGTGGCGCCGACAAGTTCGAGATCGTCGTGCCGTCGCTGTCGATCCTCGCCGAGCCGCCGGTGGCGGTGGTGGACAAGAACGCCGAGAAGAAGGGCAATACCGAGATTGCCAGCGAATACCTCAAGCACCTGTACAGCCCGGCCGGGCAGAAGATCGCAGCCGAGAACTTCTACCGCCCGCGTGACGAGAAGGTCGCTGCCGAGTTCGGCAAGCAGTTCCCGAAACTGGACCTGGTGACCATCGACAAGGACTTTGGTGGCTGGAAGACTGCACAACCTAAATTCTTCAATGATGGCGGTGTGTTCGACCAGATCTATCAGGCACAGTAAGGGCCAAGGAAAAGCGGGGCCGCGCTGCGGCCCATCGCGACACAAGGCCGCTCCTACAGAGGTACGCGCACCCCTGTAGGAGCGGCCTTGCGTCGCGATGGGCTGCAAAGCAGCCCCAGGATTTCAGAAGCTAGCACCAGCCCGGGATCGTTCCCGGGCCAAGTGCGTTCAACCAGGGATATTTATGTCACGCCGCATTTCCCCCGTCATACCCGGCTTCGGGCTGACGCTGGGCTACACCTTGGTGTACCTCAGCCTGATCGTGCTGATACCGCTGGCCGCCATGTTCGTGCATGCCGCGCAGCTTACCTGGGAGCAGTTCTGGAACGTCATCAGTGCGCCGCGGGTGATCGCCGCGCTCAAGCTGAGTTTCGGCACCGCCCTGTTCGCCGCCATCATCAACGGAGTGATCGGCACCCTGCTGGCCTGGGTGCTGGTGCGCTACACCTTCCCCGGGCGCAAGATCATCGATGCGATGATCGACCTGCCGTTCGCCCTGCCCACGGCCGTAGCCGGTATCGCCCTGACCGCCCTGTACGCGCCTTCGGGCTGGGTCGGCCAGTTCGCCACCGACCTGGGTTTCAAGATCGCCTACACCCCGCTGGGCATCACCCTGGCGCTGACCTTCGTCACCCTGCCGTTCGTGGTGCGGACGGTGCAGCCGGTACTGGCCGACATTCCGCGTGAAGTGGAGGAGGCTGCCGCCTGCCTGGGCGCCAAGCCGCTGCAGGTGTTCCGCCACGTGCTGGCGCCAGCGCTGCTGCCTGCCTGGCTGACAGGCTTTGCCCTGGCCTTCGCCCGCGGCGTGGGCGAGTATGGTTCGGTGATCTTCATTGCCGGCAACATGCCGATGAAGACCGAGATCCTGCCGCTGCTGATCATGGTCAAGCTCGACCAGTACGACTACACCGGCGCGACCGCTATCGGCGTGCTGATGCTGGTGGTTTCCTTCATCCTGCTGCTGCTGATCAACCTGCTGCAGCGCCGCATCGAAACCCCTTGAAGGAGGCCGGCATGTCCAGTTCATCCCTGAATGCAACCGCCGCCGCCAACGCCGCCCGCCGGGGCAGCGTCACTTCGCGGCGTATTCTGATCGGCCTTGGCTGGCTGGTGTTCGCGCTGTTCCTGCTGCTGCCACTGGTGATCGTGGTATCGCAGGCACTGAAGAACGGCTTTGGCACCTTCTTCGAAGCGATCTTCGAGCCTGACGCGTTGTCGGCGCTGAAGCTGACCCTGCTCGCCGTGGTCATTTCGGTACCGCTGAACCTGGTGTTCGGCGTCAGCGCCGCCTGGTGCGTGAGCAAGTACACCTTCCGTGGCAAGAGTATCCTGGTCACCCTGATCGACCTGCCGTTCTCGGTATCGCCGGTGATCGCCGGCCTGGTCTACGTGCTGATGTTCGGTGCGCAAGGCCTGTTCGGGCCGTGGCTGCAGGACCACGATATCCAGATCGTGTTCGCCCTGCCGGGCATCGTCCTGGCCACCATCTTCGTCACCGTACCGTTCGTGGCCCGTGAGCTGATCCCGCTGATGCAGGAGCAGGGCACGCAGGAAGAGGAGGCCGCGCGCCTGCTCGGCGCCAATGGCTGGCAGATGTTCTGGCACGTGACCCTGCCGAACATCAAATGGGGCCTGATCTACGGCGTGGTGCTGTGCACCGCGCGGGCCATGGGCGAGTTTGGCGCGGTGTCGGTGGTGTCCGGCCACATTCGCGGCGTGACCAATACCTTGCCGCTGCATGTGGAGATCCTCTACAACGAGTACAACCATGTCGCGGCCTTCAGCGTGGCCAGCCTGTTGCTGATCCTGGCGCTCTTCATCCTGCTGCTCAAGCAGTGGAGCGAGAACCGTATTAACCGCCTGCGCCACAGCGCCGCGGAGGAATGATTCATGTCGATCGAAGTTCGTAACGTCAGCAAGCGCTTCAACAGCTTCCAGGCCCTGGACAACATCAACCTGGACATCAACAGCGGCGAGCTGGTGGCCCTGCTCGGCCCGTCCGGCTGCGGCAAGACCACGTTGCTGCGCATCATCGCCGGCCTGGAAACCCCCGATCAGGGCAATATCGTGTTCCATGGCGAGGACGTGTCCGGCCATGACGTGCGCGACCGCAACGTCGGTTTCGTGTTCCAGCACTACGCGTTGTTCCGCCACATGAGTGTGTTCGACAACGTTGCCTTCGGCCTGCGCATGAAGCCCAAGGGCGAGCGCCCGAGCGAGAGCAAGATTGCCGAGAAGGTGCATGAACTGCTGAACATGGTGCAGCTGGACTGGCTGTCCGACCGCTACCCCGAGCAGTTGTCCGGTGGCCAGCGCCAGCGTATCGCCCTGGCCCGTGCGCTGGCGGTGGAGCCCAAGGTGCTGTTGCTGGACGAGCCTTTCGGTGCGCTGGATGCCAAGGTGCGCAAGGAGCTGCGCCGCTGGCTGGCACGCCTGCACGAGGACATCAACCTGACGTCGGTGTTCGTCACCCACGACCAGGAAGAAGCCATGGAGGTGGCCGACCGCATCGTGGTGATGAACAAGGGTGTGATCGAGCAGATCGGCTCGCCGGGCGAGGTGTACGAGCACCCGGCCAACGATTTCGTCTACCACTTCCTCGGTGATTCCAACCGCCTGGCCCTGAGCGAAGGGCATCATGTGCTGTTCCGCCCGCACGAAGTGTCGTTGTCGCGACACGAGACCGAAGGGCACCATGCGGCCGAGGTGCGCGACATCCGGCCGTTGGGCGCGACCACGCGGGTGACCTTGAAGGTGGAAGGGCAGAGCGAGCTGATCGAGGCCGAAGTGGTCAAGGACCATGACAGCCTGACCGGGTTGGCGCGGGGGGAAACATTGTTCTTCCGGCCGAAGGTTTGGCAGAAGGTGGCGGATATCTGAGTCGCCTTTGATGATGAAAAAGCCCGGGGTTGGTCCTGGGCTTTTTTATGCCTGATGGATTGCCGGGGCTGCTTTGCAGCCCATCGCAGCACAAGGCTGCTCCTACAAGGACCGCGCATTGCCTGAACTTGCGCGGTCCCTGTAGGAGCAGCCTTGTGCTGCGAATCGAGGGCGTAGCCCTCGCGGCAATCTCATGCCTTGCGCGAATATTTTGAATGCCTGCAAAGCATGATTCATGGCTCGCTCTGCTACACCCCGCGAAACTCGCGGCGTTGAGAAACTCGCCAAAATCTATATTCAGTAAAGTTCTAATCATAACTGTAAACATTACTTTAAGAGATAAGCCCCTGACCCCGATGATTCAGCCACACACCTGAATCGAGTCCCAGGAGTTTGATCAATGGGTAATGTCCAGTCGGCCGTCAGGGCCTACGACCAGCCATGGCGCCCGGCACCGGGTGACCTGGTCGACCTTGGACGCACGCTTCGCCTCCCGCTTGGCCAGCTGCGCCTGCAACGCACGCCTGTCAGCGGGCTCAAGCGCCGCGACAAGCTGGTGTTGGGCCTGCTGGTGCTGGCCCTGCATGGCGCTGCAGCGTACTGGGTCAGCCAGGCACCAACGCCCGAGCTGCCGGTGGTGCCACCGCAAGTACCGCCGATGACCATCGAGTTCGCCGCGCCGGCACCACCTGTAGTCGAGCCACCGCCACCAGCCCCGGCACCGCCGGTGGTCCAGCCGCCACCGCCGCCCGTGGTCGACGAGCTGGCCGCCAAGCCCAAACCCAAGCCAAAGCCCGTGCCCAAGCCGGTGGTCAAGCAACAGCCCAAGCCGCAGCCCAAGCCGGTCGTAGCGCCGCCGCCAGCCCCTGTGGCTGCCCCGGCCCCGCCAGCGCCACCCGCGCCGGCCCCGGTCACCCCGGCATCGGCCAACGCGGCGTACCTGAAGAACCCGGCGCCGGAGTACCCGCAGATGGCCCAACGCCGCGGTTGGGAAGGCACCGTGCTGCTGCGCGTCGAGGTGCTGCCCAGCGGCAAGCCCGGGCAGATCCAGATCCAGAAGAGCAGCGGCCGTGATGCCCTCGACGCTGCCGCACTGGCCGCGGTCAAGCGCTGGAGCTTCGTGCCTGCCAAGCAGGGCGACGTGGCCCAGACCGGCTGGGTCAGCGTGCCGATCGATTTCAAGCTTCGCTAACTTTTTCGCAGAACACAGGAAGACATCATCATGAGCCTGCTGGCATCCCCCCTCGAATCCGTTGAAAGCGCAGTCATCTGGCTGCTGGTCGGTTTTTCTGTCGTCACCTGGGGCCTGGCCCTGGTCAAGGTCGTGCAGTTCGTGCGGCTGAAGAACCAGGACAAACGCTTCCACCAGCAATTCTGGGCCGCCTCGAGCCTGGACTCGGCTGCCGAGCCCAGCCACGAACTGCCTGGCCCTGCCGCCCGTGTTGCCCAGGCCGGTTATGCCGCCATCGCTGTCGGTGACAGCCAGGCCAATGACCTGAGCCACGCCATCAACCACCAGGACCGCCTGGAGCGCGCCCTGCGCCAGCAGATCGTGCGTGAGCGCCGTTCGCTGGAAACCGGCCTGGCGGTGGTCGCCAGTATTGGCAGTACCTCGCCCTTCATCGGCCTGTTCGGCACCGTCTGGGGCATCATGGAAGCGCTCAAGGGCATCAGCGCGGCCGGTTCCGCCAGCCTGGAAACCGTGGCCGGGCCGATTGGCGCGGCACTGGTGGCCACCGGCGTGGGTATCGCCGTCGCGGTGCCGGCGGTGCTGGTCTACAACTACTTCCTGCGCCGCCTCAAGCTCACCGCCGCCGACCTCGATGACTTCGCCCACGACTTCTACAGCCTGGCGCAGAAGAGTGCCTTCCGCGTGCTGGTGCACCCGGCCGTGCACAGGCCCCAGGCCGGTTTCACCCAACCGGTGAAGGAGGCGTCCTGACATGGCCTTTTCGACCCAGGACAGCGACGAAGTCCTCAGTGAAATCAACGTCACGCCGTTGGTGGACGTCATGCTGGTGCTGCTGGTGGTGTTCATCGTCACCGCGCCGCTGCTGACCAATGCCATCCCCATCAACCTGCCCAAGACCGAGGCCGTGGCCCCGGTGGAGCAGAAGGACCCGCTGGTGGTCAGCATCGACGGTGATGGCAAGTTGTTCATCAACAAGGACGAGATCCAGCCCGACCTGCTGGAAACCAGCCTCAAGGCCGCCAAGGACAAGGACGTGGACGTGCGCGTACAGCTGCAGGCCGATGACGGCGTGAACTACGGCGAAGTGGCGCGGGCCATGGCGGCTATCGAACGTGCGGGGATCAGCAAGCTGGCGGTGATTACCGCGCGCTGAACCCGTCAACTTTCTTCAGGCAAGTGCTTAGGGGCCATATCTCTTGGCAGGGGATGGCCCTTTTTTTTTGCCGGATTTCATGGCTATCAATGCCCCCTGTGGGAGCGGGTTCACCCGCGAATGCGATGTAGGCATCACCGACGCATTCGCGGGTAAACCCGCTCCCACAAGGATTGCATTTTGGTTATTAATAAATAGCTCCTTATTCCTTTACTGATATAACTCCCTCCCTATACTTGTCTCCAAGCACGCAAACTTACTGGAGGCGTCCCCATGCGCAATGAGTCGATTCGTTACCTGATTGTGCCGGGCTGGCAAGGATCGCCAGACAACCATTGGCAAAGTCACTGGCAGCGCACCCTGCCCAACAGTGCCCGGGTCGAGCAGCACGACTGGCTTACCCCGCAACGTAAGGACTGGGTGCAGGCACTGGAGCAGGCGATTGCCGCCGAGCGCTCGCCGGTGATTCTGATTGCCCATAGCCTGGGCTGCATAACCGTCGCTCATTGGGCCGCGCAAGCCAGCCCGGCCCTGCTGCGGCGGGTACGTGGCGCGCTGCTGGTGGCACCCGCTGACGTAGAGCGGCCAACCTGCGCGCCGGCTCTGCGCAACTTCGCGCCGATCCCGACCGAAGCACTGCCATTTCCCAGCCAGGTGGTCAGCTCGGACAACGACCCGGCCGTGAGCGTGCCAAGGGCGTTGTACCTGGCCCAGGTCTGGGGCGCCGAAGCAGGGCTGCTGACCAACGCCGGGCACATCAACGTCAAGTCCGGCCATGAGCGCTGGGAACAAGGTTTCGCCTACTTGTATCGCTTGCAGAGCCGGGTCGAGCAGCGCGCACTGCGCCGCGCCTGATCGCCCTTATTGTTTACCGTTTGCCTGACGCCCGGCCATTGAAGGCCTGGGGCGGGAGTTTGTCATGACTTTTCAAAACCCTTTTGGCCAGCCGTTGCTGACCTTCCCTGAGCTGGACAAGAGCCCGTTGAGCATCCGCGCCAAGGCGCTGGTGTTCATCGACCCACGTTCGCAGCAGCTGCGCGAGGAGCTCGAGCACCTGGCGCCACAACCCTTGCCAGTGCTGATCCGTGGCGAAACCGGTACCGGCAAGGAACTGCTGGCTCGGCAGATCCACCGTGCCAGTGACCGCAGCGGGTTGTTCGTGTCGGTCAACTGCGCGGCCATCAGCCCCACCTACGCCGATGCCGAGCTGTTCGGCTACAGCGCTGGCAGCCAGGGCGGCACAGCCAGCAGCCGTGCCGGCTGGTTCGGCTCGGCCAACGGCGGCACGTTGTACCTGGACGAGATCGCCGACTTGCCGCTGGCCATCCAGGGCAAGCTGCTGGCGGCCCTGGAAAACCGCGAGGTTACCCGGGTGGGCGCGCCGCAGCCGCAACCGGTGGACGTGCGCCTGGTGGCCGCTACCAGTATCGACCTGGCGCGGGTAGTGCGCGCAGGGCGCTTCAACGAGCGCCTGTATCAATACCTGCGCGAGGGGGCGCTGGAGCTGCCGCCACTGCGCGAGCGGCCAGGCGATATCCTGCCGTTGGCCGAGTACTTCGTGGGCATCTACAGCGTGCGCCTGCAACGGCCTGTGCCGCTGGTGAGCGAGGCGGCGCAGCAGGCGCTGGAGGCACACCCATGGCCCGGCAACACCCGTGAACTGGAGAACGTCATCCACTTCGCCTTGCTGGTGAATGACGGCGAAGAGATCCTCGCTGAAGACCTCGACCTGCCAAACCCCGCGCGCTAGACATCGCTCATAAGCAAAGTGGCTGATGGCAGTTTGTTTTTGGAATAAGAAGCTAAATAAAAGATATTGTTACGGAATAAAAAATCTGGGTATTGTCCGCCTCACGCCCGCTGGTGAACCGGTTGGGCACCCGATTCGCCATCGTCGATGGCCCAGACCAGAACAAGGACCACCATGAAGAAGACCCTGCTGACCACTGCCCTGGCTGCTGCCCTGTCGTTTGCCGGCCTGGCTGCCGCCGCCGAGAAACTGGTGGTTGCCGCCACCCCGGTACCGCACGCCGAAATCCTCGAGCTGATCAAGCCGACCCTGGCCAAGGAAGGTGTGGACCTGCAGATCAAAGTCTTCACTGACTACGTGCAGCCGAACGTGCAGGTTGACCAGAAGCGCCTGGACGCCAACTACTTCCAGACCCTGCCGTACCTGCAGAACTTCAACGAAGGCAAGGGCACCCACCTGGATACCGTGATCGGCGTGCACGTCGAACCCTTCGGTGGTTACTCGAAGAAGGTCAAGAGCCTGAGCGAACTGAAAGAAGGCGCTACCGTTGCCATCCCTAACGAGGGCAGCAACAGCGGCCGCGCCCTGCTGCTGTTGCAGAAGGCTGGCCTGATCACCCTGAAGGATCCGAAGAACGCCCTGGCCACTCCCAAGGACATTGCCGAGAACCCGAAGAAGCTGAAGTTCCGCGAGCTTGAGTCGGCCATGCTGCCGCGTGTGCTGGACCAGGTCGACCTGGACATGATCAACACCAACTACGCCCTGGAAGCCGGCCTGAACCCGGCCAAGGACGCGCTGGTGATCGAAGGCAGCGACTCGCCATACGTGAACTTCCTGGTCGCCCGCCCGGACAACAAGGACAGCGAAGCCATCCAGAAACTGGCCAAGGCCCTGACCAGCCCGGAAGTGAAGGAATTCATCGCCAAGAAGTACCAAGGTGCGGTGCTGCCGGCGTTCTGATGCGCTTGCATTACCTTGCATGACCCAACGCCGACACCCTTGTGTCGGCGTTTTTGTTTGTGGGCTTAGTTACCTGTGGGAGCGGGTTTACCCGCGAACACGGGCGAAGCCCGTGCCATCCACCGCGTTGTCTGCTTCGCGGGTAAACCCGCTCCCACAAGGTCCTGCGTGCGCCGTCAGTACATGCATCCAGCGCGGAACACTCAGTGATATGCATATTCTACAAAGGTATTTATCAAAAAGTTTTTAGATCATTAGAGTCTAGCTATCGTGCGCACGCGCACCCTGCAGACCTGCTTCACCATGACCCTCGACACCGCATTCATCCTCGGCACGCTGCCCGCCTTCCTCAAGGCCGTGGGCGTGACCCTGCAGGTCGGCCTGATCGCCATCGCCACCTCGCTGCTGGTCGCCCTGGTCAACGCCACACTGCTGGTATTACGCACCCCGTACCTGTCGCGCCTGGTAAAAGCCTACGTGGAGCTGGCCCGCAACACGCCGCTGCTGATCCAGCTGTTCTTCGTCTACTTCGCCTTGCCCAGCCTGGGCCTGAAGATTTCCGGCTTTGCCGCAGCGATCATCACCATGACCTTCATGGGCGGTGCCTACCTCACCGAGGTGCTGCGTGCCGGCATCGAGGCCGTACCCCGTGCCCAGCTGGAGTCCGGGCGCTCCATCGGCCTGTCCGAAGGCCAGCTACTGCGCCATGTGGTGTTGCCCCAGGCCGGCATCCTCAGCCTGCCGGCACTGTTCGCCAACTTCATCTTCCTGCTCAAGGAAACCACCGTGGTGTCGGCGGTGGCCGTGCCGGAAATTCTCTACACCACCAAGAACTACATCGCGCTGTACTACAAGACCTATGAAATGCTCACCGTGCTGACCCTGCTCTGTGTGCTGCTGTTCCTGCCGCTGTCGTTGCTGCTGCGCTATGTCGAAAGGAGGCTGCAACATGGCCAGTTCGGCGTCTGACCTGCTGCTGCAGGCATTGCCGCAGCTGGCTGGCGGTGCGGCGCAGACCTTGGCCATCTCTGCACTGGGCATCCTCTTCGCGACGCTGGGCGGTGTGCTTTATGGCGTGCTGGCAACCTTGGGCAACCGGGCCCTGAACATTGCCTTGCAGGTGTACCTGGAGCTGTTCCGTGCCATCCCCGTGCTGGTCTGGCTGTACCTGGTGTTCTTCGGCTTGCCGATCTTCCTGGCCTTGAGCATCCCCAGCTTCTGGTGCGCGGTGCTGGTGCTGGGCCTGTGGGGCGCCAGCGAGGTGGGCGAGGTGGTGCGTGGCGCGCTGCGCTCGCTGCCGCGCGGCCAGCGCGAGGCGGGGTTGTCGATCGGCCTGGCCGGCTGGCAGCTGTATGGCTACGTGCTGTTGCCACAGGCGCTCAAGCGCATGACCCCGCCGACCATCAACATTTACACGCGGATCATCAAGACCAGCTCGCTGGCGGTGCTGATCGGCGTGGTCGAGGTAATCAAGGCCGGCCAGCAGATCATCGAACGCACCTACGAGTCGGTGCTGATCTACGGCGCCTTGTTCCTGTTCTTCTTCATCGTCTGCTATCCGCTGTCCGCCGCTTCACGCGTGCTGGAACGCCGCTGGGCCCACTCATGAGCGCATTGATCGAATTCCAGGGTTTCAACAAGTTCTTTGGCGAGCACCAGGTGCTCAAGGACGTCGACCTCCAGGTGGCGGCCGGCGAGGTGGTGGTCATCCTCGGTCCCAGCGGTTGTGGCAAAAGCACGCTGCTGCGCTGCCTCAACGGGCTGGAGCAGGCCCACGGCGGCCACCTGCGCCTGGCCGGGCAGGAGCTGCTCGACCCGCGCACCGATTGGCGCGAGATCCGCCAGCGGGTCGGCATGGTGTTCCAGAGCTATCACCTGTTCGGCCACATGAGCGTGATCGACAACCTGCTGCTTGGCCCGCTCAAGGTGCAAAGGCGCGAGCGCGCCGAAGCCCAGGCCCAGGCCGAGACGTTGCTGGCGCGGGTCGGCCTGCTGGACAAACGCGACGCTTTTCCCCGGCAGTTGTCCGGGGGCCAGCAACAGCGCATCGCCATCGTGCGTTCGCTGTGCATGAACCCCGAGGTGATGCTGTTCGACGAGGTTACCGCAGCCCTCGACCCGGAAATGGTCAAGGAGGTGCTGCAGGTGATCCAGGGCCTGGCCCGCGACGGCATGACCTTGCTCATCGTTACCCACGAAATGGCCTTCGCTCGCGCGGTGGCCGACCGCATCGTGTTCATGGAGGCCGGCAGGATCCTTGAACAGGGCGACCCCGAGAGCTTCTTCACACGACCGCGGACCGCACGCGCGCAGCAGTTCCTGGAGAAATTCTCCTTCGTAGAAAGCCTGCCGAAGACACTGCACAAGGAACTGTCATGAAAACTGCCAACCTCACCAAACTGCTGGCGCCGTTGTTCGGCCTGGCCCTGCTGGCCGGCTGCAACAAGGCTGAAGAACCACCCACGCCCGCGGCGGCCTCGCCGGCCACCAGCTACCTGGAAACCATCAAGGCCCGCGACAAGCTGATTGTCGGGGTGTTCACCGACAAGCCGCCGTTCGGTTTCGTCGATGAGCGGGGCCGCTACGTGGGCTTTGACACCGATATCGGCCGGCGCCTGGCCAAGGACCTGCTGGGTGATGAAAACAAGGTCGAGTTCGTTGCCGTGGAGCCGGCCAGCCGTATCCCGTTCCTGCAGAGCGACAAGGTCGACCTGATCCTCGCCAACATGACCGTGACCCCGGAGCGCAAGGAAGCGGTGGACTTCACCAACCCCAACCTGCGCGTTGCCGTGCAGGCCATCGTCGCGGATGGCAGCCCGGTGCAGAAGCTCGACGACCTGGCCGACAAGACCATCATCGTCACCACCGGCACTACCGCTGATATCTGGCTGACCAAGAACCACCCGGACTGGAAACTGCTCAAGTTCGAGAAGAACAGCGAGTCGCTGCAGGCGCTGGCCACCGGGCGTGGCGATGCCTATGCGCAGGACAACCTGATTCTGTTCAGCTGGGCCAAGCAGAACCCGGGGTACCGCGTGCTGCCTGAGCTGCTGGGTGACGAGGCACCGATTGCACCGGCGGTGAAAAAGGGCAACACCGAGCTGCGTGACTGGGTGAATGCCGAGCTGGCCAAGCTGGGGGAGGAGAAGTTTCTGCTGAAGCTGTATGACCAGTATGTGCGCAAAGAACTGAGCGATGACACCAAGCCGGAAAGCGTGATTGTGGAAGGGGGCAAGTGGCAGGGTTAGTCAGGTAAATAAGGCCATTGTGGGAGCGGGTTCACCCGCGAACACCGGCGAAGCCGGTGCCATGCACCGCGTTGCCTGCTTCGCGGGTGAACCCGCTCCCACAAGGGCTGCAAAGCAGCCCCGGTAATCTCACTGGTTACGCGGCAGCCAATTCAACAGGAACTCATTCACCACCCGCGGGTTCTCCAGGCTGGAGATATGCCCCGCAAACGGAATCTGCGCCGCCAGGCAGCCAATGATCCGCGCCATTTCATTGGACTCTTCCGGCGGCCGCGGAATGTCCTGGTCGCCGCACATCAGGATGGTTCTCTCGCTCGGCAGCTGTTCGAGTTGCTCCAGCAGGTCGTGTCGTCCAAAGATTATCCGCCCCATGGGATCGAGGCTCTCGCGAATGGTTTGTGCACTGCTTGCCTTCAGCTGAGCACGAAACCGCTCACGGATTTCAGGCACGGTCTGGCCGCCTGCGTGGAAAAAAATAGGCACGATGATGTCGAGCAGCAGGTCGCTGAATTCGCCGGCTTCGCTGGCGGCATCCAGCAAGGCGAAGTACTTGAGCCGAGTCTCCTCCGGCTCGGCGCCCAGGTAAGTGTCCATGAGCACCAGGCGATCAATTCGTTCAGGATGGGTAGCGGCCAGCGGTGCGCCCCACATACCGCCTACCGACAGCCCGACCAGGTGGCACTTGGCAATTTCCAGTTTGTCCAGCAACGTCAGGTGCTGGCGGACCAGGCTGTTCATGTCGATGGTCGTGGCAGGCGGAGCATCGGAGCCGCCGTGGCCCCACAGCTCGGGGACGATGACGCGGAAGTGTGCTGACAAGGCTTCGATTTGTGGCTGCCACATCTCGGCGGACCACAGGTAGCTGTGGCCGAGCAGGACCGGGAAACCCTGGCCCTGATCGATGTAGCTCATGCGGGCGCCGTCGATTTCGATGAAGTGTCTTTGCATGGAATGGGTCTCGGCTGGGAGTGCTGTAGGGTATTCGAAATTGTCGGGGCCGCTTTGCGGCCCATTCGCAGCACAAGGCTGCTCCTACAGGGGATCGCGGTTTCTTGTAGGAGCAGCCTTGTGCTGCGAATGGGCTGCATGGCAGCTCCTTTACTGAGCTGGCACCAGACGCAAGGTACTCTGCGCCGGAATCACCCCCATCTGCGCCTTCTGGTACTGCCCCTGCACATACCCTTCGGCCTGATCCGCAAAATGCCTGTCGAACGGCACGCCACTCTGCCCGACCGGGTTGGTGGTCAGCGCCTGCCCGGCATCGGCAAAGTCGACCAGCCGCCGCGTCGACGGCCCATAGGTCACCGGCCATGGCGCCGGGCCGATCTTCGCCGAGAGGTTGTTCGGCACTTCATGGGTGCCCGGTGCGGCGAACGGGCCGACGTTGAACAGCAGGTTCAGCGGCTTTTTAACCCCCAGCGGGTGGTTGTGGGTCAGGGTATGGGCCTTGCCCCACTGCCAGCTGGTCGGGTCACTACCCATGGTCTCCCGCAGGTGCTTCAAGCTGTTCTGCCACGCCGTGCGCACCACGGCGGCACGGTCGGTGCGCTGGTTGGCTCCGCGGGTGTTCCACCACGGCGAATCGGCATCCGCCGCCAGGCGCGGCAGGGCTGCGTCGATGGCGCGGGTGCTGATAAGTACCGGGAACCAGGTGTCGCCCAGCTCGTCATGCAGGGCCGCGAATGCCAGCTCGTAGAGGAACTGGTTGAACAGCGTGGCACTGGTCGAGTCGAGCGGGTAGTCGCCGCTCCAGGCTGCCAGTTGCTCGACCAGTTCCTTCTCTTCGTCGCCTTCGGCCACTGCGCGCAGCGTTGCCAGCAGTGGTGCAAGGGTGCGCGGGCCATGGTCGCTGGCAGTGTCCAGCTGCAGCACCTGGCTGTTTTGGGTATCCCACTTCACCTCGGGGTTGGCCAGGTGGCGGTCGAGCTGGCGGCCTCGGTCCGGCAGGTTGTAGTAACCGGGTATCGGCACCGCCGCCGGAGGCTGGTAGTTGGCCGAGACAATGTAGCCGCGCGCCGGGTTCTCCTGTTGCGGGTTGACGCTAAAGGGATAGAAGCCGAGCTTGTCGGCCTGCGCACTGGCACCGTCAAGGATGAACGCGGGGTCGACGCCGTCGGGGCGGATCGGCAACTGCGCCGCCGCCCACCAGCCGATATCGCCACGGGCATTGGCCCACACCAGGTTCAGCCCCGGCGCATGCACCTTGGCCGCGGCCTCGCGCATCTTGCCCAGGGTATCGGCGCGGTTGAGCTGGTAGAACCCGTCGAGGATCGGGTTTTCGGTCTCCAGGAACGCCCACCACATGGCGATTGGCGTGGGCCCGGCAGTGGCGCCCAGCACGTCGTTGACGATCGGGCCATGGGGCGAGCGGCGCAGGCTGAGGGTGACCGGTGCTTCGCCTTTGACGGCAATCTGTTGCTCGGTCTTTTCCATTGCCTGCCATTTGCCATCGACCATCACCTGGTTGGCGTCGGCCGGGTTGATGCGCTCGGCGATCAGGTCGACGTCGTCGTTCTGGAACATGGTCAGGCTCCAGCCGAAGTCGCGGTTGTGGCCGAGCAGGGCGAACGGGTTTAGCGCCTGGAAGTAGCCATACAGGTTGAAGCCCGGCGCCGACAGCTCTGCCTCGTACCACACTGCCGGCACCGCAAAACCGATGTGCGGGTCGCCGGCCAGCAGCGGCTTGCCGCTGCGGGTGCGGCTGCCGGCCACGGCCCAGGCGTTGCTGCCCTCGAATTGCGGGATGCCCGCATCGCCCAGCGCGTCATGGCTGAGGTGGGCGAGGGCCTCCAGGCTTTGCCAGTCGGCAGCGGCTAGCGGTGTACTCAAGGCGCCCTCGGGCTGCCAGGCGAGATCGAAGATGTTCAGGTACTCAGGGCCCAGCTGGTCGCGGATGTAGGTCAGCGCGGGCTCGGTGCGAAACGCGGCGGCAAAGCTGTAGGCCAGGTAGCCGGCGATGCTCAGGGTGTCTTCGGCACTGAACGGGCGTGGGGTAATGCCGAGCAGGTCGAATTCCATGGGCTTGGGGTGGCTGGCCTGCCAGCTGTTCACCCCGTCGAGGTAGGCTTGCAGGGCTTGCCAGGCGGGCGATTGCCGGTCCTGACGCTTGGCCATCAGTGCTGCCTGTTCGCGAATGCGCAGGCTGCGGAACATAGTGTCGGTGGGCAGCAGCTTGTCGCCCAGCACCTCGGCCAGCTCGCCCCGGGCCAGGCGCCGCAGGATCTCCATCTGGAACAGCCGGTCCTGGGCATGCACGTAACCGAGGGCACGGTACAGGTCCGGCTCGCTCTGCGCCTGCAGGTGCGGCACGCCGCGGGCATCGTAGCGCACGCTGACCGGCGCCTGCAGGCCGGCGATGGCCACCTCGCCCTCGCGTTGCGGCAGCTTGCCCTGCAGGTACCAGTATCCGGCGCCGGCGGCCACGGCAACCACCACGGCCAACAGGGTCAGGCTGCGCTTCATGCAGGCTCCTTGTGCGTTCAAGCGAAAAATGTGGTCCGATGATCGGCGGATTCGCGAACAGAGCATAGCCCCAGGAAGGAGTTTCCATGTCCCTCAGCGAAAAACAGAAAATGCTTACAGGCCAGCTCTATCACGCTGGCTGCCCCGAGCTGCAGGCCGAGCAGATCGCCAACAAGCACTGGATGCACCGCTACAACAGCAGTATCGAATTGCTCAACGACGCACGTCATGGGCTTTTGGTAGAGCACTTTGGCCAGGTCGGCGAAGGCGCGGTGATCCGCCCGCCGTTCTATTGCGACTATGGCTACAACATCAGCGTCGGCCGCAACACCTTCATGAATTTCAACTGCGTGATCCTCGATGTGCTGCCGGTGCATATCGGTGATGACTGCCAGATCGGCCCCAACGTGCAGATCTATACCGCCGACCACCCGCTCGACCCCGAGGTGCGCCGCACTGGGCTGGAGAGTGGCCGGCCGGTGACCATCGGCAACAACGTGTGGATCGGCGGCGCGGCGATCATCCTGCCGGGGGTGACCATTGGCGATAACGCCGTGGTGGGTGCCGGTAGTGTGGTGACTCGGGATGTGCCGGCTGGGGCGGTGGTGGTGGGCAACCCTGCGCGGGTGCGTCAGCCGGCCCAGGGGCAGTAGCAGCCTACCGCCAGGGTATTGGAGGCACTCACCTGGCGGCCGTCGAGCAGTGCCTTTAGGATCGGCTCGATGAAGCTGTTGCTGGCATTGCATACCGCACCTTCGCTGTAGGGGCCGAAGTAGGCCAGGTGGCCTTGCCGGTCCCAGATCGCCACGGCCGGGGAGGCGGGCAGGTGTTCGCTGCCGGGCACGCTGGCGAGTGGCTTGAGGGCGGTGAGGTTGGCGGGCAGCTGGCCGTGGCTGTCGGGCTTTTGCAGTACGTGGAAGGTCACGCCCTGGCTGGCGAACTGGTTGACCAGGTCGCCCAAGTGCTGCTGGTTGCCGACGTTGCACGGGCAGGCAGGGTCCCAGAAATGCACTACCCGGATCGGGCCGGGGCCGGCCAGCTCGGCGGGCAACTGCAGCTGGCTGCCGTCGAACAGCGTGGCCTGGTTGTCGAACGGGCGCAGGTAGCGGGCCTTGAAGGTGGTGTAGGCCTGCCAGAGGATGATGGCGCCGACGATGAGGACGAGAGCCATGCACAGTGGTTTGATGATCCGAGTCTTCATGAAGGTTCCGCGGCCCCCTGTAGGAGCGGCCTTGCGTCGCGATGGGGTGCGAAGCGCCCCCAGGATTTGTGCCCCACGCTGAGATTGCCGGGGCCGCTGTGCGGCCCTATCGCGACACAAGGCCGCTCCTACAGGGGATCGGTGGTTGATGTTCGATAGTGAGCAAGCTTGCCATGGCGCGGGCCAGAGCTGAATATCCCAGATCAATACTTGCTTCACTGTGGATGTACCCGATGCCCGCTGCCTTTCACCCCGACCTCCTGCGCACCAGCCTGGCGCCGTTGAACGCTCGCCGGCCGTTGTCGGCGCAGGCGCAGGACTACCAGCGCTTCTATGGCCTGAACCTGTCGGCCCACAGCTGGCTGGGCGGCTTCCAGGCCGCAGGCTTCGAGCTGGTCGGGCAGGCCTGGCTACCCGAGCAGCCGAGCGCGACGCTGTTCCTGCTGCACGGCTATTACGATCACATGGGGTTGTACCGTCACGTGATCGATTGGGCGCTCAAACAGGGTTTCGCCGTGATCAGTTGCGACCTGCCCGGCCATGGCCTGTCCAGCGGCGAGCGGGCCAGCATCAGTGATTTCGCGGTTTACCAGCAAGTGCTGGATGCTTTGTTCGAACAGGCGCGCACGCTGCAACTGCCGCGCCCCTGGCACCTTTGCGGGCAAAGCACCGGTGGCGCCATCGCCGTGGACCACCTGTTGTACCAGGGCGCGCGCAGCCCCATCGATGGCCAGGTCATCCTGTTGGCGCCGCTGGTGCGGCCCTGTGCCTGGCGCTGGTCGAAGCTGAGCTATCGCGTGTTGCGTCACTTCGTGAATGGCATCGAGCGGCGCTTCAGCGAGAACACCAATGACCCGACCTTCCTGCCGTTCCTCGAAGCCGACCCGCTACAACCGCGCCGCCTGCCTACAGCCTGGGTGGGTGCCTTGATTGCCTGGGTCAAACGCATCGAGGCCGCGCCGCGCAGCACGCGGCGGCCGTTGATCGTGCAAGGAGAAGCGGATGGCACAGTGGACTGGCCCTACAACCTCGAAGTACTCAAGGCCAAGTTTGCCGAGCCGCAGATTCTGATGCTGCCCGAGGCCCGTCACCACCTGGCCAACGAGCTGCCGGGCATTCGCCAGCGCTACTTCGACTTCATCGACCAGCGCCTGGGCTGATCACTTAAGGTCGCTGCTGCTCTGGCCAACTGCCAGGCCTGCGCGAACGGCGGCCAAGGCGGCCTGGTAGTAAGCCTTGCCGTCTGGCGACTCGGCAAAGGTGGCGAACTCTTCCAGCTCGGCATCGGACAGGTCGCGATAGACATACAGCAGGGTGTTGTTGAGGTCTTCGCCGATCTGGCCCATCAGGCGCTGGCGCTGGCCGTCGAGCAGGTTCTGGGCCTGGCCGCCGCCGAACAGGCCGGGGATCATCGAGCTGAGGCTGTCGGCCGCCACGCCGGCGATGGCCAGGCTCACTTCGGCACCGGCTTCGCGCGCCGGCAGGGCCTGGGCCAGGTGGCCGATTATCAGCAGGCGGTCATCACTGGCCTGGATCTTCGGCAAGCCTTTGGCATTCCTGGCCAGTTCGTCCTTGCGTGTGGCCTTGAGCTCCGCAGCCACCACCTTGCGCCCCAGCGGCGACCGGAAGAAGGCCAGCGCTGGTGCCGGGTTGGCCAGGGTTGCGCGCAGCTGCGCCTGGGCGCGACGGTCCACCGCCTGGGCCTGGAAGCGCTGGTTGCTGTTGTTTACCAGCGCCTGGTACACGGCGGGTGGCAAACTGTTGCGGTAGCGTTCCTGGGCGGCGGTCAGGGCATCATTGAAATGGGCGCGCTGGTCGGGCCAGCCGGCGGCCTTGTACAGTTGATCCAGGTTGTCTGCCCAGACAGGCACGGTGCAGATCATCAGCAGAATCAGGGAAAACAGACGGCGCATTCAGGACTCCTGTCGGCAGGTGGCTATTGTCCGTGGCCGGGCGCCGGTTTGTCGAGATATCCGCGTGCTTCTCGGCCAAGTGGCGCTGTGCGCCGACATGGCTAATGGATATGATGCGCGCCATGCACATCTCCCCTGAACACCCGATGCTTGCGGCCGTCGTCGACGATCTGGTCACCCATGGCTGGTCCCAGCAGGCGCTTTTTCTGCCTGCCGACCTGGTGCGCGCGCTCGCGGCTGAGTGCCGGCGCCGTGATGCCGAAGGCGAACTCAACCCCGCAGGGGTTGGGCGCGGTGCTGCCCAGGAGGTGCGCGAGGCCATTCGCGGCGACCAGATCCAGTGGATCGACCCCGGCCAGGCCGAGGCCTGCGACCAGTACCTGAGCGCCATGGACCAGCTGCGCCAGGCCATCAACCAGGGCCTGTTCCTCGGCCTGGAAGACTTCGAGTGCCATTTTGCCTTGTACCCGCCGGGGGCGTTCTATCGCCGGCACCTGGACCGCTTCCGCGATGATGACCGGCGCATGGTGTCGGCAGTCCTGTACCTGAATGAAGGCTGGCAGCCGCAGGACGGTGGCCAGTTGCGCATGTTCCTGGCGGACGGTGTCGAGCATGATGTCGAGCCGGTGGCGGGCTGCCTGGTGGTGTTCCTGTCGGGCGAGGTGCCCCATGAGGTGCTGCCGGCAGGGCGTGAGCGGCTTTCGTTGACCGGCTGGTTCCGGCGCCGTGGCAATGACCCGTTCTGACCTGCCCAAGGTGCTGGTCAGTGCTTGCCTGCTGGGGCAGCCGGTGCGCTATGACGGCCGCGCCAGTGGCCACCCCGACCTGTTGCAGCGCTGGCAGGCCGAAGGGCGCGTGGTGCCGTTGTGCCCGGAAGTGGCCGGTGGCTTGCCGACCCCACGGCCGCCTGCAGAGATACCGGGCGGGCAGGGTGGGGAGGTGCTCGACGGTGGCGCGCAGGTGCTGACGGTGACGGGCGAGGATGTCAGCGCCGAGTTCCTGGCCGGGGCGCAGCGGGCGCTGGAGCTGGTGCGCCGGCATGGCATTCGTGTGGCCGTGCTGAAGGCTGGAAGCCCTTCGTGTGGCAACCGGTTGACCTATGACGGCACGTTCAGTGGTGTGAAGGTGGCCGGGGAAGGGGTGACCACGGCATTGCTGCGGCGGGCGGGGGTGCTGGTGTTCAGCGAGCTGGAGCTGGACGAGGCACAGCAGGCTCTCATTGAGTTTTCTGCTTGAACCTGTACTGGCCTCTTCGCGGGCTCGCCCGCTCCCACAGGGATAGCACCCGCTCCCGGGCCTGTGATTAACCTGTGGGAGCGGGCGTGCCCGCGAAGAGGCCAGTACAGGCAATAAAGAACTTACTGCCCGGACGCAGTCTCAGGCACACCCTTGAACCACTTCTGCTCAAGCTCGGCAGTCCGCCCGCTGTCCTTGAGCCGCTGCAGTGCATTGTTCACCGCGCTCTCGAACGCCGGGTTGTCCTTCTGGAACGGGATCACCAGCTGCTTCTCGCCAAACGGCAGGCTCACATCGAGCTGGCCGTCACCTTTGGGCGATTCGCTCGACGGGGTCAGTGCGATGTCGTACTTGCCACTCTCGACACCGGGCAGTACCTCTGCCGCAGGGGCTTCGATGAACTCGGCGCGCAGGTCCAGTTCCTTGGCCAGGTCCTGGCCAAACTCGATCTGGAAACCGGTCAGGTGGTCATTTTCCTTGAATGCGTACGGCGAGTTGTCGGCCTGTACGGCAATGCGCAGTTCGCCCCGGTCGGCAATTTCGTCTATCAGCTCGGCCTGAGCCAATGGCGTGATCAGTACCGCCAGCATTACTCCGATGATCGAACGCATTAAAGCCCCTTTCTCTTTGGCAGATGAATAACCTTCGCCACGGCTTTCTTCCTCGCCGTGGTCGAGCGCAGCCTATGACCTTGAAGGCTCGGCATTGTTTAACCCTGATTGAAATATTTCTGCCTGACGATGTGAACATCTGGGCAAACATATCAACTAAGGTGAACCACCGCCGCCACTGGAATACTGGCGGCGGTCAATAAGTGAATCACAGGAGAAGTGAATGAACAGCCTATTTTCGCGTGCTGCCGTTGCTGGTCTGTTGATGGGAGCGTCAATGTTCGCCAGTGCCGCAGATGCCCTGAAGAGCCAGGAGCCGCCCAAGGATGCCAAGGTCTTCATCGTTTCCCCCGCCGATGGCGCCACGGTCGACAAGACCTTCACCGTCAAGTTCGGCATCGAGGGCATGACGCTCAAGCCTGCGGGCGACAGCACCCCGCACACCGGGCACCACCACCTGCTGGTGGATGTGGATAAAGAGCCGGTGGCCGACATGGCGCTGCCATCCAGCCTGATGCCACAGGCCGGCACCGCGCTGCCGGATGGCCCGCAAGTGCTGCACTTCGGCAAGGCGCAGACCGAGACCAGCATTACCCTCACCCCGGGCAAGCACACCCTGCAGCTGGTGCTGGGTGACCAGTATCACGTGCCGTTCAAGCCGAGCGTCGTGTCGCAGAAGATTACTGTCGACGTGAAATAGGTGTCGGGTTCTTCGCGGGCTCGCCCGCTCCCACAGGATCACCACTGGCTTCAAGGCTGGTGTGGACCCTGTGGGAGCGGGCAAGCCCGCGAAGCAGGCGACACCAATGTCACAGGCAAAAAAAGGGAGGCCACCGGGGCCTCCCTTTTTCATGTCGCCAGCGAACTTAGAACAGGACGCGGGAACGGATGGTGCCCTTGACCTGTTGCAGCTTCTCTTGCGCCAGGTCGGAGTACTCGGCGTCAACGTCGATCACCACGTAACCGACTTTCTCGTTGGTCTGCAGGAACTGACCGGAGATGTTGATGCCGTTCTCGGCGAAGACCTTGTTGATCTCGCTGAGCACGCCCGGGATGTTTTCGTGGATGTGCAGCAGGCGGTGCTTGCCTGGGTGCGCCGGCAGGGCCACTTCCGGGAAGTTGACCGAGGATACCGAGGTACCGTTGTCGCTGTACTTGACCAGCTTCTCGGCCACTTCCAGGCCGATGTTGGCTTGGGCTTCAGCGGTGGAACCACCGATGTGCGGGGTCAGGATCACGTTGTCCAGGCCACGCAGCGGGCTTTCGAACTGCTCGTCGTTGGAGCGCGGCTCCACCGGGAACACGTCGATGGCGGCGCCGATCAGGTGCTGGTCCTTGATGGCGGCGGCCAGGTGGTCCAGCTCGACCACGGTGCCGCGGGCGGCGTTGATCAGGATCGCGCCCTTCTTCATCGCGCGGATTTCCTTCTCGCCAATCATCCACTGGGTGGACGGCAGCTCAGGCACGTGCAGCGAAACGATGTCGGCCAGGCCCAGCAGCTCGTGCAGGCTGGTGACTTGCACGGCGTTGCCCAGTGGCAGCTTGGTCAGCGGGTCGTAGAAATACACCTGCATGCCCATGTTCTCGGCCAGGACCGACAGCTGGGTGCCGATCGAGCCGTAACCGACGATACCCAGCTTCTTGCCGCGGATTTCGAAGGAGTTGGCCGCGCTCTTGATCCAGCCGCCACGGTGGCAGGAAGCGTTCTTCTCGGGGATGCCGCGCAGCAGCAGGATGGCTTCGGCCAGTACCAGTTCGGCTACCGAACGGGTGTTGGAGTATGGCGCGTTGAACACGGCGATACCGCGCTCGCGGGCAGCTTCCAGGTCGACCTGGTTGGTGCCGATGCAGAAGCAGCCAACGGCGACCAGTTTCTTGGCGCAGTCGAAGATCTCTTCGGTCAGCTGGGTGCGCGAACGGATGCCGATGAAGTGGGCATCGGCGATCTTTTCCTTCAGCTCGGCTTCCGGCAGCGAACCAGTGAGGTATTCGATGTTGGTGTAGCCGGCGGCCTTGAGGGTATCGACCGCGTTCTGGTGCACACCTTCAAGAAGAAGGAACCGGATCTTGCTCTTGTCGAGAGAAGTCTTGCTCATCTGCGTAAACCTGTATCCCGGAGAAAAAATGGCGAGGGTGATGCCAGGCGCAAAGGCAGCCTTAGCATGAACAGCGGGAGGGCTATGCTAGCATACGCGACACAATCTGAGCTTATCCCGACAGGTGAAGAGTGCTCAGGGTGACTATGAATAAGTCGAGAGTTCCAGCGATGACCCACCCCGCTGTTATTGATGAACTGATGACCCTTGTCGACCCTGGCAAGGTCCTGACCGACGCAGCTTCCCTGGAGGCCTATGGCAAGGACTGGACCAAGCATTACCCACCGGCGCCCAGCGCCATCGTCTTCCCCAAGACGGTGGAGCAGGTGCAGGCGATCGTGCGCTGGGCCAATACGCACAAGGTGGCGCTGGTGCCGTCGGGCGGGCGTACCGGGCTTTCCGCAGGCGCCGTGGCGGCCAATGGCGAAGTGGTGGTCGCCTTCGACTACATGAACCAGATTCTCGGCTTCAATGCCTTCGACCGCACCGTGGTCTGCCAGCCAGGGGTGATTACCCGCCAGCTGCAGGCCTACGCCGAAGAACAGGGCCTGTATTACCCGGTGGACTTCGCCTCCAGCGGCTCCAGCCAGATTGGCGGCAATATTGGCACCAATGCCGGCGGAATCAAGGTGATTCGCTACGGCATGACCCGCAACTGGGTGGCCGGGCTGAAAGTGGTCACCGGCAAGGGTGAGCTGCTGGAGCTGAACAAGGACTTGATCAAGAACGCCACCGGCTACGACCTGCGCCAGCTGTTCATCGGTGCCGAAGGTACCCTGGGCTTTGTGGTCGAGGCCACCATGCGTCTGGACCGTGCGCCGCGCAACCTCACCGCGATGGTGCTGGGGACCCCGGATTTCGACTCGATCATGCCGGTGCTGCATGCCTTCCAGGGCAAGCTGGACCTGACCGCCTTCGAGTTCTTCTCCGACAAGGGCCTGGCCAAGATCCTGGCGCGTGGCGATGTGCCGGCGCCGTTCGAGACCGACTGCCCGTTCTATGCGCTGCTGGAATTCGAGGCCAGCACCGAGGAGGTGGCCAACGAAGCCCTGGCCACCTTCGAGCACTGCGTCGAGCAAGGCTGGGTGCTGGACGGGGTGATGAGCCAGAGCGAGACCCAGCTGAAAAATCTGTGGAAACTGCGCGAGTACCTGTCGGAAACCATCTCGCACTGGACCCCGTACAAGAACGACATTTCTGTCACGGTATCGAAAGTGCCAGCGTTCCTGCGCGATATCGACGCCATCGTTGCCGAACATTACCCGGATTACGAAGTGGTGTGGTACGGCCACATCGGCGACGGCAACCTGCACCTGAACATCCTCAAGCCCGAGCACATGAGCAAGGATGACTTCTTCGCTTCGTGCACCAAGGTCAACAAGTGGGTGTTCGATATCGTCAAGCGCTACAACGGCTCGATCTCGGCCGAGCACGGCGTGGGCATGACCAAGCGAGACTACCTGGGCTACAGCCGCTCGCCCGAAGAAATCGCCTGCATGAAGGCAATAAAGGCCGTGTTCGACCCTAACGGCATCATGAATCCGGGTAAGATCTTCGCACCTGAATAGAAAGCAGTATCCAGAGGAGTCGGCCATGAGTTACCAGCACCAGTACGTAGACGGCACACGCATTCACTTCCCGCTGGGCAAGGTGGTGTGCATCGGCCGTAACTATGCCGAGCATGCCAAGGAGCTGGACAACCCGATCCCCACCGAACCGCTGCTGTTCATCAAGCCGGGCAGCTGCGCAGTGCCGGCCGAGGGCGGCTTCAAGATTCCGACGGAACGTGGCTCGGTGCACTATGAGGCGGAAATTGCCGTGCTGCTGGGCAAGCCGCTGTCGACTCATCCGAGCGAGGAAGAGGTGCTGGACGCCATTTCCGGTTACGCCCCGGCGCTGGACCTGACCCTGCGCGATGTGCAGGCCAAGCTGAAAGAGAAGGGCCTGCCATGGGAGTTGGCCAAGTGCTTCGACGGCGCCTGCGTACTGCCGCCGTTCGTGTCGGCCGCCAGCTTCGAGGACGTGACCGACATCCCGGTGCGCCTGACCGTCAACGGCGAAGTTCGCCAGGACGGTAACAGCGCGATGATGCTGAACCCGATCGTGCCGATGATTCAGTACATGGCCGCGCATTTCTCGCTGCAGGCGGGGGATGTGATCCTCACCGGCACCCCGGCGGGCGTGGGGCCGTTCAATGTCGGTGACGAACTGGTGCTGGAGCTGCCGGGTGTGAGCCGCTTCGAAAGCCGGGTGCTCTGATTCGAGACCGCGTCGCCTTCTTCGCGGGCACGCCCGCTCCCACAGGAATATCACAAGCTTCAAACCTGTGGAGAACCCTGTGGGAGCGGGTTCACCCGCGAAGAGGCCGGTCCTGTTTACCGATTTTTCACACCTGATCCGGATAATGCGCGAACCTACGCCCATTTCCCCAGGACCCCCGCATGCCATCTCCCTCCAGCGCCCCGGCAACCCCCAAGCGTCGTTTCTTCCTGCGCTGGCCCTTCGGCCTGGCCGCGGCGGCGGTAATCGGCTATGGCGTGGCCGTGGCCATGCACTGGGATGACCGCGGCGCGCTGTGGGTCAAGGAAGGCTTCGAAAGCACCGCCGAGCGCAGCGAAAGCGTATGGCTGCCGGACTACCAGGTCGACATCGATGCCAAGCCGCTGCCGGGCATGGACGACGATGAAGCTTCGGATGTGGCCTTCAACCCGCGTACCCGCACCCTGTTCGCAGTCATGGGCAAGAACCCTATCCTGGTCGAACTGAGCCTGGATGGCGATGTACTGCGCAAGATCCCCCTCAACGGCTGGAACAACCCGGAAGGCGTCGCCGTGTTGGAAGACGGCTTCCTGGCAATCACCGATGAGCGCCTGCACGACCTGACCGTGGTCAAGGTGGATGCGCAGACCACCTCGTTGAACCATGATGATTTCCAGAGCCACGACCTGGGCCAGTCGGTGAAAAGCAACAAGGGCTTCGAGGCGGTGGCCTGGGACCCGCTACGCCAGCGCCTGGTCATCGGCGAGGAGCGCCCGCCAAGGCTGTACACCTGGAACACCGATGGCCGCAGCCCGCTCACGGGCGAAAAGCAGCCGTTGCCCAGCGATGAACTGGACCTGCGCAACCTCTCGGCACTGGGCGTCGACCCGCGTACCGGCCACCTGCTGGCGCTGTCGGCCGATTCCAACATGCTGCTGGAGCTGGACGAGCAGGGTCAGCAGGTCAGCTTCATGACCTTGCTCGGCGGTTTCAACGGCCTGCAGGACACCATTCCGCGTGCCGAAGGGGTGGCCATGGACGACAAGGGCAACCTGTACATGGTTAGCGAGCCGGCCCTGTTCTATCGCTTCAGAAAGAACTGAGCCCAACATCCGACTTTTCGGATGCTGGCATTAAGCTTTACTTCAGTTGTTCATGGTTAGATTCGCCACCCCTATGTCGAGTCTGCCCTCATGCGCCGTTCTGTTCGCCTGTTCCTTGTCCTGGCCGCCATCGGCCTGCTCCTGCTCGGCCTGGCCGGGCAGGAGTTCCGCCTGTTCGAGCGTGGCTGGTTCAACCTCAAGGCCTGGTGGCAGCCCGCCGAGCAGAGCATCGGCCTGGACCGCTACCGGGTGGTGGTGGAGGCGCAGCCGGTCGAAGGGCTGGATGACGACATATCGGCGCTGACCTACGACCCCGACCGCAAGACCCTGTTTACCGTCACCAATGCCCGCTCGGAGCTGATCGAGCTGTCGCTGGACGGCCGCATCCTGCGCCGGGTGCCGCTGACCGGCTTCGGCGACCCGGAAGCGGTAGAGTACGTCGGGCCCAACAGCTATGTGATCACCGACGAGCGTCAGCAGCGGCTGATTCGCGTGCGCCTGGAGGACGACACGATGTTCCTCGATGCCGGCGATGCCGAGCAGCTGACCCTGGGCATTGGCCTGAACGGCAACAAGGGTTTCGAGGGGCTGGCTTACGATTCGGCGGGCAAGCGCCTGTTCGTGGCCAAGGAGCGTGACCCGATGCTGATCTACGAGGTGCATGGCTTCCCGCACGACAACCCTGAGCAGCCCTATGCGGTGCATGTGGTGCAGGACCGCAAGCGCGATTCGCGGCTGTTCGTGCGGGACCTGTCGAGCTTGCAGTTCGATGAGCGCAGCGGGCACCTGTTGGCGCTGTCGGACGAGTCGCGGCTGGTGCTGGAACTGGATGTGGAGGGCCGGCCGCTGAGTACCTTGTCGTTGCGCAAGGGGTTCCAGGGATTGCAGGCGACGGTGCCACAGGCGGAGGGGATTGCGATGGATGAGGCAGGGACCATCTATCTGGTCAGTGAGCCGAACCTGTTCTATGTGTTCAAACAGCCAGCGGAGTGAGCAGGTGGGGCTGCTTTGCAGCCCATTCGCAGCACAAGGCTGCTCCTACAGGAAATCGCGTACCCTTGTAGGAGCAGCCTTGTGCTGCGAATCGAGGGCGAAGCCCTCGCCGCAGGTTACTCGGCCTTCAGGCTTTTCACGCCTTCAGAGGTACCCAGCAGCAGCAAATCCGCCGGACGCGCCGCGAACAGGCCGTTGGTCACCACGCCAACGATGGCGTTGATCTGCGCTTCCAGCTCCACCGGGTTGGTGATCTGCAGGTTGTGCACATCGAGGATCACGTTGCCGTTGTCGGTAATCACGCCCTCACGGTAGACCGGGTCACCACCCAGCTTGACCAGTTGGCGCGCCACGTGGCTGCGGGCCATCGGGATCACTTCGACCGGCAGCGGGAAGGCGCCCAGCACCGGTACCAGCTTGCTGGCGTCGGCGATGCAGATGAAGGTCTTGGCCACGGCGGCGACGATCTTCTCGCGGGTCAGGGCTGCGCCGCCGCCCTTGATCAGGTTCAGGTGCGCGTCGCTCTCGTCGGCGCCGTCCACGTAGAACTCCAGTTCGCTGACGCTGTTCAGCTCGTAGACCGGGATGCCATGGCCCTTCAGACGCTGGGCAGTGGCTTCGGAGCTGGCGACCGCGCCGTCGAAGGCGGTCTTGTGCTGAGCCAGGGCGTCGATGAAGAAGTTGGCGGTCGAACCGGTGCCGACGCCGACGACGCTCTTTTCATCCAGCTTGGGCAGAATGAAGTCGACAGCGGCCTGGGCGACGGCCTGTTTGAGTTGGTCCTGGGTCATGCGGGCTCCGAGAGGGGCAGGGCGGTTTTGAAAAGAGCCTAGTATAACGGCTCGGGCGGCTTTGCTGTGGTCGCCCGACGTAGCGCTGGGGTAGACTCCCAGCCCTTGTCCCGCGGCCCAGTGATGCATTCCCGATGCTCGAACAGTACGTCAAGAAGATCCTCACCTCGCGCGTCTACGACGTTGCGGTCGAAACCCCGCTGCAGAGCGCCGGGCAGCTGAGCAAGCGCCTGGGCAACCAGATTCTGCTCAAGCGCGAAGACCTGCAGCCGGTGTTCTCGTTCAAGATCCGCGGGGCCTACAACAAGCTGGCCCAACTGACCCCGGAAGAACTGGCCCGTGGCGTGGTCACCGCCTCGGCCGGCAACCACGCCCAGGGCCTGGCCCTGGCAGCGCGCGAGATGGGCATCAAGGCCACTATCGTGATGCCCAAGACCACCCCGGAAATCAAGGTCGAAGGTGTGCGTTCGCGGGGCGGCAAGGTGGTGCTGCATGGCGACTCGTTCCCCGAGGCGCTGGCCTATTCGCTGAAACTGGTCGATGAAAAGGGCTTCGTCTACGTGCACCCCTACGACGACCCGCACACCATCGCCGGGCAGGGCACCGTGGCCATGGAGATCCTGCGCCAGCACCCAGGCCAGTTGGACGCGATCTTCGTGCCGGTGGGTGGCGGTGGCCTGATCGCCGGCATTGCTGCCTACGTGAAGTACCTGCGCCCGGAAATCAAGGTGATTGGCGTCGAGCCGGACGACTCCAACTGCCTGCAGGCGGCCATGGCGGCCGACGAGCGCGTGGTGCTGCCGCAGGTCGGGCTGTTCGCCGACGGCGTGGCGGTGGCTCAGATCGGCCAGCACACCTTCGATATCTGCCGCCATCATGTGGATGAAGTGGTCACCGTCAGTACCGACGAGATCTGCGCGGCTATCAAGGATATCTACGATGATACCCGCTCGATCACCGAACCTGCCGGTGCCCTGGGTGTGGCGGGCATCAAGAAGTACGTCGAGCTGTACGGCGTGGCCGGGCAGACCCTGGTGGCCATCGACTCCGGTGCCAACGTCAACTTCGACCGCCTGCGCCATGTGGCCGAGCGTGCCGAGCTGGGTGAAAAGCGCGAAGCGATCATCGCCGTGACCATCCCCGAACGCCCGGGCAGCTTCAAGGCCTTCTGCGAGGCTATCGGCAAGCGCCAGATCACCGAGTTCAACTACCGCAAGCACACCTCCGACGAGGCGCATATCTTCGTCGGCGTGCAGACCCACCCGGAAAACGACCCGCGTGCGGCACTGGTACAGCAACTGACCGAGCAGGGCTTCCCGGTTACCGACCTGACCGACAACGAGCTGGCCAAGCTGCATATCCGCCACATGGTTGGTGGCCATTCGGCCGGTGCCAGTGACGAGATGGTGCTGCGCTTCGAGTTCCCCGAGCGGCCGGGGGCGCTGTTCAACTTCCTCAACAAGCTGGGCGGGCGCTGGAACATCTCGATGTTCCATTACCGCAACCATGGTGCCGCTGACGGGCGCGTGGTGGCGGGGTTGCAGGTGCCGGAAGACGAGCGCCATCTGGTGCCGGCGGCGCTGGCGAAGATCGGTTACCCGTACTGGGACGAGACTGACAACCCGGCTTACAAGCTGTTCCTGGGCTGAGCGGCTAAGCTAAGCCAGAAATCTCGCTTTTTGTAGGAGCGGCCTTGTGTCGCGATGGGCCGCAAGGCGGCCCCGGCAATGTGTGATCATGGCCGAGATCCCGGGGCCGCTTTTGCGGCCCTTTCGCGACACAAGGCCGCTCCTACAAGGGTTAGGGGCTGCTGCAAAAATGGCCTGACAAAGGACAATTCGGACATGGAACACCTGACCACCCTCAAGACCCTGCACATCATCGCCACCGCGCTCCTGCTGCTGGGTGCTCTAGGCCTGGCGCTCTGGACCGTGCGCGCCCGCCGCAAGGGCGATGCCGAGGCCTACGCCAAGCTGCTGCGTCGGCCCCTGGTGTTCGTCTGGCTGGCGATGGGCCTGTGCCTGGTGAGCATGCCGTTCACCGGCTGGTGGCTGGTGCACCTGGTGGGCTGGCCGCTGGGGCAGGCCTGGGTGCTGGCGTCCAGCGTCATCTATACGCTGGGCGCGTTTGCCGTGTGGTGGCTGCTGGTGCGGTTGAACCGGCTGCGCAAGGCCGAGGTGGTGGGGTTGCGCTTTACCTTGGCACTGGCGGTGTTCAGTGGGGTTTGCTTCCTGTCCATCGCCGGGCTGATGGGCGCCAAGCCGGTCTGACAGCTTTGTGCTGTATGTGCTGGCCTCTTCGCGGGTAAACCCGCTCCTACAGGATCTGAGCAGGGCTTGAGGGCTGTGCAGTACCTGTGGGAGCGGGTTTACCCGCGAAGAGGCCGGCACAGGAAAACCTCAATCCCGCAGCGAAACCACCGGCCACCCGCGCATCTCGGCCTCCGCCCGCAGCTTCGGGTCGGGGTCCACCGCCACCGCATGCGCCACTCGCTGCAACAACGGCAAATCGTTCATCGAGTCGCTATAGAAATAGCTGTCCTCAAGATCGAAGCCGTTCTCCAGCATCCAGCGCTCCAGCCGCGTCACCTTGCCTTCACGGAAACACGGTATATCGGTACTACGCCCGGTATAGCGGCCATCACGCATCTCGCATTCGGTCGCCAGCAACACGCGAACCCCCAGGCGCCGGGCAATCGGTGCGGTGACGAAGCGGTTGGTGGCGGTGATGATCACCAGCTGGTCGCCGGCCTCGCGGTGCTGCTGCAGCAAGCTCAGCGCCTTGGGCAGGATGATCGGCTCGATGCAGTCGCGCATGAAGTCGCTGTGCCATTCGTCGAGCTGGGCTACCGGTGTTGCCGCAAGGATTTCCATGGAAAAGGCCAGGTAGGCCTGCAGGTCCAGGGTGCCGTTCAGATATTCCTGATAGAAGCCATCGTTGCGTTGCTTATAGGTAACCGGGTCGAGGATGCCGCGCTGGCAGAGGTAGTCACCCCAGGCATGGTCGCTGTCGCCACCGAGGAGGGTATTGTCCAGGTCGAATAAAGCCAGGCGCATCGCGGTCACTCGCATAAGCCACAGGGTAGGCCCGCAGAATACGGAGTTTTCACGCTGCTGCACATAAGCTTGGCGGGCGCGTTGCTGCGCTCGCAAGCTTTGTGGAACAATGCGGTGACATGCGTTTGCGAGGTTGCTGCCGTGATCGACCCGGATGGTTTTCGCCCCAATGTCGGGATCATTCTCACGAATGATGCCGGGCAGGTGCTATGGGCTCGACGGATCAACCAGGATGCCTGGCAGTTTCCCCAGGGTGGCATCAACCCTGACGAGACGCCGGAGGATGCCCTGTACCGCGAGCTGAACGAAGAAGTTGGCCTTGAACGCGATGATGTGGAAATTCTTGCCTGCACCCGTGGCTGGTTGCGTTATCGTTTACCCCAGCGACTGGTGCGTACGCATAGCCAGCCGCTGTGCATCGGCCAGAAGCAGAAATGGTTCCTGCTGCGTCTGGTCAGCAACGAACAACGGGTGCGGATGGACCTGACCGGCAAGCCGGAATTCGACGGCTGGCGCTGGGTCAGCTATTGGTACCCGCTGGGCCAGGTTGTGACATTCAAGCGCGAGGTCTACCGACGCGCCCTGAAAGAGCTAGCACCGCGTCTGCTGACGCGCGACTGACGACGGAGTTCGACCCCGAGCCATGCTCAATACGCTGCGCAAGATCGTCCAGGAAGTAAACTCCGCCAAAGATCTCAAGTCGGCGTTGGGGATCATTGTCTTGCGTGTCAAGGAGGCCATGGGCAGCCAGGTCTGCTCGGTCTACCTGCTCGACCCGGAAACCAACCGCTTCGTGCTGATGGCCACCGAAGGCCTGAACAAGCGCTCCATCGGCAAGGTCAGCATGGCCCCCAACGAAGGCCTGGTCGGCCTGGTCGGTACCCGGGAAGAGCCGCTGAACCTGGAAAACGCTGCCGACCACCCGCGTTACCGCTACTTTGCCGAAACCGGCGAGGAAAAATTCGCCTCCTTCCTCGGTGCGCCGATCATCCACCACCGCCGCGTGGTCGGGGTATTGGTCATCCAGCAAAAGGAGCGCCGCCAGTTCGACGAGGGCGAAGAAGCCTTCCTGGTCACCATGAGCGCCCAGCTCGCAGGGGTTATCGCCCACGCCGAGGCCACCGGCTCGATCCGTGGCCTGGGCCGCCAGGGCAAAGGTATCCAGGAAGCGCGCTTCGTCGGTGTACCGGGCTCGCCTGGCGCCGCCGTGGGGCGCGCAGTGGTGATGCTGCCGCCAGCCGATCTGGAAGTGGTACCGGACAAGACCGTCGATGACATCGACGCCGAGCTGAAGCTGTTCCAGAACGCCCTCGAAGGTGTGCGCGACGATATGCGCAAGCTGTCGGCCAAGCTGGCCACCCAGCTGCGCCCGGAGGAGCGTGCACTGTTCGATGTGTACCTGATGATGCTCGAAGACGCGGCCCTGGGCGGTGAGGTGACCGAGGTCATCAAGACCGGCCAGTGGGCCCAGGGCGCACTGCGCCAGGTGGTGGGCGAGCACGTCAACCGCTTCGAGCTGATGGACGATGACTACCTGCGCGAGCGCGCATCCGACGTCAAGGACCTGGGCCGGCGCCTGCTGGCCTACCTGCAGGAAGCCCGCGCGCAGTCGCTGGTGTATGCCGACAACACCATCTTGGTCAGTGAAGAGCTGACCCCGGCGATGCTCGGTGAAGTGCCGGAAGGCAAGCTGGTCGGCCTGGTCTCGGTACTGGGCTCGGGCAACTCCCACGTCGCCATCCTGGCTCGCGCCATGGGTATCCCCACGGTGATGGGCCTGGTCGATTTGCCTTATTCCAAGGTCGACGGCATCGAGATGATCGTCGACGGCTACAAGGGCGAGGTGTTCACCAACCCCAGCGAAGTGCTGCGCAAGCAGTACAGCGACGTGGTCGAGGAGGAGCGCCAGCTGGCCCAGGGCCTGGATGCCCTGCGCGAACTGCCGTGCGTTACCCCGGACGGCCACCGCATGCCGCTGTGGGTCAACACCGGCTTGCTCGCCGACGTGGCCCGTGCCCAGCAGCGTGGTGCCGAAGGGGTGGGGCTGTACCGCACCGAAGTGCCGTTCATGATCAACCAGCGCTTCCCCAGCGAGAAAGAGCAGCTGGCCATCTACCGCGAGCAGCTGGCGGCCTTCCACCCGCTGCCGGTGACCATGCGTACCCTCGACATCGGTGGCGACAAGTCGCTGTCGTACTTCCCGATCAAGGAAGAAAACCCGTTCCTCGGCTGGCGCGGCATTCGCGTCACCCTCGACCACCCGGAAATCTTCCTGGTGCAGACCCGCGCCATGCTCAAGGCCAGCGAGGGGCTGAACAACCTGCGTATCCTGCTGCCGATGATTTCCGGCATCCACGAGCTGGAAGAGGCGCTGCACCTGATCCACCGCGCCTGGGGCGAGGTGCGTGACGAAGGCACCGATGTGCCGATGCCACCGGTTGGCGTGATGGTGGAAATTCCTGCGGCGGTGTACCAGACCAAGGAGCTGGCGCGGCAGGTGGACTTCCTGTCGGTCGGTTCCAACGACCTGACCCAGTACCTGCTGGCGGTGGACCGCAACAACCCGCGGGTCGCCGACCTGTACGACTACCTGCACCCGGCGGTGTTGCAGGCGCTGAACACGGTGGTGCGCGACGCCCATGGCGAAGGCAAGCCGGTGAGTATCTGCGGTGAGATGGCCGGCGACCCGGCAGCGGCGATCCTGTTGATGGCCATGGGCTTCGACAGCCTGTCAATGAACGCCACCAACCTGCCGAAGGTGAAGTGGATGCTGCGTCAGGTGAATATGAGCAAGGCCAAGGAGCTGCTGGTGGAGGCCTTGAGCCATGACAACCCGCAGGTTATCCACAGCTCGCTGCAACTGGCCCTGAAAAACCTTGGGTTGGCGCGGATGATCGGGCCTGGGGCCAATAAAACCCTCTGAATGTGAGGTGGCCTGTTCCGGCCTCTTCGCGGGTAAACCCGCTCCCACAGGTACAGCGCAGCCTTCAGATGCGGCGCAGTACCTGTGGGAGCGGGTTTACCCGCGAAGAGGCCGGAGCAAGCAACATCAAATTATCAGACCAGCAACTCAACTTCCCCCAAGTGCCCACCAAAGGGCCCGAAACTGCGTTCAATCAGTCGCCTTTTGCCCTGATCATCCACAATCAGCACCGTACTCGCCCGAGTCCCGTAGTTCTGGCTGGCAATGAACACACTCGACAGCAGCTTCTCGGTCGCCAACCCCACGCCCGTCTCCGGCAACTCGCCCTCCGGCGCCGGTTCGGCATCGGCCAGCAACGCCAGCAAGCGCTGTGGCTCTGGCGTCTCCAGTAACCCTTCCAGCCCACTGCGCGCCTTCACCAGCTTCGGCCAAGGCGTATCCAGCCCGGCATTGGAAAGCCCGTAAACCCCGGCCTCCAGCAAGCGCGGCGCCGCGTCCCGGGCATGCAGATAGCCCAGCTGTCGCCCATCGCCCACCAACAGGTTGAACCCTGAATACTGCCTGCTGCGGCTGGCCACCTGGTCCAGATAGGCATCGACCCCAAACTCCCCCTGCAGATACGCCGCCACCAGCTCGCCCCGCGAGCGCGGCCCCAAAGCCTGCGCCGGGTCGCGAATATTGGTCAGCGCCGCGAACCGCCCCTGCGGGCCGACGCCCAGCCAGGTGCCGCCGGCCTCCAGGTCGCGCCCGGCATATACCCCGGGTGCATCCTCCCAGGCCGCCAGGGCCTGGGTGGGGCGGGCATAGAACTCATCGCGGTTGGCCGCCACGATCAGCGGCAGGGCATGCCCCGGCCGCCAGGCGAATACGATCAGGCACATCGGTCGGGCCTCTGGGTTTTTTGCCACTGTACCCACAGCGGCGGGGAGGATCCATCCTGACACACTGTTCACTAGAGCCCCGAGCCCGGCTTCCGTTACCATGCCGCATTGTTTTCTCGGGGAAGACGAATGGAATTCGTGCTCTATCTGCTGTTGGGCGCCTGCGCCGGTGTGCTGGCCGGGCTGTTCGGCGTGGGCGGCGGTATCATCATCGTGCCGGTGCTGGTGTTCAGCTTCACCTTGCAAGGTTTCGATGCCTCGGTGCTGACCCACCTGGCTGTCGGTACATCGCTGGCAACCATCGTCTTCACCTCGATCAACGCTGTGCTCGAGCACCATCGCAAGGGCGCGGTGCAATGGCCGATCTTCGCCTGGATGACCCTCGGCATCCTCCTCGGGGCCGGTGTCGGCGCCAAGACCGCCTCGCTGATCCAGGGGCCACTGCTGCAAAAGATCATCGGTGTGTTCGCCCTGGTCATCGCCGCGCAGATGGCCCTGGACCTCAAGCCCAAGGCCAGTCGTGGCATCCCCGGCAAGCCCGCGCTGATCGGTGCAGGTGGGGTGATCGGCTGGGCTTCGGCCATTTTCGGCATCGGCGGCGGTTCGCTGACCGTGCCGTTCCTGACCTGGCGCAGCCTGCCCATGCAGCAGGCAGTGGCCACGTCTTCGGCCTGTGGCCTGCCGATTGCCTTGGCCAGTGCCCTGAGTTTCATTCTGCTGGGTTGGCACGAGGAGCACCTGCCAGCCCACAGCCTGGGTTACGTGTACCTGCCGGCGCTGCTCGGCATTGCCGTGACCAGCATGTTTTTCGCCCGCTTCGGCGCGCGCCTGGCGCACAAGCTGTCGCCACGTTTGTTGAAACGCCTGTTCGCAGCCCTGCTGTTCTGTGTCGGCCTCAGCTTTTTGATTTGAATCGAGAGGAAGTTCCATGCTGCCTTACCCGCAGATAGATCCCGTGGCCGTGGCCATCGGGCCGCTGAAAATCCATTGGTACGGCCTGATGTACCTGGTCGGCATCGGCGGTGCCTGGCTGCTCGCCTCGCGCCGGCTGAACCGCTTCGACCCCACCTGGACGCGCGAAAAGCTCTCCGACCTGGTGTTCTGGCTGTCGATGGGTGTGATCGTCGGTGGTCGCCTGGGCTATGTGCTGTTCTACGACCTGCACGCCTACCTGGCCAATCCGACGCTGATCTTCGAGGTGTGGAAGGGTGGCATGTCGTTCCACGGCGGTTTCATCGGCGTGATGCTGGCGGCCTTGTGGTTCGGCAAGCGCAACAACAAGTCGTTCTTCGAGCTGATGGACTTCGTCGCGCCGCTGGTGCCGATCGGCCTGGGGGCCGGGCGCATCGGCAACTTCATCAACGCCGAGCTGTGGGGCAAGGCCACCGATGTGCCATGGGCGATGGTCTTCCCGCCGTTCAGCGACCCGGCGCAGTTGCCGCGTCACCCATCGCAGCTGTACCAGTTCGCACTCGAAGGTGTGGCGCTGTTCCTGATCCTCTGGGCGTTCTCGCGCAAGCCGCGGCCGACCATGGCGGTATCCGGCATGTTCGCGCTGTTCTACGGCATCTTCCGCTTCATCGTCGAATTCGTCCGCGTGCCGGATGCCCAGCTTGGCTACCTGGCCTGGGGCTGGCTGACCATGGGTCAGATTCTGTGCGTGCCGATGATCCTGGCTGGCCTTGGCCTGATCTGGTGGGCTTATAATCGCAAGCCTACGGCGAAACCCGCCTGATTAATCCCACGGCAGGGGCGATCCCCCTGCCGTTTTTGCTACAGGTAAGCCATGAAACAGTATCTGGACCTGGTCCGCGACGTCATCGACAACGGCACGCTGCAGGGCAACCGCACCGGCATTCGCACCATCAGCCTGCCGGGCGCCATGCTGCGTTTCGACTTGCAGAAGGGCTTCCCGGCCATTACCACGCGCAAACTGGCGTTCAAGTCGGCGATCGGCGAAATGGTCGGTTTCCTGCGTGGCGTGAAGAACGCCGGTGAATTCCGCGAACTGGGCTGCAAGGTCTGGGACCAGAACGCCAACGAGAACGCCCAGTGGCTGGCCAACCCGTTCCGTCAGGGCCATGACGACCTGGGCGAGATCTACGGCGTGCAATGGCGCCAGTGGCCGGGCTACAAGCGCATCCCGCTGAGCAACCCGGCGGCCATCGAAATGGCCGAGAAGGCGGGCTTCCGCCGCATCGCCCAGGACGAGGAGGACGGCGTCGCGTTCGTCATCCTGTACAAGGCCATCGACCAGGTGCGCCAGTGCCTGGACACCATCGCCAACGACCCGGGCAGCCGCCGTATCCTGTTCCACGGCTGGAACTGCGCGCAGCTGGACGAAATGGCCCTGCCGCCGTGCCACCTGCTGTACCAGTTCCATCCGAATGTGGAGACCAGGGAGATTTCCCTGACCCTCTACATCCGCTCCAACGACCTGGGCCTGGGCACGCCGTTCAACCTCACCGAAGGCGCGGCGCTGCTGTCGCTGTTCGGCCGCCTGACCGGCTACACCCCTCGCTGGTTCACCTACTTCATCGGCGACGCTCATGTGTATGAGAACCACCTGGACATGCTCAACGAGCAGCTCAAGCGTGAGCCGCTGGAAGCGCCGAAGCTGGTGATCAGCGACCGTGTGCCGGCGTTTGCCGAGACGGGCAAGTACGAGCCGGAGTGGCTGGAGAAGATCGAGCCGAGCGATTTCTGGCTGGAAGGGTATGAGCACCATGCGCCGATGACGGCGCCGATGGCGGTGTGACAGATCTCTATTGCCTGTACCGGCCTCTTCGCGGGTAAACCCGCTCCCACAGGGACCGCACAAAGCTCAGGCCTGTGCAGTACTTGTGGGAGCGGGTTTACCCGCGAAGCTTTTGGCTTAATGCCCGTGGCTTCGCCCCACATGCGAATGCTCGGTTTCCGGCACCGATACCGCCCCGTTCGTCTCCAGTTGCTGCAAGATCGCGCATTCCGCCCCTTGCGCATTGCAGCGCCGCCGCAGCTCCACCAGCTGTTCCTGCAACGCCACCAGACCATCGATCCGTGCCTGCACATGCTCGATATGCTCGTCGATCAGCGCATTGACGCTGCCGCACGAATCATCGGGGCTGTCGCGCAGGCGTAGCAGGCTGCGGATTTCATCCAGGGTCATGTCCAGGGTGCGGCAGTTGCGGATGAACGTCAGCCGCTCGACATGGGCCTGGGTGTACAGCCGGTAGTTGCCGTCGCTGCGCGCCGGCTCCGGCAGCAGCTGTTCACGCTCGTAGTAGCGGATGGTTTCCACGGCGCAGTCGGTGGCTTTGGCCAGTTCTCCGATCTTCATCACGAAATTCTCCAGCAAGTGGCTTGACCCTATAGTGGCTACAGGGTGTTCACTTGGCAACAGGCTCAAATTAAGGATGACCCCATGAACCAGCCTGTCAGCCACGAACACAAGCACGATCACCACGCCCACAGCTGCTGTGGCAGCGCTGCTGCGCCAGCCTTGGTCCAGCTGAGCGAAAAGGCCAGCAGCCACGCCCAGTTCAGCCGTTTTCGCATCGAGGCCATGGACTGCCCTACCGAGCAGACCCTGATCCAGGACAAGCTGGGCAAGCTGGCCGGTATCGAGCAGCTGGAATTCAACCTGATCAACCGTGTGCTTGGCGTGCGCCACACCCTGGGTGGCACTGCTGAAATCGAGCAGGCCATCGACAGCCTGGGCATGAAGGCCGAGCCGCTTGGCGCCGAAGACGAGGGCACCGCCAGCGCGCCACAAGTGGTCAAGACCCGCTGGTGGCCGCTGGCGCTGTCCGGCATTGCCGCGATCGCCGCTGAAATCGTGCACTTTGCCGCGCTGGCCCCGGAGTGGGTGGTGGCGGCGCTGGCGCTGGCAGCGATCCTCGGCTGTGGCCTGGGTACCTACAAGAAGGGCTGGATCGCCCTGAAAAACCGCAACCTCAACATCAACGCGCTGATGAGCATTGCCGTGACTGGCGCGGTGCTGATCGGCCAGTGGCCGGAAGCGGCCATGGTGATGGTGCTGTTCACCGTCGCCGAGCTGATCGAAGCCCGCTCGCTGGACCGCGCGCGCAACGCCATTGGCGGCCTGATGCAGCTCACCCCGGACATGGCCACCGTGCGCCAGGCCGATGGCCAATGGCTGGAAGTGGAGGTGCGGGAGGTGGCCATCGGGGCCCTGGTGCGGGTGCGCCCCGGCGAACGCATTGGCCTGGACGGTGAAGTGACCAGCGGGCAATCCACCGTCGATCAGGCGCCGATCACCGGCGAAAGCCTGCCTGTGGAGAAGGCCGTGGGCGACAAGTTGTTCGCCGGCACCATCAACCAGGCAGGGGCGCTGGAGTTCCGCGTTACCGCTGCTGCCGGGCAATCGACCCTGGCGCGGATCATCAAGGCCGTCGAGGAAGCGCAAGGCGCGCGGGCGCCTACCCAGCGTTTCGTCGACCGCTTCTCGCGCATCTACACCCCGGTGGTGTTTGCCATTGCCCTGGCCGTTGCGGTGATACCGCCGCTGTTCATGGCCGGTGCCTGGTTCGACTGGGTCTATCGCGCCCTGGTGCTGCTGGTGGTGGCCTGCCCATGCGCCCTGGTGATCTCGACCCCGGTGACCATCGTCAGCGGCCTGGCTGCCGCCGCGCGCAAGGGCATCCTGATCAAGGGTGGCGTGTACCTGGAAGGCGGGCGCCAGCTGGACTTCCTGGCCCTGGACAAGACCGGCACCATCACCCACGGCAAGCCGGTGCAGACCGACGCCAAGGTACTGGAGCCGCTGTTCGAAGGCCGCGCGCAAGCCCTGGCCGCCAGCCTGGGCGAGCGTTCGGACCACCCGGTTTCCCGCGCCATTGCCCAGTTCGGCAAGGAGCAAGGCCTGGCCTTGAGCGAGGTCGATGACTTCGTCGCCCTGGCCGGGCGCGGCGTGCGCGGTACCATCGCGGGTGAGGTTTACCACTTGGGTAACCACCGTCTGGTCGAGGAGCTGGGGCTGTGCTCGCCCGAGCTCGAGGCCCAGCTGGATGCGCTGGAGCGCCAGGGCAAGACCGTGGTGCTGCTGCTCGACCGCTCCGGCCCGTTGGCGCTGTTCGCGGTGGCCGACACGGTCAAGGAAAGCAGTCGCCAGGCCATCGCCGAGCTGCACGAGCTGGGCATCAAGACTGTCATGCTGACCGGTGACAATCCGCATACCGCCCAGGCCATCGCCACCGTGGTGGGCATCGACCGTGCCGAGGGCAACCTGCTGCCTGCCGACAAGCTCAAGAGCATCGAAACGCTGTACGCCCAGGGCCATCGGGTGGGCATGGTCGGTGACGGTATCAACGACGCCCCGGCGCTGGCTCGGGCCGAGATCGGTTTTGCCATGGCGGCGGCCGGTACCGACACCGCCATCGAGACCGCCGATGTGGCGCTGATGGACGACGACTTGCGGAAAATCCCGGCCTTCGTCAGGCTGTCGCGCCAAAGTGCGGCGATCCTCATGCAGAACATCGTTCTGGCGTTGGGCATCAAGGCGATATTCCTGGCGATCACCTTTGCCGGCATGGCCACCATGTGGATGGCGGTGTTCGCCGACATGGGCGTGAGCCTGCTGGTGGTGTTCAACGGCTTGCGCCTGTTGCGCAAATAGAGGACGTGCATGCTGAGTTCGGAGCTTAAAGCCTTCTACATGGTGGCCCGCCTGGGCAGCATCACCCTGGCGGCGAAGAAGCTCGGCCTCAGCCAGCCCACGGTGACCACGCAGATTCGCAACCTGGAGAGCCAGTACGCGGTGGAGCTGTTCTACCGCGGCGGGCGGCGCCTGGTGCTGAGCGAGGAGGGCGTGCGCCTGCTGCCGATGGTCAAGGCACTGTTGCAGCAGGAGGCCGACATCGAGTTCGAGCTGCGCAACAGCGGCCAGGCCCAGGGCAGCCTGCGCATCGCGGCCACGGCGCCTTACTACATTCTCGACCTGGTGAAGATCTACCGCGAACGCCTGCCGCAGGTGGAAGTGGCGGTGGAAATCGGCAACTCGCAGCAGGTGCTGGAGATGCTCGAGGACTACCGGGTGGATATCGCCGCTTCGTCGCAACTGCTGGAAGACGCGCGGCTGGTGCGGCGGGTGCTGGGGACTGACCCGTTGGTGGTGGCGGTGCATCGCAACCACCCGTTGGCACACCGCCAGGCGGTGTCCATTGACGTGGTGGCCGGCCATTGCCTGCTGATGCGCGAGAAGGGCTCGACCACACGCAAGCTGACCGAGCAGATGATGCAGGAGGCCGGGGTGAAGGCCGGGGCGTTGCTGGAGATTGGCAGCCGCGAGTCTATCCGTGAGGCGGTGCTGCGCAACATCGGCATCAGCGTGATTGCCCGGCACGAGGTGCCGCACAACCCTGAGTTGCGGGTGCTGGCGCTGGAGAACGCGCCGGTGATGCATGAGTACCTGTATTGCCTGAAGGAGCGGCGCCAGGCGCGGTTGCCAGCGGCCTTCCTTGGGGTGGCGCAGGAAGTGGCCGGTTCACAGTTCTAGACCTGTGTTGGCCTCTTCGCGGGCTTGCCCGCTCCCACAGATACTGCGCAGGTTTTGAATTTTGTGAAGATCCTGTGGGAGCGGGCGTGCCCGCGAAGAGGCCAACACAGGCCACTACAAAATCTGCCTATACCACTATCACCCGCTTTTGCCCTAAAGCCACAGAACCTTCGCACAGCCTTCCTAGCATGGCCCCCATCTCTTCGATGAGGCCCTGCCATGAACCACACCACCCCCGGCGCACAGATGAAAGTGCGCAACATCCACAAGCGCTTCGGCGCCTTCACGGCGCTGAACGATGTCTCGCTGGACATCGCCGCCGGCGAACTGGTGTGCCTGCTCGGGCCGTCCGGCTGCGGCAAGACCACGCTGCTGCGCTGCATCGCCGGCCTGGAGCGCCAGGACCGCGGTACGTTGTACATCGGCGAGCGCGATATCTCGGAGCTGCCACCCCAGGCCCGTGACTACGGCATCCTGTTCCAGTCCTACGCGCTGTTCCCCAACCTCACCGTCGAAGCCAACATCGCCTATGGCCTGACTGGCAGCGGCCGCGAGCAGGCTCGCCAGCGAGTGTCCGAAATGCTCGAACTGGTGGGCCTGGCCGGCAGCGAGAAGAAATACCCCGGTCAGCTTTCCGGTGGCCAGCAGCAGCGTGTGGCACTGGCCCGCGCGCTGGCACCGTCGCCGTCGTTGCTGCTGCTGGACGAGCCGATGTCGGCGCTGGACGCCCGGGTGCGCGAGCACCTGTGCACCGAACTGCGCCAGCTGCAGCGCCAGCTGGGTATCACCACGCTGATGGTCACCCATAACCAGGACGAGGCCATGTTGATGGCCGACCGCATTGCGGTGATGAACAACGGCCAGGTCGAGCAGTACGCCACCCCGCAGGAAATCTACGACCAGCCGGCCACGCCGTTCGTTGCCGAGTTCGTCGGCCAGGGCAACTGGTTGCCGTTCCAGCGCAGCAGTGACAGCCATGCCCAGGTCGGTGGCATGAACATGCGTCTGGCACCAGGTTCGGCCCGACCCAGTAGCGGCCGGCTGTTCTGCCGCCCGGAGGCGATCACGGTCAACCCGGCGGTGCACGAAGAAAACCTGTTCCCGGCCATGGTCCGTGAAATCACCTTCCTCGGTAACCGCTGCCGCATGAGCTTCGAACTCAAGGCGCTGCCTGGCCATGCACTGCTGGCGGAGCTGGCTCCCGAGGCCATGCCGCGGCTGGGCTCGCAGGACATCTGGGTGGCGCTGCCGCCGCAGAGCCTGCAGGTGTTTGCCTGAGATGGCCGCGCCAATGTCCCTGCCGCTGAGCCAGGCCAAGGCCACGCCGCGTGCTGGCGTCGCCCTGGGCGACCGGTTGTTCGTCGTCGGCGGCAAGAGCCTGCTGCTGATCCTTCTGGTGCTGGCGGTGCTGATGCCGCTGCTGGCGATCTTCTGGCGCGGCTTCAGCGCAGAAGCGGGCCAGGGTGGCGGCCTGCTGGCGGCCCGCGAACTGTTCGCCAGTGAAAACTTCCACTGGCTGCTGGGCAACAGCCTGTCGGTGGCCTTCACGGTGGCAGCCATCGTGGTGCCGCTGGCCTACCTGTTCGCCTATGCCCTGCAACGCACGCTGATTCCGGGCAAAGACCTGTGGCGGGGGATTTCGTTGCTGCCGCTGCTGGCGCCGTCAATGCTGCCGGCCATCGCCCTGGTCTACCTGTTCGGTAACCAGGGGTTGCTGCGCGGGTTGCTCAGCGACAACATCTATGGCTTCTGGGGCATTGTGCTGGGCGAGGCCATCTACACCTTCCCGCATGCCCTGATGATCCTGCTGTCGGCGCTGTCGCTGGCCGATGCACGCCTGTTCGACGCAGCGTCCAGCATGGGTGCCGGCCCTTGGCGAGCGTTCACCAGCATCACCTGGCCGGCCACGCGCCAGGCAGTATTCGCAGCGTTCTGCCTGGTGTTTACCCTGACCATCACCGACTTCGGTGTACCGGTCGTGGTCGGCGGCGACTATCAGGTGCTGGCGCTGGAAGCCTACAAGGCGGTGGTCGGCCAGCAGCAGTTCGGCCGCGGCGCGTTGATCGGCATGGTGCTGCTGTTGCCGGCGCTGTTCAGCTTTACCGTCGATGCCTGGCTGCGCCGGCGCCAGGGCGAGGCCATGAGCGGCCGTGCCCAGGTGTTCGAGCCCAAGCCGTCGCGGGGCCGTGATGCCTGCTTCCTGGCGATCGTGCTGCTGGTGTGCGCGGCATTGCTGCTGGTGATCGGCATGGCGGTGTATTCGTCGCTGGTCACGTTCTGGCCCTACAACCTGTCGTTGTCGCTGCGTCACTACAGGTTCGAGGACACCGCCGGTGGTGGCTGGCTGGCCTACCGCAACAGCGTGACCATGGCCATCGGCACCGCGCTGATCGGCAGCATCGTGATCTTCACCGGCGCCTACCTGATGGAGAAGACCCAGGGCCAACGCCTGCTCAACCAGGCGCTGCGCCTGCTCAGCTTCATCCCCATGGCCGTGCCGGGCCTGGTGCTGGGCCTGGGCTACGTATTCTTCTTTAACCTGAACGGCAACCCGCTGCATGTGTTCTACGGCGGCATGGGGCTGCTGGTGGTGTGCACCATCGCCCACTACCTGACCACCGCGCAGATGACCGCGACCACCGCCCTGCGCCAGCTAGACGGCGAGTTCGAGGCTGCCGCGCTGTCGCTGAAGGCCCCGCTGTACAGGCACTTCTTACGGGTGACCGTGCCGATCTGCCTGCCGGCGCTGCTGGACATCATCCGCTACCTGTTCGTCTCGGCGATGACCACCGTGTCGGCGGCGATCTTCCTGTACAGCCCCGACACCATCTTGGCTGCCGTCGCCGTGCTGAACATGGATGACGCCGGCAATGTCGGTGGTGCCGCCGCCATGTCCACCCTGATCCTGCTGACCAGTGCCGGCGCTTCACTGCTGCTGGCCGCAGCCTCACGCGGCCTGCTGCGCCGCTCCCAAGCCTGGCGCCAACGCGCCGCGACCGTCTGACCTGTAAGGAACCTACCCATGTACAAGCACCTTGCACTTGCCGCTGCCGTTTCCGCCGTGTTCAGCCTGCAGGCTTCGGCCGCTGGTACCCAGCTGACGGTCTACACCGCCCTGGAAGCCGAACAGCTGAAGAGCTACAAGCAGGCCTTCGAGAAGGCCAACCCGGACATCGAGATCAAGTGGGTTCGTGACTCCACCGGCATCATCACCGCCAAGCTGCTGGCCGAGAAAGACCGCCCGCAAGCCGACGCAGTGTGGGGCCTGGCTGCTTCCAGCCTGGCCATCCTCGACCAGAACGGCATGCTCGAAGCCTACGCACCGAAGGACCTGGGCAAGATTGCCGCCAATTACCGCGATGCTGCCAACCCTCCAGCCTGGGTCGGTATGGACGTGTGGGCCGCGACCATCTGCTTCAATACCATCGAGGCCGAGAAGCAGGGCCTGAGCAAGCCGGTGAGCTGGCAGGACCTGACCAAGCCCGAGTACAAGGGCAAGATCGTCATGCCGAACCCGGCTTCGTCCGGCACCGGCTTCCTGGATGTCAGTGCCTGGTTGCAGACCTTTGGCGAGCCGCAGGGTTGGGCATACATGGATGCACTGCACCAGAACATCGGCCAGTACGTTCATTCCGGTTCCAAGCCGTGCAAGCTTGCCGCAGCGGGTGAATTCCCGATCGGTATCTCGTTCGAGTACCCGGCCGTGCAGCTCAAGCGCCAGGGCGCGCCGCTGGACATCGTGCTGCCGAAGGAAGGCCTGGGCTGGGAGATCGAGGCGACTGCGGTGATCAAAGGTTCGCCAAAAGCGGATGCGGCCAAGCGCCTGGCTGATTTCTCGGCAAGCCCGGCGGCCATGGAGCTGTACAAGGAGAACTTCGCCGTGCTGGCTGCACCGGGTATTGCCAAGCCGCAGACCGAACTGCCGGCGGACTATGAACAGCGCCTGATCAAGAACGACTTTGCCTGGGCCTCGAAGAACCGTGACCAGATCCTGGCCGAGTGGCGCAAGCGCTATGACGGCAAGTCGGAGAAGGTGGCTCAGCAGTAACCTGCACCGGCCTCTTCGCAGCACAAGGCTGCTCCTACAGGTCGGCGACAACCTGTAGGAGCAGCCTTGCGCTGCGAAGAAGCCACCACCCAATCAAGCCAGGAGAAGACGGTGATGCCCACCCCAGCCCAGATCATCGACAGCACCTTCGCGCTGTACGAACGCCACGGCAGTGACGACTACATCGGCGAAGCCATCACCCAGCTCGAACACATGTCCCAGGCCGCGCAACTGGCCATGGCCGAAGGCTTCGACGACGAAGTGGTGCTGGCGGCGTTCTTCCACGACATCGGCCACCTGTGCGGCGGTTACGCGAGCATGGGCGGCTATGGCGTGGTCAGCCATGAGCGCATCGGCGCCGAGTATTTACGCCGCTGCGGTTTCGGCGAACGCATGGCGCGGCTGGTGCAGTATCACGTGGAGGCCAAGCGCTACCTGACTTTGCGCCAGCCTGGGTATTACCAGCGGTTGAGTGAAGCGAGCCGGCGGACCCTGGAGTATCAGGGGGGCGTGATGAGCGAGGGCGAAGCGGATGTGTTCGAGCGGGATCCGCTGTTCGAGGTGAGCTTGCGGATGAGGGAGTGGGATGAGCGGGCCAAAGTGGTCGGGGTGGCGGTGATTGACCTGGATGGGTTGAAGCGGAAGGCTTTGGCTTTACTTTGAGATGTGGGCTGCCTGTGCGGGCCTCTTCGCGGGTGAACCCGCTCCCACAGGAGTAGTGCACATCTCAAGGAATGTGAGATACCTGTGGGAGCGGGTTTACCCGCGAAGAGGCCAGACCTGCTTGATCAAAACTGTGAAACCAGCGCCTCTAGCTGTTCCTGCCGCTCAGCCTGGTTCAGCTTCGCCCCAGGGTTGAGGGTGGACCACTGCGGATGCGCCCGCGCCTTGCTCAGCGCCTCCGGCAACTTGCCCTCCCGCCAGGCCTTCTCATCCAGCTCCCCCAGCCGAATGCTGTCCTGCGCCGCATGCCCGCGGTTTTCCAGCGCCACCATCAATTGCTGCTGACGCAAGGCCAACAAGCGCAACACCGTATCGTCCACCGTCAGTTCGCGCTTGCCCTTGAGCTTGCCCATCAACCGCGACCCATAGTTGCGCGCCGTCTGCAGCGCGCCGCCGGCAATCGCCCCGGCCAGGGCGGCAGCCCCCAGTGTCAGGCCGCCGACCAGCAGGTCCACCCCGGCACCCGCCGCAGCACCGGCGGCCACACCACTGCCCAAGCGCACGCCCAGCAGCTTCAAGGTTTCGGGATTGAACAGGTCATCGCCCCAACGGCCATCCAGCAACGGCAGGTCGCTGGCATGGGCGTCCTCGCGGCGGAAGGCATACAGCTTGAGCAGTGCCTCGACACAGCGCTGCTCGCGCTGGCGCACCTCTTGCCGCAATGCCTCGATGGCCCGGGCTTCGGCAGCCGGTTCGGCCTCGACGCTGCGCCGGCAGGCGGCGCAGTCCAGCAGCAGCTCGGCAATCAGGCGCTTGCCGCTGTGCCGACGCGCCAGGCGCTGTGCCTGCTGGTCGTCGATCAGCCGCTGCAGGGCCGGGCGGGCGTCTTCCAGCAGCAGGGCCAGGCTCTCGTACAACCGGCGCTCGCCATCCTCTGGCGGGGCCACGCTGTCGAACCGAACCAACGCGTGAAGCCCAAGCCTGGCAAGGGCTTCACGCCATTGCGGCTCGCGGTGCTGGTGGCTGGCGACGAAGTTGAGCACCGGTAGCAGCGGCTTGCCGCAGCTGGCCAGCACTTCCAGTTCGTCGCGGTATTTGGCCAGCACCGGTTCGCGGGCGTCGATCACATACAAGCCGGCATTGCTGGCCAGCAGCTGGCGCAGCACCTTGGCCTCTTGCTCGAAACGCTGGCGTGCCTCGCTGCCTTGCAGAAAGCGCTCGAGGCGGGCCGGGCCGTCCAGGCGCTCGCCCGGGCGCTCCAGGCGTTCGAGGTAGTCGAGCAGGGCGATGGCGTCTTCCAGGCCCGGGGTGTCGTACAGCTCGAGCAAGGGTTCGCCGTCCACCGACAGCCGCGCACCTTCCACATGGCGGGTGGTGCTGGGGCGGTGGGAAACCTCGCCAAAGCCGACGTCACGGGTCAGGGTGCGCAGCAGCGAGGTCTTGCCGACGTTGGTGTGGCCGACCACGGCCAGTTTCAGCGGCTCAGTCATGGCCATGCTCCAGCCAGGTCAGCGGCGAGGTATCGGCATGCGCCAGGCCAAGGCGGTCGAGGGCTTCGTGCCAGTCGCCCAGGCGCTGGGCGTCCAGGGCCTCGCCCGGTGCGGCCTGCAGTAGCCAGATGCGGGTGGCGCCGGCATTGCGTGCCAGCTCGGCGAGCAGCGCCAGGCTGCCACGGTCGGGCGAACGGCGCGGGTCGCAAGCGATGGCCAGGCGTGCCGGCGGAAAACGGCTGAGCTGTTCGAGCAGGCGGTTGCGCGATTCGCGGCTGTCGAGCACACCGGCACTGGTCACGCTTTTCGGCAGGGCGGGCGGCCAGGGGGGCTGGTCGTCCAGCTCCAGGCCGACCAGCAGGGCACCGCTGCTGCCACTTTCCAGCTGGCCAGCGGCAAACTGCGGCAAGGCCTCGGGCGCGGCATCCTGGACGCCGATGCGTTCGCTGCGCGGCATCAGCGCTTCACGCAGCTGCGCGTAGCCGGGCAGGCTGAGGTCCAGCGCCAGGCGTTGGCGGCCTTGGCGCCAGCGCCACAGGCACAGCCCGGCCAACAGCAGACGCGGCAGCAGGCCGTACACCAGCACCACGCCAAGCAGCCAGCTGGCCCAGGCCTGGCGCGCCAGGTCCAGGGCCGGCTGGCTGTCGCCGCTGGCGCGGATCATGGCCTCGTCGGGTACCGTGAAACCCAGCAACGAAGGCAGCGCGCCCAAGGCTTGGGTCAGGTGGATGAACGGGTCGGCGGCGAGCAGGGTGGTCTCCCAGACAAAGCCATAGCGCCGGGTCGCCAGCAAGGCCAGCAGCATGCCCAGTGCGGTGACCATCGCCAGCAGCCACAGGCCATGCACCAGCAGGCCGAGCAGCCAGCGGTTCAGGCGCTGGCGTTGCAGCAGCACCAGCAGCGCCGGTGCCAGGTGTGCGGCCTTGGCGTCACGGGCAAAGCGTTCGCTCAGCCACAGCCACAGGCGGCCCAGCCCCGCGCCATGCTCGCCGCTCAAGGTAAAGCCGATGGCCCAGCCCAGCAGCATCAGCAGGTTCAGCCCGAGCAGGCTGCCCAGCGCCCAGAAAACATTCACCGGGCGCTGCCCGTTGCCCAGGGCGGCCAGTGCCAACCCTGCGCCGCTGAGCACGGCCAGCGCCAGCAAGGCCAGCAGCGCCAGGCCTGCGCCCTGTTTCCAGCGGCGCAGGGCGGTGCTGATGCCGTCGCATTCGGCCAAGAACAGGGCACGGGTTTCGATGCGGGCCGCCAGGTCACCGCCTGCCTGGCGGGCGCGGCGGTTGGCTTCCTGGTCCTCCAGGGGGCCGGCATGTTCCTCGCGCAGGCGTACCGCTTCGGTGAGCCAGCGCTTGTCCAGTGAAGTCGGTGCGGTCACAAGGTCTTCCATTGCACAGGTCAGGGCAGAAGCATAACCCACACGCCCGGTGCTATCCTCGCTGGCATGAATACATCACTCCCCCTCAGCCTGATCGCGGCTCACGCCGAGAACCGCGTGATCGGCATCGACAACTCCATGCCCTGGCATCTGCCGGGGGACTTCAAGTACTTCAAGGCCACTACCCTGGGCAAGCCGATCATCATGGGGCGCAAGACCTGGGACTCGCTGGGCAGGCCATTGCCCGGGCGGTTGAATATCGTCGTCAGCCGGCAGGCAGGGCTGGAACTGGCGGGGGCCGAGGTGTTCGGCTCGCTGGAAGAGGCGCTGGTGCGGGCCGAGCAGTGGGCGCGGGAGGCCGGTGTCGATGAGCTGATGCTGATTGGCGGGGCGCAGCTGTATGGGCAGGCGCTGGAGAAAGGGCTGGTCAGCCGCATGTACCTGACGCGGGTCGAGTTGTCGCCGGAAGGGGATGCGTGGTTCCCTGAGTTCGATCGGGGGCAGTGGAAGCTGGTGTCGAGCGAGGCGCAGGCTGAGGAAGGCAAGCCTGGGTATCACTTCGAGGTCTGGGACAAGGTTTGAGATTGCCGGGGCTCCTTTGCAGCCCTTTCCGGCCGGACGGGCGCTCAGGTGAGCAGCTTGATGATCAATGCGGTGACAGTAGCCACCGTGGTGACGAAACCGACGGCGATGGCAACCGGGTACCAGAAGGTTTCGCGGGTCATTTTGCCGGCTTCAGCATTCAGCTTGCGTGTCTCGGCCATCAACTTATCCACTTCGACGCGGATCTTGGCAACCTCAACTCGGATCTTTTCGGCTTCTGCCTGGGTCATGTCGTACTGCTGCATGGTGGTTCCTTTCCATCGGCGTATTCGCTAGCCCGGCTAGCAGTATAGCAACGCCAATAGCCATCTATTGCTTGCTTCCCATGCCATTGCGTTACTGGATATTGGGGCCGCATAGCGACCCCTTCCTTATCAGGAATGACTCAACTCGGCATGTTCATCGCCAGCCAGCACTTCCTTGTCGGTCTCTTTCAACAGCTGGCTGGTCACCACCCCTGCGGTCATCGAACCGTTCACGTTCAACGCCGTGCGGCCCATGTCGATCAGCGGCTCTACCGAAATCAGCAACGCCACCAGCTCCACCGGCAAGCCCATGGCCGGCAGCACGATCAGCGCGGCGAAAGTGGCACCGCCACCTACGCCGGCAACACCTGCCGAACTCAAGGTGACGATGGCCACGAGGGTGGCGATCCACAGCGGGTCGAAGGTATCGATGCCCACCGCCGGCGCCACCATCACCGCCAACATGGCGGGATAGAGGCCGGCGCAGCCGTTCTGGCCAATGGTGGTACCGAACGATGCGCTGAAGCTGGCAATCGACTGCGGTACGCCCAGGCGGCGGGTTTGCGCTTCGATGTTCAGCGGAATGCTGGCGGCGCTGGAGCGGCTGGTGAAGGCGAAGGTCAGCACCGGCCACACCTTGCGGAAGAAGCGCAGCGGGCTCACGCCGGTGGCGGCGAGGATAACGCCGTGCACCACGAACATCAGCGCCAGGCCCAGGTACGACACCACCACGAAGCTGCCCAGCTTGAGGATGTCTTCCATGTTCGAGCTGGCCACCACCTTGGTCATCAGCGCCAGCACGCCATACGGGGTCAGCTTCATCACCACCCGCACCAGGCGCATCACCCAGGCCTGCAGGGTGTCGATGGCCGACAGCGCGCGTTCGCCTTTCTCGGCATCGTCCTTGATCAGCTGCAGCGCGGCCAGGCCGAGGAACACGGCAAAGATCACCACGCTGATGATCGAGGTCGGCTTGGCCCGTGCCAGGTCACCTACCGGGTTGCTGGGGATGAACGACAGCAGCAGTTGCGGGATGTTGAGGTCGGCGACCTTGCCGGCGTAGTCGCTGTGGATAACCTGCATGCGCGCGCTTTCCTGCGCGCCGGCCACCAGGCCTTCGGCGCTCAGGCCGAACAGGTTGGTCAGGACGATGCCGATCAACGCGGCGATGGCAGTGGTCAGCAGCAGGGTGCCAATGCTCAGCACACTGATGCGGCCCAGTGACGAGGCATTGTGCAGGCGCGCCACGGCACTGAGGATCGAGGCGAAGATCAGCGGCATGACGATCATCTGCAACAGGCCGACGTAGCCGTTGCCGACCAGGTCGAGCCAGGCGATGGTGGCCTTGAGTACGGGGTGGCCAGCGCCATACACGGTATGCAGGATCAGGCCGAACACCACGCCCAGCACCAGGCCCAGCAATACTTTCCTGGCCAGGCTCCAGTCGGTGCGGCGGGTTTGTGCCAGGCCCAGCAACAGGGCCAGGAACGCCAGCAGGTTAAGGGACAGCGGCAGGTTCATTGAAGCTCCAGCAAAAAAAAGCAGAAGAGGCATCGCCTCTGTGAGCGATTGCGAACGGAAATGCTAACAGGCTGAAAACAAACGAATTTATACCCAAATGGAATGTGCATAGTCGTTTATGGAATAACGGCGTGTCGCGGATTGCAATGAACACGACGTTTGCAGCTGCATGGAGGTCGTTATCAAAGGCTGCCGGCGGGGATTGTTGCACTAGCGTTTCTGGGTCATTTCAGGAGATTCGTACATGAAGTTCGCTCCGAAAGCCGTCGCCATCGGCCTGTCCCTGCTGTTCAGTATCGAAACCTTCGCCACCGAGCTCAAGCACTGGCCCGCCGAGGCAGCCAGGCAGCTCGACGGCATGATTGCCGCCAATGCCAACAAGGGTAACTACGCGGTGTTCGACATGGACAACACCAGCTACCGCTACGACCTTGAAGAGGCCTTGCTGCCGTTCATGGAAAACAAGGGCCTGCTGAGCCGCGACAAGCTCGACCCCTCGTTGAAGCTGATGCCGTTCAAGGACACCGCCGAGCACAAGGAAAGCCTGTTCAGCTACTACTACCGGCTGTGCGAAGTGGACGACATGGTCTGCTACCCGTGGGTGGCCCAGGTGTTCTCCGGCTTTACCCTGCAGGAGCTGAAGGTGCAGGTGGATGAGCTGATGGCCTCCGGCAAACCGATCCCGGCCACCTATTACGAAGGGGACCAGGTCAAGGCCATCGAGGTACAGCCGCCCAAGGTCTTCAAGGGCCAGGCCGAGCTGTACAACAAGCTGATGGAGAACGGTATCGAGGTCTATGTGATTTCCGCTGCTTCCGAGGAGCTGGTGCGCATGGTCGCGTCGGACCCCAAGTACGGTTACAACGTGAAGCCGCAGAATGTGATTGGCGTGAGCCTGTTGCTGAAGGACCGCGCTAGCGGCCAGTTGACCACCGCGCGCAAGCAGATCAGCGCCGGGCACTATGATGCCAAGGCCAACGTGGGGCTGGAGCTGACCCCGTACCTGTGGACCCCGGCCACCTGGATGGCAGGCAAGCAGGCGGCGATCCTGACCTATATCGATGAGTGGAAGAAACCGGTGCTGGTGGGGGGCGATACGCCGACCAGTGATGGCTACATGCAGTTTCATGGGGTGGATGTGGGCAAGGGCGGCATCCACCTGTGGATAAACCGCAAGGCCAAGTACATGGACCAGATGAACGGGATGATTGCCAGGAATGCCGCGGCGCAGGCCAAGGAAGGGCTGCCGGTGACGGCGGACAAGAACTGGGTGATCGTGACGCCGGAGCAGATTCAGTAAGCCATGTGGTGCCTGTGCTGGCCTCTTCGCGGGTAAACCCGCTCCCACAAGGACCCCGCAGCCTTTGAGCCAGGCACTGTACCTGTGGGAGCGGGTTTACCCGCGAAAGGGCCCTTACAGGCATAAAAAACCGGCGCCCAGGGCGCCGGTTCTTCATTCATACCGTCAGAGCCTCACAGCCCTTCCAGCATCGCCTTGTTACGCACAGCGCCCTTGTCGGCACTGGTCGCCAGCAGGGCATAGGCCTTCAGCGCGGTGGTCACCTTGCGTGGGCGTACTTCAGCCGGTTTCCAGCCCTTCTTGTCCTGCTCGACACGGCGCTCGGCCAGCTCTTCGTCGCTGACCTGCAGGTTGATCGAACGATTCGGGATGTCGATCAGCACCTTGTCGCCGTCGCGCACCAGGCCGATGGCGCCGCCAGCGGCGGCTTCCGGCGAGGCATGGCCGATCGACAGGCCCGAGGTGCCGCCCGAGAAGCGGCCGTCGGTGAGCAAGGCGCAAGCCTTGCCCAGGCCCTTGGACTTCAGGTACGAGGTCGGGTACAGCATTTCCTGCATGCCCGGGCCACCTTTCGGGCCTTCATAGCGGATGATCACGATGTCGCCGGCCTTCACTTCGTCGGCGAGGATGCCGCGTACGGCGCTGTCCTGGCTTTCGAAGATCTTCGCGGTGCCTTCGAACACCAGGATCGACTCGTCGACACCGGCGGTTTTCACCACGCAGCCATCCAGCGCGATGTTGCCGTACAGCACGGCCAGGCCGCCTTCCTGCGAATAGGCGTGCTCGACACTGCGGATGCAGCCGTTCTCACGGTCGTCATCCAGGGATTCCCAACGGGTCGACTGGCTGAATGCCGTCTGGGTCGGGATGCCGGCAGGGCCGGCCTTGAAGAAGGTGTGTACGGCTTCGTCATCGGTCTGGGTGATGTCCCACTTGGCGATGGCTTCTTCCATGCTGCAGCTGTGCACGGTCGGCAGGTCGGTGTGCAGCAGGCCGCCACGGGCCAGCGAGCCGAGGATGCTGAAGATGCCGCCGGCACGGTGCACGTCTTCCATGTGATATTTCTGGATGTTCGGCGCAACCTTGCACAGCTGCGGCACCTTGCGCGACAGGCGGTCGATGTCGCGCAGGTCGAACGCCACCTCGGCTTCCTGGGCGGCGGCCAGCAGGTGCAGGATGGTGTTGGTCGAGCCGCCCATGGCGATGTCGAGCATCATGGCGTTCTCGAACGCCTTGAAGTTGGCGATGTTGCGCGGCAGTACCGACTCATCGTTCTCGCCGTAGTAGCGCTTGCACAGCTCGACGATGGTGCGGCCGGCGGTGAGGAACAGCTGCTCGCGGTCGGCGTGGGTGGCCAGGGTCGAACCGTTGCCCGGCAGGGCCAGGCCCAGGGCTTCGGTCAGGCAGTTCATCGAGTTGGCGGTGAACATGCCGGAGCACGAACCGCAAGTCGGGCAGGCGCTGCGCTCGTATTCGGCGACTTTTTCGTCGGAAGCCGAGGAGTCGGCGGCAATGACCATGGCGTCGACCAGGTCCAGGCCGTGGCTGGCCAGCTTGGTCTTGCCGGCTTCCATCGGGCCGCCGGAGACGAAGATTACCGGGATGTTCAGGCGCAGGGCGGCCATCAGCATGCCGGGGGTGATCTTGTCGCAGTTGGAGATGCACACGATGGCGTCGGCGCAGTGGGCGTTGACCATGTACTCCACGGCGTCGGCGATGATCTCGCGGCTTGGCAGCGAGTAGAGCATGCCGTCGTGGCCCATGGCGATGCCGTCATCGACCGCGATGGTGTTGAATTCCTTGGCCACGCCACCGGCGCGTTCGATTTCGCGGGCGACCAGCTGGCCCAGGTCCTTCAGGTGCACGTGACCCGGGACGAACTGGGTGAACGAGTTGGCGATGGCGATGATCGGTTTCTTGAAATCTTCGTCCTTCATCCCGGTGGCGCGCCACAGGGCACGGGCGCCGGCCATGTTGCGGCCTTGGGTGGAAGTCTTGGAACGATAATCAGGCATGAAACACTCCTGGCGGCTTAATCAGGTCACAAAAAGGGGAGTGAGCTTCTCTTGTCCTTTGTACCGCAGGCCGGTTGCCACTGGCACGGATGGGGCCGAAGACCGCGCGGGATCGCCGCGTGCTTGGGCAGAGCTCATAAACCCGCCGGGGATGACTGGCGATGAATAGGCCGATTCTACACCGCTGGCGCGGCGAGGGAATGCAGATGTGGATAGCTGGCGGGGAGATTGCAGCAGGAAAGGGCCGCTTGGCGGCCCTTTTTAGCGGATATCAGCTGTTTGGCAGCAAGCGGCAGGTGATGCTCTTGATGTAGCGGGTTTCGGCGATGGCCGGGTGCACCGGGTGGTCCGGGCCCTGGCCGCCGCGTTCGAGCAACTGCAGGTTGCGGTCCAGGTGACGGGCGCTGGTCAGCAGGATGTTGTGCAGGTCGTCCTCGGGCAGGTGCATCGAGCACGAGGCGCTGACCAGGATGCCGTCCTTGGTCAGCATGCGCATGGCCTGTTCGTTCAGGCGGCGGTAGGCCGCTTCACCGTTCTTCAGGTCTTTCTTGCGCTTGATGAAGGCGGGTGGGTCGGCAATGATCACGTCGAAGCGCTCTTCGGCGGCCTTCATTTCGCGCAGGGCCTCGAACACATCGCCTTCGATGCAGGTCAGTTTCTCGCTGATGCCGTTCAGCGCGGCGTTACGCTCCACGCCGTCCAGGGCGAAGCCCGAGGCGTCGACGCAGAACACTTCGCTGGCGCCGAAGGCACCGGCTTGCACGCCCCAGCCACCGATGTAGCTGAACAGGTCGAGCACGCGCTTGCCTTTCACGTACGGTGCCAGGCGTGCACGGTTCATGCGGTGGTCGTAGAACCAGCCGGTCTTCTGGCCTTCGCGTACCGGGGCTTCGAACTTGACGCCGTTTTCTTCCAGCGGCACCCAGTCCGGCACTTCGCCATAGACGGTCTCGACATAGCGCTGCAGGCCTTCGGCGTCACGTGCGGAGGAGTCGTTCTTGAACAGGATGCCGCTTGGCTTGAGCACCTGTACCAGGGCTGCAATCACGTCGTCCTTGTGCGCTTCCATGGTGGCCGAGGCCAATTGCACCACGAGGATGTCGAAGAAGCGGTCGACAACCAGGCCTGGCAACAGGTCGGAATCGCCATAGACCAGGCGGTAGCACGGTTGGTCGAACAGGCGCTGGCGCAGCGACAGGGCGACGTTCAGGCGGTGCACCAGCAGCGACTTGTCCAGCGGCAGCTTGGCGTCGCGCGACAGCAGGCGGGCGCAGATCAGGTTGTTCGGGCTCAGTGCGACGATACCCAGCGGCTTGCCGTTGGCCGCCTCGAGAACAGCCTGCTGGCCGGCCTGGAAGCCTTGCAGCGGGGTCGCGCTTACGTCGACTTCGTTGCTGTAGACCCACAGGTGGCCGGCGCGCAGGCGGCGGTCGGCATTGGCTTTGAGGCGTAGGCTGGGCAGGGACATGACGTCGCTCCGGGAAAAAAGAGCGGGATTATAGCCTGTTGCCGGGCCGCATGCCCGTTGTGGGAGCGGCCTTGTGTCGCGAAAGGGCTGCGCAGCAGCCCCAGGGTTTCAGCAGCGCTGCATGGATTGCCGGGGCCGCTTTGCGGCCCTTTCGCGACACAAGGCCGCTCCTGCAGGTCTCGCGTAGGCCATGAGATGGCGTCAGGCTGCCAATGCCTTGATCAGTTGCTGGTTGAACGCCGGAATGTCGTCGGGTTGGCGGCTGGTGATCAGGTTGCCATCGACTACCACTTCTTCATCCACCCAGTCTCCGCCGGCATTGCGGATGTCGTCCTGCAGGGTCTTGTAGCTGGTCAGCCGCTTGCCCTTGGCTAACCCGCACGACACCAGCAACCAGCCACCGTGGCAGATCACCGCCAGCGGCTTGCCAGCCGAATCGTGGCTTTTCACCAGTTTCTGCGCGGCGGGGATCAACCGAATCGTGTCAGAGTTTTGCACGCCGCCGGGCAGCACCAGGGCATCGTAGAGGTCCAGGTGGGCGCTTTCGAAGGTTGCGTCCACGGCGAATGCGTCGGCCGGCTGGTCGTGGTTCCAGCCGCGTACCGTGCCCTCCTTGTCGCTGAGGATGTCCACCACCGCGCCGCTCTGTTCCAGGGCTTCGCGAGGGCCTGTCAGTTCCACTTGCTCGAAGCCGTCGGTGACCAGGAAAGCCACTCGCTTGCCGTTCAGTTCTGTACTCATGGGCCTTGCTCCTTTCCTTGATGAATATGAGAGAGAGGCCCGCATGGATAGAGTAAAGTTCCGGCGCAACGATTCAGTGGTTGGTCCCTTTCCGGTCTGGAGGGTTAGAATCGCCGGTCCCAAACGAGTGTGCACGTATGTCCCAAGAACTCAGCGCCGAACAGATCCAGCAAGCCTTGCAAGGCATCACCATCCCGCCGCAACCGCAGATCATGGTCGATCTGCAGTTCGAGCAGTACATGCCTGACCCGGACCTGGAAACCATCGCCAAGCTGATTTCCCAGGACCCGGGCCTCTCGGGCGCCTTGCTCAAACTGGTCAACTCCCCGCATTTCGGCCTTTCCAACAAGATCGGTTCGATCCAGCGCGCGGTGAACCTGCTGGGCAGCCGTTCGATCATCAACCTGATCAACGCCCAGTCGATCAAGGGCGAGATGAGCGACGAGACCATCGTTACCCTCAACCGCTTCTGGGACACCGCCCAGGACGTGGCGATGACCTGCCTGACCCTGGCCAAGCGCACCGGCATCCAGGCGGCGGACGAGGCCTACACCCTGGGCCTGTTCCATGACTGTGGCGTGCCGCTGATGCTCAAGCGCTTCCCCGACTACATGGATGTGCTGGAAGAGGCCTATGCCAAGGCCGACGACGAAACCCGCGTGGTCGACACCGAAAACCGCGCGTTCAACACCAATCATTCGGTGGTCGGCTATTTCACTGCGAAGTCCTGGCGCCTGCCCGAGCACCTCAGTGCGGCCATTGCCAACCACCACAACGCCCTGGCGGTGTTCCGCGACGAGAGTTCGCGCAATACCCAGAGCCAGCTTAAAAACCTGCTGGCGGTGCTGAAGATGGCCGAGCACATCTGCGCGTCGTACCGGGTGCTGGGCAACCAGGCCGTGGACCACGAATGGAATGTGGTCGGCCCGCTGGTGCTCGATTACATTGGCTTGTCGGAATACGATTTCGAAAACCTCAAGCAGAACATTCGCGAGTTGGGCGGGCACTGACACATGCCGGAATTGCCAGAAGTAGAAACCACCCGGCGCGGTATTGCGCCCCACCTGGAAGGCCAGCGCGTCAGCCGGGTGGTGGTACGTGACCGGCGCCTGCGCTGGCCGATTCCGGAAGACCTGGATGTGCGCCTGTCGGGGCAGCGCATCGTCAGTGTCGAGCGGCGCGCCAAGTACCTGTTGATCAATGCCGAGGTCGGCACCCTGATCAGTCACCTGGGCATGTCGGGCAACCTTCGCCTGGTCGAGCTGGGCTTGCCGGCGGCCAAGCATGAGCACGTGGATATCGAGCTGGAGTCGGGGTTGATGCTGCGCTACACCGACCCGCGCCGCTTTGGCGCGATGCTGTGGAGCCTGGACCCGCTCAACCACGAACTGCTGCTGCGCCTGGGGCCGGAGCCGCTGACCGACCTGTTCGACGGCGAGCGGCTGTTTCAGCTGTCCCGTGGGCGGTCGATGGCGGTCAAGCCGTTCATCATGGACAACGCGGTGGTGGTGGGGGTGGGCAACATCTACGCCACCGAGGCGCTGTTTGCCGCTGGCATCGACCCTCGACGGGAAGCGGGCGGGATTTCCTGGGCGCGTTACCTGAAGCTGGCGATCGAGATCAAGCGCGTGCTGGCGGCGGCGATCGAGCAGGGCGGCACCACGCTACGCGACTTCATCGGTGGCGACGGGCAGCCGGGGTACTTCCAGCAGGAATTGTTCGTGTACGGGCGGGGTGGGCAGCCGTGCAAGGTGTGTGGCACGGAGTTGCGCGAGGTGAAGCTGGGGCAGAGGGCGAGTGTGTATTGCCCGCGCTGCCAGCGCTGAGGCAAGTCACGCGGAAACTTGTAGGAGCGGCCTTGTGTCGCGATGGGCTGCGAAGCGGCCCCGGCAATTTCTGCTGCGGAGCTGAAATTTGGGGGCGCTTCGCACCCCATCGCGACACAAGGCCGCTCCTACAGGTACAGCGTAGGGCCGAGCGGATCAGGCCTTGCCAGTAATCCGGCGGTACTTGGCCATCAGCTCTTCTTCGGTTTCCGGGTGCGCTTCATCCAGCGGGATGCAGTCGACCGGGCAGACCTGCTGGCATTGCGGCTCGTCGTAATGGCCCACGCACTGGGTGCACAGGTTAGGGTCGATCACGTAGATCTCTTCGCCTTGGGAGATGGCCTCGTTCGGGCACTCGGGTTCGCAGACGTCGCAGTTGATGCAATCGTCGGTGATGATCAGGGACATGGGGACTCCGGCCGGGGCTCTGCGCCCGGGCATGTTCAACGCAGTGGGCACAATTGTGCCGCATTCGCGCCCGCAGTGCACGCGGGCGCGATGATCAGCCGCTAAAGGTCACTTCTTGAAGCGTTCGGTCAGCGCCTCGGCCACCACCGGGTGGACGAACTTGCTGATATCACCGCCCAGCGCGGCAATTTCCCGGACCAGGGTCGAGGAAATGAACGAATAGCGCTCCGAAGGCGTGAGGAACAGGCTCTCGACGTCGGGAGCCAGTTGCCGGTTCATGTTCGCCAGCTGGAACTCGTACTCGAAGTCGGACACCGCGCGCAGGCCACGCAGGAAGACGTTGGCGCCCTGTTCCTTGGCGAAATGCGCCAGCAGCGAGGAGAAGCCGATGACTTCGACATTGGGCAGGTGCTTGGTGACCTCACGGGCGAGCTCCACCCGTTGTTCCAGCGGGAACAGCGGGTTTTTCTTCGGGCTGGCCGCCACCGCGATGATCACGTGGTCGAACAACCGCGAGGCGCGCTCGACCAGGTCGCCATGGCCTTTGGTAATGGGGTCGAAAGTACCCGGGTACAACACTCGGTTCATCGCGTCATCCTGGCTGGAGTGCGTTGGGGAGTCGGATGGTAGCGCAGCGACGGCGCCCCGGCCAAGTCATGCGGCCGGCTGATGGCACTATAGACAGGGGGCCTGTTCCTTGTCATGCGCTGTGTGCCAGGCGGGCGACCAGCGCTTCGGTGAGCCTGGCGCTGATGGCATACACCGACAGTTGCGGGTTGGCGCCGATACTGGTGGGGAACAGCGAGCCGTCGTGAACCGACAGGTTTTCCAGCTGGTGATGGCGGCCAAGGCTGTCGCATACCGCCTGGCGCGGGTCGTCGCCGAGGGCGCAGCCACCCATCACGTGAGCGCTGCCCAGGCGCGTGCGGAACGGCTCCAGGCGCAACTGGTCGATCATGGCCAAGGCCTGCTCCAGGTTGGACGCGGCGCTGGCATCGCTGTGCACGGGGGTGACCTGGGTGGCGCCGGCGGCGAACTGGATCTGCGCCATGCTGCGGTAGGCGCGGCGCAGGCCGTCGCGCAGGTAGTCGGTGACCGGGTAATCGAGCACCGGTGAGCCATCGCCGCGCAGCTCCACGGCCCCTCCCTGGCTTTGCGGGTGGAAGCCGTCACGCAGCAGTGCCAGCATCACGTGGGTATGTGGCAGCTCGGCCATGCGCCGGGCATTCTCGTGACCATGCCCGCCCAGCAGCGTGCTGGCCAGGGCCGGGTGCAGCGGTGGTACTTCCAGCTTGTAGCCAACCGGGCCGTCGCTGCCGCCTTGCCATTGGAAATGGTCGCTGTAGATGGACTGCGGGGCGCCGTAATAGGGGTCGATACGGTCGTTGAAGCGTGCTGCACTGAAGTTGACCAGGTGCAGGAAGGTGCGTTTGCCCAGGCGGCCATGCGGGTCGGGCGCGTCGGAACGCAGCAGCAGGGCCGGGCTGTTGATGCCGCCACCGGCAAGTATGTAGTGACGCGCGCGAACGCGGACCTGCCGGCCTGTGGCGTGTATGCCCTGGCTATCCAGGGCCTGACATGACAGGCCCTGGATGCGCTCGCCGTTGTGTTCGAAGCGCTCGGCCCGAGCCAGGTACAGCAGCTCGCCGCCTTGTTCGAGGGTGGCGGGAATACGCGTTACCAGCATCGACTGCTTGGCATTCACCGGGCAACCCATGCCGCAGTAGCCCAGGTTCCAGCAGCCGCGCACGTTGCGCGGGATCACCGCCCAGCGGTAGCCCAGCTGTTCGCAGCCACGGCGCAGCACGTCGTTGTTGGCGTTCGGTGGCAGGGCCCAGGGGGTGATGCTCAGTTCCTGCTCGATGCGCTCGAACCAGGGGCGCATTTGCTCTTCGCCCAGGCCGCTCACGTTGTGGGCTGCGGCCCAGTGCGCCAGGGTCTGTGGCGGCGTGCGAAAGCTCGAGGTCCAGTTGACCAGCGTGGTGCCGCCCACGGCGCGGCCCTGGAGGATGGTGATGGCGCCATCCTTGCTCATGCGGCCCAGGCCTTCCTGGTACAGGCTGGCATAGGCTTCGTTTTCCAGCAGGTGGAAATCGCTGCTGGTCTTCAGCGGGCCTTCTTCGATCAGCAGCACCTTGAAGCTGGCAGTGCTGAGCATTTGCGCGCTGGTAGCGCCACCGGCACCGCTGCCGATCACGGCAACGTCGGCTTCCAGCGTGAGGTCGTGCTCCAGGCGCGAGGCGTCGTGGGTGATCCAGCCGCTTTCCAGGCCTTGGCGAAACGGGTCGGGTACAGGCATTGGCGCTGCTCTTGTTGTTTTCAGATTTTCGGTGGCCCGGGGTAGCCGCAGGCAGCCCAGGATTCGGGGCGTTCGTACCAGGCCATCTGCAGCAACTGCAGCAGCGAGGCGTGGCCCATGCGCAGCAGGTTCAGCGAGCTGTCCTGCCAACGTTGCAGGAAGGCCGTGACCTGCGCAGTGCCGGCTTGCTCCCAGGCGCCCCAGACCCCGGTCAGGGGGCCGCGGGTGAGTGGCAGGTTGAGCACGTCGAACAATTGCCGGGTGAGTTTGAGCATTTCCGGCGATAGCGCCGCCAGCTTGTGGTCGAGGCTATGCAGCACCAGTGTCTCGGCGGCCTGGGTGCCGGCCAGTACCACCGGGATCAGCGCGCGCAGCAGCGGCAAGTCGTCGTCGCGCAGTACCTGGTAACCCGTTGCGGCTGTCTGTGCGCTGCAGCCGACCAGGCTGGTACCGGCCAGAAAGACGCTGGCGCCAAGGCTGAAGCGCAGCAGTTCGCGGCGGTGCATGGGCTCGCCCTCAGCGGATGAAAAGCTTGAAGACCAGGCGCTGCAAGGCTTTGCCATAAGGCGGGTAGATCAGCCGGGCAGCGTTGAAGCGTTGCTTGGCCAGCACCGCCTTGGCCTTGCTGAAGGTCAGGAAGCCGTCGTGGCCATGGTAATGGCCCATGCCTGAAGGGCCTATGCCGCCGAACGGCAAGTCATCCTGGGCCACGTGCAGCAGGGTGTCGTTCAGGCACACTCCGCCGGAGTGGGTGTGGCGCAGCACCTGCTCCTGGGCTGCGCGGTCATAGCCGAAGTAGTAAAGCGCCAGCGGGCGCGGGCGCTGGTTGATGTAGGCCAGTGCCTGCTCGAGGCTGTCGTAGGGCACCAGCGGCAGCAATGGGCCGAAGATTTCGTCCTGCATCACCTGCATGCCGTCGTTCACCCCCAGCAGCAGGTGGGGTGGCAGGCGCCGGCCCTGGCGGGTTTCACCGGGGTACAGGTCGAGTACCTGCGCACCTTTGGCGTGGGCATCGTCCAGTAGATGTTGCAAGCGCTGCAGCTGGCGCTGGTTGATGATGGCGGTGAAGTCGGGGTTGCCGGCGATGCGCGGATACAGCCGGCGCACGGCACGCTGGTAGGCGTCGCTGAAGGCCTCCAGGCGCTCGCGTGGCACCAGCACGTAGTCGGGGGCGACGCAGGTCTGGCCGGCATTGAGGGTCTTGCCGAAGGCGATGCGCTCGGCGGCGCTGTCCAGCGGTACGTCGGCAGAGACTATGGCCGGCGACTTGCCACCCAGTTCCAGGGTGACGGGGGTCAGGTTGTGCGCTGCAGCCAGCATTACCTGGCGCCCCACGCTGGTGGCGCCGGTGAACAGCAGGTGATCGAACGGCAGGCGGGCAAAGGCCTGGCCTACCTCGACCTCGCCTAGCACCACGCTGACCAGGTCGGTGGGGAACACCTGCTCCAGCAGTTGCTTGAGCGCCTGGCCAGTGGCAGGGGTGGCTTCGCTGAGCTTGAGCATGACCCGGTTGCCGGCGGCCAGGGCGCAGGTCAGCGGGCCGATGGCAAGGAACAGCGGGTAGTTCCACGGCACGATGATGCCGACCACGCCCAGGGGTTGGTAGCGCACCTGAGCGCTGGCCGGCTGGAAGGCCAGGCCTACCTTGCGCCGGCTGGCGCGCATCCAGCGCTGCAGGTGCTTTTCGGCGTGGCGCAGGCCTTGCACCGAGGGTAGCAGCTCGGCCAGCAGGGTCTCGTCGGCGCTGCGCCCCTCAAAGTCCTGGCCGATTGCCTCAATCAGGTCGGCCTGGCCGGCCAGCAAGGCTTCCCGCAGGCTTTTCAGCCATTGGCGCCGCTGCGCCGCCGCTGGCAATGGGTTGCCGGCAAAGGCCTGGCGCTGGGTGGCGAACGTCGCCGCAAGGTCGAGGTCGGATTGCACAGGGGGCAAGGCACTGGGCGAGTTCATGGCGGCGTCGAGTCCGGGCAGGGAATCCCTAGAGCCTATACTCTAATTTGTACGATGGTGCGAATTTTTCCGCGTTGTCGAGCGGTGCATTCCACCGCCAATACGCCGTAAGATGACCCTTTGATGAAGGCCCGCAGACTGGGAGCTGAGCATGGCCCCGCGCATGAAGACCCGAGAGCGCATCGTGCAGAACAGCCTCGAGCTGTTCAACCAGCAGGGCGAACGCAGCGTCAGTACCAATCACATTGCCGCGCACATGGAAATTTCGCCCGGCAACCTGTATTACCACTTCCCCAACAAGCAGGCGATCATCGCTTTGCTGTTCAGCCAGTACGAAGAACTGGTGGACAGCTTCCTGCGCCCGCCGCAAGGCCGCGCGGCGACCGTGGAGGACAAGCGCTTCTACCTCAAGGCCCTGCTGGCGGCGATGTGGAACTACCGTTTTCTGCACCGCGACCTGGAGCACCTGCTGGACAGCGACCCGGAGCTGGCCGCCCGTTATCGGCGCTTTTCCGAGCGCTGCCTGCGCCAGGGCCAGGCGATCTACCGCGGCTTTGTCGAGGCGGGCATCCTGGCCATGGCACCAGCGCAGATCGAATCGCTGACCATCAACGCCTGGATCGTGTTGACGTCCTGGGTACGTTTTCTCAGCACCACGCGGGAGCATTCCGCGCACCTGGGTGAAGAAGCCTTCAAGCGCGGCGTCTACCAGGTACTGGTGCTGGAGCTCGGCTTCGTCACCGACAACGCCCGCAATGCCGTGGACGCCCTGTGCCAGGAATTCCATGTACCGTTCAACCAGGCCCTGGAGCACTAACCCAGGGCCTAAGTGCTATCGATAGTGCCATCGATCAGGAGATTGTCATGCCCCTTGCGCAATTGATCACCCCGCAGCAGTTGGCCGAGCGTCTGGGCTCGCCCAAGTTGGTGATCCTCGACTGCCGCTTTGCCCTCGAGGATGTGGACTATGGCCAACGCAGCTATGCCCAGGGGCATATTGCCGGGGCGCATTTTGCCGACCTGGAGCGTGACCTCAGCGGGCCGGTGAGCAAGGGGCGTACCGGGCGCCACCCGTTGCCGGATGCGCGCCGGCTGGTCGAGCGCCTGCGAGAGTGGGGCCTGGACGATGACAGCGAGGTGGTGCTGTACGACGACGGCCCTGGCGCTTTTGCTGCCCGTGCCTGGTGGCTGCTGGCCTGGCTGGGCAAGCGCAGCGGCGTGGCGATCCTCGACGGTGGCCTGAAGGCCTGGCATGCGGCGCACCTGCCGCTCAGCCTGGACCCGCCGCTCAAGCGGGAAGGCACCTTCAACGGTGAGCCGGACGGCAAGCTGCTGATCGATGCCGAGCACCTGGCCAAGCGCTTGGGTAACGCAGACCTGACCTTGATCGATGCGCGTGCCTTGCCGCGTTTCCGTGGCGAAGTGGAACCGATCGACCCGGTGGCGGGGCATATTCCGGGGGCGCAGTGCGCGGCGTTTACCGACAACCTGGGGGCTGATGGGCGTTTTCTGCAGCCGGACCAGCTAAAACAGCGCTTTGCCGAAAAGCTGGCCGGGCGGGCGCCGGAGCAGTTGGTGGCGTATTGCGGGTCAGGGGTGACGGCGTGTCATAACCTGTTTGCCCTGGCGTTGGCCGGGTACCCGCTGGGCAAGCTGTATGCCGGGTCGTGGAGTGAGTGGATCAACGATCCGCAGCATGGCGTAGCCACTGGCGAGTAAGCCGGTCAAATCCTGTAGGAGATCGCCCAGGCCCTGTGGGAGCGGGCGAGCCCGCGAAGCATGCAACGCGGTGGCTGGCACCGGCTGCGCCGGTGTTCGCGGGCGCGCCCGCTCCCACAGGGTTCCTGCAAAACAATCGCTTATGTGCCCTCCACCAGCCACTGTGGAATCCGCCGCTCCAGGTAATAGCCCGGGTTGCGCAGGCTGCCATCGACAAAGCCCACATGGCCGCCGCGGCTGTGCAGTTCGAAGCGGGTTTGCGGCGCCAGTTCGCGGGCCGTTGGCAGGCTGTGGCCGGAGACGAAAGGGTCATCGCTGGAGTGGATGATCAGCGTCGGCGTGCGGTTCTGGCCGAGGAAGAAATGACTCGATGAGCGGCGGTAGTAGTCGTGCGCATCGCGAAAACCGTTCAGCGGTGCGGTGACCTTGCCGTCGAAATCCCAGAACGTGCGCAGGTTGCCCAACGGCCCCAGCCGTTGCAGCGTCGCCAGCCCTTCATGCTGGCCCTTGTCGTGGAAGTGCCGCTGCTTGAGCTGCACATAAGCCAGCATCTCGCGCATGAAATGCGCCTGGTACACCTTTGAAAAGCCCTGGCCGATGCGGTCGGCGCAGTGGTCCAGGCGAAACGGCACCGACACCGCTACCGCAGCCTGCAACTGGCTGGCGACACCGCTTTCGCCCAGGTATTTCAGCAGCACATTGCCTCCCAGCGAATAACCCACCGCATACAACGGCGCCAACGGGCGCTGGGCGCGCAGGTGGCTGACGATTTCGGCCAGGTCTTCGCTGGCACCGGAATGGTAGCTGCGTGGCAGCAGGTTGGGCTCGCCCGAGCAACCGCGCCAGTTCACCGCCACGCTGGCCCAGCCGCGGCCTTGCAGCGCTTGCTGCAAGCCTTTGACGTAGGGCGAGTGGGAGGAACCGGTCAAACCGTGCAGCACCAGCACCAACGGCGCGTGGGGCTGGTGCGGGCCGTGCCAGTCCAGGTCGATGAAGTCGCCATCGGCCAGCCATAGCCGCTCGCGGTTGCGCTGCAGTTCAGGCAGCTTGCGCCACAGTGGCCCCCACAGAGTTTGCAGGTGGGGGTTGGACAGGCCGATGGCCGGGCGGAATGTGGCGCTGGGGCTGGGCATGCTAGGCGACTCGTGATGTGCCTGCCTAGAGTGCCATGAAACAACGCCACTGTACCTGCGCTATTGGTCGGTGGCTGGCAGCGGTTGCTGGTCGACACGTGGGCCGACACTGACCAGTACCTCGCAGTTCAAGTCGAGACGGTCTTGCATCGCCGCGCAGATATCTGCCGGGCTCAGCCTACCGATGCGCTCGATGTAGCTGTTCAGGTGGTCTGCAGGCTGATGTTGGTGGGTTATCTCCGTCAGCAATGCTGCCAGGCTGTTGTTTTGCGCCACACCACGCAGTAATTGCCCGGCCAGCTGTTTGCACGCCAGCTGCAGTTCGGCCTTGGTTGGCCCTTGCTCGATGAAATCGCACAGCAAGGTTGCTACCAGTTCCTGCGAGCATTGCACGTACCGTGGCGCGATGTCCCACTCTATGGTGAACAGCCCGCCGGCACTCAACGGCGAAGCGCGGCTGTAGATGCCGTAGGTCAACCCGCGACGTTGGCGCAGTTCCACCATCAGGCGCGATTCAAGGCCTGAAGCCAACACTTCACTGGCTAGCACAATGGCTGGGAAATCCGGGTCATTGGCGGGAACGTTCATGGGCAATGCCAGCAGCACTGCGCTGCTGTTGCCGGGCTGTTCGACGTTGATGGTTGCATGGGTAGCTTCCGGAACGGCTGGCAGGTCAGCGGCGGACCAGCCTTGCGGCAGGGCTTGGCTGATCTGTTGCGCGATGGCTTGCGCCTCGCTCAGGGTCAGGTCCCCGACAAGCACCATTTCCAGGTTGCTGGCGCTGTAGGCGCGTTGGTGGAATGCCCGCAAGTCTTCAGGGCTGACGGCGTTCACGCCTTGAATGGTGCTGCCCAGCGGGTTGCCATAGGGATGGCCCTGGAACAGATGGCGAAACGCCTCGCTACGCGCCCTGAGCCTGGGGCGCCGTTCGCGGGATGCGTTGTGCTGCACGAGCTGGCGCTTGATCTTTTCCAGGGCAGGCGCGGGGAAAGCCGGGTTTGCCACAAGGTCGGTAAACAGGTCCAGGGCTGGTGTGAGTATCGTTTTCGTGCTCACGCTGCGCAGGCTCAGCGTTGCATGCTCCAGGCGTATCTGCTTTTCCATGATCGCGCCCAGGCGCTCCATGCCCTCAGCTTGCCTGGCGCTGGTATAGCGCCGGCTGCCCTCGTCGAGCATGTACAGCGTCAAGGCTGCCAGGCCGGGTTGCAAGGTGTCCTGGGCCGTGCCTGCCTTGAACCGCAAGACCACATCGACGATAGGCAGCCCGCGGGCTTCGACGAACTTCACGCCTGTACCTGCTTCCGTGGTCCACGCCTGCACCTGCGTCTGAGGGGTTTCGAGCTGGTCCAGATCAACGCCTTGGACCGAGACCAGACCACTGTGACTTCCGTTGGCTACAGCCGGTTGCGGGATGCTCGCGATCTTGTCATTCATCGGTACTTTCCTTGTGGTGCATGAAGGTGAAGGCCGCACGGGCTTCAGTCAGGAATTCCAGCGCAATCAGGCCTACCTGCTCGGCTGTCACGGCTTCGATGGCTTGTCGCTCATCGTCCAGGGCAACGGGGTCCAGACCGCAGGCGGCCTGTTTGCCGATGGCCTCTGCCTGTTTGCCGATGTCGTCTCTTGCGAATAGTTGCCTGGCCAGCAGGCGAGCCTTGGCGCGTTGAAGATCTTCCTTGGAGGGGGCCGACTGGCGGAACGCTTCGATTTCCTGCATCAGCCTTTCGGCTGCTGCCTCCGGCGTAACCTGCGGGCTGCAGAACGCGTACAAGGTCAGCAGGCTGTCACCGCGCTGCCATGGCTCATAGGTCGCTCTCAGGCCCTGTAGCAGCGGAGTGTCTTGTATCAACAGGCGCTGCAGCGTGCTGGCGTGGCCTTCAGCAAGAATGTCCGGCAGCAGGCGCAGTGCGCAGGCTTGTGAGCCAGAGCGGGCGGTGCATTGGCTGGGAAGGTTGAAGCTGATGAGCACGCCGGTGTTCAGGCCATGCCAGCGCAGGGTCTGGCTGCGCCGAACCTGCCCAGAAGGCATTGTGGGTTTTTGCCGTGTTGGCAGGCGGTTGGCGGGGATCGCTGCAAAGTGCCGTGTAACCAGCTTTTGCAGCTGGGCCAGGGCAATGTCACCAGCCACGGCGAGCGTGGCATTGTTGGGGTGGTACCAGGTCTGGTACCAGGTGCGCGCCGCCGTCGGGGTCATATGGTCGAGGTCGGTCTTGTGGCCGGTCACGGGGTTGCCATAGCCGCTGTTGCCATAGACCAGCAACTGGTGATGTTCCACTGCCAGTGCCAAGGGGCTGTTGTCGATATCCTCGCGGCGCTCGGCCATGACTACTGCCAGTTCACGGGCAAAAGGCATGTCGCTGAGGGTGGCGCTGGCCATGACGTCGGCCAGCGCCTCCAAGGCAATTTCCAGGCGGTTGCGTGGCAAAGTCAGCGGAAAGACCGTGGCATCGGGGTAGGTAAAGGCATTTGGGTCACCGCCCAGGCGGCTCATGAGGGCTGAATACTGGCCTGGAGCCAGTTTGCTGCTGCCCTCGAACAGCAGATGCTCCAGGGCGTGGGACAGGCCGGTGTGGCCCTCAGGCTCGTAGCTGGAGCCTACGTGGTACCACAGCTGCACGCTGACCAGCGGCGCGCGGTTGTCTTCACGCAGGTAGACGCGCAGGCCGTTGGCGAGGGTGAAGGTGTACACCGAGCCTGCCAGCGCGGGTGGGGCGGGGTGGTCGGTCATGGTTGAAGTGCTCCTGCAAAATTGGAGGAGCAGCTTCAGCCATGAAGGCGATGAGTTTGTGGTAACTAAATACGGCAAACTCAGGCTTAGCGGATCAACCCCGTTGCCAAAGTGCGTAGTGCACCTGGCCGGTCTTCTTCTCGCGGTGCAGGCGCCAGTTGCCTGGTAACTGCAAGGTCGATGGTGCCGCCTCGCTTTCGGTATAGACCCATGCCTGTTCCCGCAGCCACTGGTTCTTCTCCAACAGGTTGCAGGTGTCGGCCAGCAGGTCCTGGTGGAACGGCGGGTCGAGGAACACCACGTCGAACTGCTGCTTGGCCGGGCCTTGCAGATAGCGCAGGGCGTCGGTCTGCAGGATCTGCCCGCGCGGGCAGCGCAGGATCTCGAGGTTGTTCTTCAGGTTGGCGATGGCAGCCGGATTGCTGTCCAGCGCGACGGCGTCCTCGGCCCCGCGGGACAGGGCTTCGAGCACCAGGGCGCCGCTGCCGGTGAAGGCGTCCAGCACGCGGGCACCCTCGATATAGGGCGCCAGCCAGTTGAACAGGGTTTCGCGCACACGGTCGGGCGTTGGCCGCAGGCCTTCGCCTTCCGGCACCGCCAGACGGCGGCTGCGCCATTCGCCGGCGATGATGCGCAGGTGGCCCTGGCCCTTGCTTTGGCCCGGTTGCGGGCGGGCGGGAGGGGTGGATCTTGGCATTAGTGCTCCGGTACCCCGAGCGGCTGCTCGGAGGGCTTGTCAGTGGGTGCTGGCAGCGGTTTTTGCGGCACTTTCGGGCCAGCGGTGACGATCACCAGTTTATCGGCTGACAGGTGTTTGTTCATGGCCGTTCTTACCTGCTCGACGGTGAGGGCCTGGGACTGCTGCATGAAGTCCTCCAGCCAGGTCAGCGGCAGGTTGTAGAAGCCAATGGCACCCAGTTGGCCGACGATGCTGGCGTTGCTGGCATTGGACAGCGGGAAGCTGCCGGCCAGTTCGCGCTTGGCATCGTCCAGCTCCTGCTGGGTGGGGCCGGCTTTGAGGTAGTCGGCGAGAATATCCTGCACCAGCTTGAGCGTGCCCTCGCTGAGTTCGGCACGGGTCTGCAGGTTGATCATGAACGGGCCGCGAACCTGCATCGGGCTGAACACCGAGTACACGCCGTAGGTCAGGCCGCGCTTTTCACGTACCTCGCTCATCAGCCGGGTGCCGAACGCACCGCCGCCGAGGATCTGGTTGCCCAGTGACAGGGCCGGCCAGTCCGGGTCCTGGCGGTCGATGCCGAGTTCGGCCAGCATCAGGTGGGTCTGCTTGGACGGGAAGTCGATGTGGGTCAGGCCTGCCTTGGCTTCGCCGGGTTGGGCCGGTGCGGCCAGCGCGGGGCCTTTGGGCAGACCGGCTGACACCTGGGCGGCGATGGCTTCGGCCTCGGCGCGGCTGAGGTCGCCGACCAGGGCGATGACCGCGTTGCCGCTGGTGTAGGCCTTGGCGTGGAAGGCGCGCAGCTGTGCCAGGGTGATGCCGCTGATGCTTTCGGCAGTGCCGTCGCTCGGGTGGGCGTAGGGGTGGTCGCCGTAGAGCTTGGCGAACAGGGCCTTGCCAGCGACCTTGCCGGGGTTCTGCTTTTCATACTCGAAGCCGGCCAGCATCTGGTTCTTGATGCGCTTGAGGGCGTCTTCGGGGAAGGTCGGCTTGCCAGCCACCTCGGCGAACAGCTTGAGCGCCGGTTCGCGCTTGTCCTTGGCGCTGAGGCTGCGCAGCGAGGCCACGGCCATATCGCGGTAGGAGCCGTTGCCAAAGTCGGCGCCCAGGCCCTCGAAGCCTTCGGCGATGGCAGTCACATCCTTGCCGGCTACGCCCTCGTTGAGCATGGCGTTGGTCAGGGCAGCCAGGCCTGGCGTTCCGCCATCCTGGCTGCTGCCGGCGGCGAAGGTGATGCGCAGGTCGAACATCGGCAGTTCGCGGGCCTCGACGAACAGTACCCGGGCACCTTCGGCGGTGTTCCAGTGCTGGATGTTCAACTGGCGCCGGCTGGGCGCCTTGCCATCCAGCTCGGCCAGCGACTGCAAGGTGTTGGCCGGGCGTGCCGCGTTGCTGTCGGCCTTGGCGGCGTTGTCGGCCATGGCCGGGGCGGCCAGCACCGCCGCCAGCGCCAGGGCGCGGATGCCCGTGGCCAGCAGGGTTGGGCGTGGTGCGCGGCGATCACTCATGAGCGGACTCCTCGGGCAATACATGGGCAACGCTCAGGCGTTCGCGGGTGAAGTAGGTGCGCGCGGCGCTCTGGATGTCCTGCGGGGTAACGCGCTTGAGCTCGTCCAGCTCGCTGTCGATCAGCTTCCAGGACAGGCCGACGGTTTCCAGCTGGCCGATGGTGGTGGCCTGGCTGCTGATGGAGTCGCGGTCGTAGACCAGGCCGGCAATGACCTGGGCGCGTACGCGCTCCAGCTCTTCGGCGCTGGGTGGGGTGGTCTTGAGCTCATCCAGTAGCTGCCAGACGCCTTTCTCGACATCGGCGAGGGTTTTCTGCTTCTGCACGTTCGGCGTGGCCGAGATCAGGAACAGGCTGTCGCCGCGGGTGAAGGCGTTGTAGCTGGAAGAAGCACCGGCCACCAACTCCTGGCCACGTTCCAGGCGTGCCGGCATGCGGGCGCTGTAGCCGCCGTCGAGCAGCGCCGAGATCAGGCGCAGGGCATGCACCGTACGCGGGTCCTTGGCGGTGGACAGGCCAGGTACGTTGAAACCGTAGATCAGGCTCGGCAACTGGGTGCGCACGTGCAGGGTCAGCTGGCGCTGGCCTGGTTCGGCCAGTTCGAGCGGCAACTTGGCCGGCGGCACGGCACGCTTGGGGATGCTGCCGAAGTACTTCTGCGCCAGGCCCTTGACCTCATCGGCGGTGACATCGCCGACTACCACCAGAGTGGCGTTGTTGGGGGCGTACCAGGATTCGTACCAGTGGCGCAGTTCCTCGACCTTCATGCGCTCCAGGTCGGCCATCCAGCCGATGGTCGGGGTGTGGTAGCCGCTGGCCGGGTAGGCCATGGCGCGGAACAGCTCGAACGCCTTGGAGTTGGGCTGGTCGTCGGTGCGCAGGCGGCGTTCTTCCTTGATCACCTCGATTTCACGGCTGAATTCGTCAGCGGGCAGGCGCAGGCTGGCCAGGCGGTCGGCCTCGAGTTCCAGGGCCACCGGCAGGCGGTCGCGTGCCAGCACCTGGTAATAGGCGGTGTAGTCGTCGCTGGTGAAGGCGTTTTCTTCGGCGCCAATGTCACGCAGTATGCGCGAAGCCTCGCCGGGGCCGACCTTGGCGCTGCCTTTGAACATCATGTGTTCCAGCGCGTGGGACAGGCCAGTCTGGCCCGGGGTTTCATAGCTGGAGCCAACCTTGTACCAGATCTGCGAGACCACCACCGGGGCGCGGTGGTCCTCGCGCACGACCACTTTCAGGCCGTTGTCGAGGATGAATTCGTGGGTGGGTTGCACATCGGCGGCGAAGGCCGCGAGCGGCAGGCAGAGCGTGCCGAGCAACAGGCCAGCGGCGCGGCGGGCTAGAGCATTCATACGGTGTTTAACCTGTTCGGCGGCCCGCTGGTTTAGCGTCGGCGGGCCAGGAGGTGCTAGGATACTGATCCGGTTGCCTGGCGACCATGCCTGTCGCCGTTCTGGCCCGCAGGACACTAAGACAAAACGTTGCGCATGAACCAGCCGGCTTCAAGATAGTCTGTTCTGCGTAGAGAGAATTCCCGATGCGCCATAGCTGGCCCATCGCTACCCTGAGATAGCCGTCTTCCATGTTTGGTTCCAACGACGACAAAAAAGCGCCGGCCGAGGCTGGTGAGAAGAAAGGCCTGTTCAGCTGGTTTCGCAAGAAACCGCAGCAACCTGTGGCAACGGGCGTGCCCGCGAATGAACCCCCAGCCGTCGAGCAGCCTGCAGCCGCTCCGGTCGAAGGGGCTACCGCCGAAGCGCCACAGGCCCCTGAACCCGTTCAGGCCCCTGCGGCCCCACAGCTGACAGAACCGCAGCAGGTCGCCGCACCCGTTCAATCCCCGGTGGTCGAGGCCCCTGTCCCCGAACCGGTTGCTTCCCAGCCGTTGCAGGCCCCTGAACCCGAGCCGGTCGCGTCCCAGCCACTGGTGGCACCTGCACCGCAGCCGGTCGCTTCCATGCCCTTGCAGGCGGCCCCGGTCGAGCCGGCCCCGGTCGTCGAGCCGGTCGCGCCGGTCAGCAACCTGGTGCTGCCGGTTGCCGAAGAGCCCGTGGCCCTGGTGCCGGATCTGGAGCCGAAAGCGCCGCCCGCCATCCCGGAACGCCCTGCACCAGAGCCTGCTGCCCCTGTGGCTGCAGCCCCGGTCGCCGCGCAGGCCGAGCAGGCCAAGCCCGGCTTCTTCGCCCGCCTCAAGCAGGGCCTGTCGAAGACCAGCGCCAGCATCGGCGAGGGCATGGCCAGCCTGTTCCTGGGCAAGAAGGTCATCGATGACGACCTGCTCGACGAAATCGAAACCCGACTGCTGACCGCCGACGTTGGCGTGGAAGCCACTTCCACCATCGTCCAGAACCTGACCCAGAAGGTTGCCCGCAAGCAGCTGGCTGACGCCGATGCCCTGTACAAGTCGCTGCAGGAAGAACTGGCTGCGCTGCTGCGCCCGGTCGAGCAGCCGCTGGTGGTGCAGGCGCAGAACAAGCCCTATGTGATTCTGGTGGTCGGTGTGAACGGCGCCGGCAAGACCACCACCATCGGCAAACTGGCCAAGAAGCTGCAGCTCGAAGGCAAGAAAGTGATGCTGGCTGCTGGCGACACCTTCCGTGCCGCTGCAGTCGAGCAGCTTCAGGTGTGGGGCGAGCGTAACCAGATCCCGGTGATCGCCCAGCACACCGGCGCCGACTCTGCTTCGGTGATCTTCGATGCCGTACAGGCCGCCAAGGCCCGTGGCGTCGACGTGCTGATCGCCGACACCGCTGGCCGCCTGCACACCAAAGACAACCTGATGGAAGAACTGAAGAAGGTTCGCCGGGTCATCGGCAAGCTCGACGCCGAGGCGCCGCACGAGGTGCTGCTGGTACTCGATGCGGGCACCGGCCAGAACGCCATCAGCCAGGCCAAGTACTTCAACCAGAGCGTCGAACTGACCGGCCTGGCCCTGACCAAGCTGGACGGCACTGCCAAGGGCGGGGTGATCTTCGCCCTGGCCAAGCAGTTCAAGCTGCCGATCCGCTTCATCGGTGTCGGAGAAGGCATCGACGACCTGCGTACCTTCGAAGCCGAGCCGTTCGTCAAGGCTCTGTTCGCCGAGCGAGACTGAACATGATCCGATTCGAACAGGTTGCCAAGCGCTATCCCAATGGTCATGTGGGTTTGCATGAGCTGAGTTTCCGGGCGCGCCGGGGCGAATTCCTGTTCGTCACCGGCCACTCGGGCGCGGGCAAGAGCACCTTGCTGCGCCTGCTGCTGGCCATGGAGCGCCCGACCAGCGGCAAGCTGATGCTGGCCGGGCAGGACCTGGGCCAGATCAGCAATTCGCAGATCCCGTTCCTGCGCCGGCAGATCGGCGTGGTGTTCCAGAACCACCAGCTGTTGTTCGACCGCACGGTGTTCAACAACATCGCCTTGCCGCTGCAGATTCTCGGCCTGTCCAAGGCCGAGGTCGCCAAGCGCGTGGACTCGGCACTGGAGCGAGTGTCGCTGGCCGACAAGGGCGAGCTGTTCCCGGCCGACCTGTCCACCGGGCAGCAGCAACGGGTAGGCATCGCCCGCGCCATCGTTCACCAGCCAGCCCTGCTGCTGGCCGACGAACCCACCGGTAACCTCGACCCGCGCCTGGCCGCGGAGATCATGGGGGTGTTCGAGGACATCAACCGCCTGGGTACCACGGTATTGATCGCCAGCCACGACCTGGCACTGATTGCGCGCATGCGCCACCGCATGCTGACCTTGCAGCGCGGCCGCTTGATCGGCGATGGGGAGGCCGGGCAATGAGCACTACACGTACGCCGAAGGTTTCCGAGCGGGTTGCGCCGAAACCGGCCGACCCGCAACCGGCGAAGAAAAAGCACGACGACGATGACGGCCCGGATTTCCGCACGCTGCTGCATGCCTGGCTGGAAAGCCACCGTGCCAGCATGGCCGACAGCCTGCGTCGGCTGGGCAAGCAGCCGATCGGCAGCTTCTTCACCTGCCTGGTGATGGCGGTGGCGCTGAGCATGCCCATGGGCCTGTCGCTGCTGCTGAAGAACGTCGAGAAGCTTGGCGGCTCGTGGCAGCGCGCCGCGCAGATTTCGCTGTATCTCAAGCTCGATGCAGGCAGCCGCGAAGGCGAGGCGCTGCGCGACGAGATCAAGGGCATGCCTGGCGTGGCCGACGCGCAGTATGTCAGCCGCGAGCAGGCGCTGGAGGAGTTCCAGCAACAGTCCGGCCTGGGCGAAGCCCTGCGTGAGCTGCCTGACAACCCGCTGCCTGGCGTGGTGGTGGTGACCCCTACCGAAGTCGACAAGCCGGCCCTGGAAGCCCTGCGCCAGCGCCTGTCGGAGCTGCCGCGGGTGGAAGTGGCGCAACTCGACCTGGTTTGGGTCGAGCGCCTGGCGGCCATCCTCAAGCTGGGTGACCGCTTTGTCTTTGGCCTGGCCGTGATGCTGATTTCCGCCCTGCTGTTAGTAATCGGTAACACAATTCGTCTACACATTGAAAACCGCCGTACCGAGATCGAAGTGATCAAGCTGGTCGGTGGCACGGATGCCTACGTACGCCGGCCTTTCCTGTACATGGGCGCGCTGTATGGCCTGGGTGCTGGGGTGATCGCATGGGGCATCCTGGCGTTTGGCCTGAACTGGCTGAACGAGGCGGTGGTAGGGCTTTCCGGGCTGTACGGCAGCGACTTCGCCCTGGGCGGGGTGCCGGCGTCCGATGGTCTGTCGCTCTTGATCGGAGCGGTGCTGTTGGGGTATATCGGTGCATGGATCGCAGTGGCCCGCCATTTGAACGAGCTGGCGCCGCGATAGTTTTTACGTGCCAGCATTGACAAATTCTTCACTATGGAACTTGTACCGTCGTTCCAGGTCAATGTTGGCAGCGCCCACAAGGCGCGAGTTCTGTAAGTCGGAGGTTCTTGAATGACCACATCGTTGCAACCTGCCTATGCCCTGGTACCCGGTGCAAACCTGGAAGCCTACGTGCACACGGTCAACAGCATCCCGCTGCTGACTGTCGAGCAGGAGCGTGATCTGGGCGAGCGTCTCTATTATGAGCAGGATGTCGAGGCCGCTCGTCAAATGGTGATGGCCCACCTGCGTTTCGTCGTACATATCGCCCGTAGCTATGCCGGCTACGGGCTGGCCCAGGCCGACCTGATCCAGGAAGGCAACGTCGGCCTGATGAAAGCCGTCAAGCGCTTCAACCCGGAAATGGGCGTGCGCCTGGTGTCGTTCGCCGTGCACTGGATCAAGGCAGAGATCCACGAGTTCATCCTGCGCAACTGGCGCATCGTCAAGGTGGCCACCACCAAGGCCCAGCGCAAACTGTTCTTCAACCTGCGCAGCCAGAAGAAGCGTCTGGCCTGGCTGAACAACGACGAAGTGCACCGCGTGGCGGAAAGCCTGGGCGTAGAGCCGCGTGAAGTGCGCGAGATGGAAAGCCGCCTCAGCGGCCAGGACATGGCGTTCGACCCGGCAGCGGAAGCTGACGACGACAGTGCCTTCCAGTCGCCTGCGCATTACCTGGAAGACCACCGTTACGACCCGGCGGTGCAGCTGGAGGATGCCGACTGGAGCGACAACTCCACCAGCAACCTGCACGAAGCACTGCAAGGGCTGGACGAGCGTAGCCGCGACATTCTCTACCAGCGCTGGTTGGCGGAAGAGAAGGCCACGTTGCATGAGCTGGCGGACAAGTACAGCGTTTCGGCTGAGCGGATTCGCCAGCTGGAGAAGAATGCGATGAACAAGGTCAAGGCGCTGATCGCGGCCTGATCGAGCCCTGGCTGCAAGGAAAAGCCGCTGGTCCGCATAGGGTGAGCGGCTTTTTTTTGGCCGGGGATTTTGGGGCCGCTTTGCGGCCCTTTCGCGACACAAGGCCGCTCCTACAAGAGACTGCGATCCCCTGTAGGAGCGGCCTTGTGTCGCGATGGGCTGCGCAGCAGCCCCAAAAAGGCTCAAAGTTTGCGCGAAGTGTCGAGCTGCATCAGGTAGCTGGGCCCACCCAACTGGCTCATCTGCCGGCGAATCCAGCCGGCCCGGCTGGCCACGTAGGTGCTCGGCCGGCTGGCACTCCACTTGATCGGGCTCGGCAGCACCGCCGCCAGCTGCGCCGCCTGCTGGCGGCTAAGCCTGCTCGCATCGACGCCAAAGTGGTAGCGCGCTGCCGCCTGGGCGCCAAACACACCTTTTCCCCATTCGGCACTGTTCAGGTAGACCTCGAGAATCCGCTCCTTCGACCAGAACAGCTCGATCAACGCGGTGAACCAGGCCTCCAGCCCTTTGCGGAACCAGCTGCGCCCGGACCACAGGAACAGGTTCTTGGCCACCTGCTGGGTCAGGGTGCTGGCACCGCGAATGCTGCCGCCGCGCTCGTTGTAGGCCAGCGCCGCCTGGATAGCCGGGATGTCGAAGCCCCAGTGGTTGGCGAACTTCTGGTCCTCGCCAGCAATGACCGCGACCTTGAGGTCGTCGGAGATGTTCTCCCACGGCTCCCAGTCGCGCTGCAGGTCGATCGGCTCGCCATTCACCCAGGACTGCACCTTGCGCTCGACCATCAGCGCCGTACCGGGTGGTGGCACCCAGCGGAACACCAGCACCAGCACGATGCTGCCGGCAGCGAACCAGAGCAGGGCGCGGGAGAGGCGGCGGAGAAGGGTTGGCAGCATGACGATGGCTTGGCCGTACGGGTGGAAGGGGCCATTATACAGACCCGATCCAAGGAGTCGTCCCATGCTTCGCAGCTTCCTGATGCTTGCCGCCTTTTTCGGCTTCACCGGTGTGGCCTTGGGCGCTTTCGCCGCCCACGGCCTGAAAAGCCGGCTGACGGCCGACTATCTGGCGATCTTCCAGACTGGTGTGACCTACCAGTTGGTGCATGCCCTGGCGATCTTCGCTGTCGCCGTGCTCTCGGTGCACCTGCCAGGGCGCCTGGTCGGCTGGGCTGGCGGCCTGTTTGCCGTGGGGATAGTACTGTTCTCCGGTAGCCTGTACCTGCTGACCCTCAGCGGCCTGGGCAAGCTCGGCATCATCACCCCGATTGGTGGCCTGTGCTTCCTCGCCGGCTGGCTGTGCCTGGGCCTGGCAGCCTGGCGGCTCGGTTGACCGAGTGGTCCACAATCGCGACTAATGGCGTGCAGCGCCCTTGGGTTGCAGGGCGGTTCAGCGCTAGAATGCGGGCCCCCAAAGAACAATGGTGGCCGTGCGCATGCGCATTCAACTGAACGGTGAACCTTACGAATTGCCCGCTGGCGAAAGCGTCGCGGCCCTGCTGGCCCGCCTGGAGCTGACCGGGCGCCGCGTCGCGGTGGAACTTAACCTGGATATCGTGCCGCGTAGCCAGCACGACAGCACGCTGTTGAACGACGGCGACCAGGTCGAAGTGGTCCACGCCATCGGTGGCGGCTGATTCCGGCCGGCGATTCACCTGCAAGCCCAGCAACCTTTTCCCGAGGAACAACCATGAGCAACGTTCGTAGCGACAAGCCCTTCACCCTGGCCGGGCGTACTTTCCAGTCGCGCCTGCTGGTCGGTACCGGCAAGTACCGTGACATGGAAGAAACCCGCCTGGCCATCGAAGCCTCGGGTGCCGAGATCGTCACCGTTGCCGTGCGCCGCACCAACATCGGCCAGAACCCGGGCGAGCCGAACCTGCTCGATGTGCTGCCACCGGACCGCTACACCATCCTGCCGAACACCGCTGGCTGCTACGACGCGGTCGAAGCCGTGCGCACCTGCCGCCTGGCCCGCGAACTGCTGGATGGCCACAACCTGGTCAAGCTGGAAGTACTGGCCGACCAGAAAACCCTGTTCCCCAATGTGATCGAAACCCTCAAGGCCGCCGAAGTGTTGGTCAAGGATGGTTTCGACGTGATGGTCTACACCAGCGACGATCCGATCATCGCCCGCCAGCTGGCCGAAGCCGGCTGCATCGCGGTCATGCCGCTGGCTGGCCTGATCGGTACCGGCCTGGGTATCTGCAACCCCTACAACCTGCAGATCATCCTGGAAGAGTCCAAGGTGCCGGTGCTGGTCGATGCTGGCGTGGGTACCGCCTCCGACGCCACCATCGCCATGGAAATGGGCTGTGAAGCGGTGCTGATGAACTCGGCCATCGCCCACGCCCAGCAGCCGGTGCTGATGGCCGAGGCCATGAAGCACGCCATCGTCGCCGGTCGCATGGCCTACCTGGCCGGCCGTATGCCGAAGAAACTCTATGCCAGCGCCTCTTCGCCGCTGGATGGTCTGATCAAGTAAGAGCCCCTGATGACTGAATCGCACGATACGCCGATCACCCCCGACGGCGAAGCCCGCCCGCACCGCCGCATCAAGAGTTTCGTGATGCGCGCCGGGCGCATGACCGAAGGCCAGCAACGTGGCCTGGAGCAGGGCGGCCCGCTGTACATCCTGCCGCTGGCCGACAGCCCGGTGGACTACGACCAGGTGTTCGGCCGCTCGGCGCCGCGTACCCTGGAGATCGGCTTCGGCATGGGCCATTCCCTGCTGGAAATGGCTGCTGCCGCGCCTGAACAGGACTTCATCGGTGTGGAAGTACACCGCCCGGGTGTTGGCGCGCTGCTCAACGGCGTGCTGACCCAGGGCCTGAAGAACCTGCGGGTATATGACTGCGATGCCATCGAAGTGCTGAACCGCTGCGTGGCGGACAACAGCCTCGACCGCCTGATGCTGTTCTTCCCCGACCCATGGCACAAGGCGCGCCACCACAAGCGCCGCATCGTCCAGCTGGAGTTCGCCGAGCTGGTACGACGCAAGCTCAAGCCCGGTGGCGTGTTCCACATGGCCACCGACTGGGAACCGTATGCCGAGTACATGCTGGAAGTGATGAGCGCTGCCCCGGGCTATCGCAACCGTGCGGCTGACGGTACCTACGTGCCGCGCCCGGAAGAGCGCCCGATCACCAAGTTCGAGCGCCGCGGCGAGCGGCTGGGGCATGGGGTTTGGGATTTGAAGTTCGAGAAGGTGGATTGACCGGCTGATACGGCCTTTCGATATGCCGATGCCTGCAGAAATGCAGGCGAAAAAAAACCGCCTTGAGAAGGGCGGTTTTTTTATGTGAGCGACAGGACTGAGTATCCTTCGCTCTGAGGTTTCACAGAAAACCCTCACACAGTTGGCTGATCATAGGCAGCGTAGCGGGGGAACGTCAATGCTCAGAAATATCCGGCATCACGTGTGTCGGAGCGGTTAACAGTCTTGGGTGAGCATTCCAAGTATCATCGCGCTGCTCCTGTGTGGATGAAATCAGTGATGGGCCGGGTAGGAGAAGAATTCTGCTTTCCGGCCCCTTCGACACGGCCTGAGAACCGTGCCGGTGCACCTCTTCGAAGGGCCATTGACCTGGCCACTTCACAGAAGACTCTCACACAGTTTTCGAAGGCATCGAAGTACCGGTTAGATGCTGGAAGATTGGCCCGCCAACACGGAGGCCAAGGCATATGAAGCGTTTGCTTGATGCGCTGAGCCGCGTTTGGACGTTCATCCGGATCTTGACTGTGCTCAAGACCGTTCGGGACTTCATGCGCGATCACTTCGATGATGCCCAGTAAGGGCTAGTCAGGTGGTAGGGCTGCCCTGGTTCACCGGGGCAGCTTTTACAACCCATCTCTGTACTCGCCAGATTACGCGGTCATTGTAGGAGCGGCCTTGTGTCGCGATGGGCCGCGTAGCGGCCCCAGGATGTCAGCGGTGAGGCAGCAATTGCTGGGGCCGCTTTGCGGCCTATCGCGACACAAGGCCGCTCCTGCAAGGTTCAGTGCAAGGCCGTGGCTCAGCCCCGTCGATCCGCCACCACCCCGATCAGCACCAGTACCACCAGCAACACCGGCGCCAGCGCGTAGTTGTTGAACTGGCTCAGCCCTTTCACCACCCAAGGCGTGGCATAGATCAGCGCCGCACCGCTGCCTATCATCACCAGCAAAGCCATGAACGGTACGCGCAGGGCGCCCGCCAGGCCGCCCAGGCGCTGTTCCACCCAGCCCTTGATATCGGTGCCGAAAAGCACCAGCAGGCAGCCTACCAAGGCCAGTGAAATCTCCGACAGGTTGCTGCGGCTCCAGCGAGAAACCGTCGCGAGCAGATCAAGTACCAGATCCATGGGTCATCCTTAGGTCAAGAAATACTGCAGCAGGTCATTGAGGAACAACTGGCCCCTCGGCGTGGCCACCAGTCGATCCGGTTCGACCTGCAAAAGGCCCTTTTGTTCGGCCGCGCGGCGTGCCTCGCGCAGTTGTGCCAGCGGCAAACCGGTGCGTTGGGTGAACAGTTCGGCTTCCACCCCATCGGTCAGGCGCAGGGCGTTCATCAGGAACTCGAACGGCAGCTCGTCGACTGGCAGCAGCTTTTCGCCGGCCTTGAACGGCTTGGCCAGGTTCAGGTAGTCCTTGGGCAGGCGGGTTTTCCACGTGCGCAGGATGCGCCCGTCGGCGAAGGTCAGCTTGCCGTGGGCACCAGCGCCGATGCCGATGAAGTCGCCAAAGCGCCAGTAGTTGAGGTTGTGCCGGGCAGCGCGCCCCGCCTGGGCATAGGCCGAGACCTCGTACTGGCGGAAGCCGTGTTCGGCCATCAGTGCCTGGCCGGCCTCCTGGATATCCCAGAGGATGTCGTCCTCGGGCAGCTCGGGCGGCTGGTTCCAGAACACCGTGTTCGGCTCCACGGTCAGCTGGTACCACGACAGGTGCGTCGGCCCCAGGTCGATGGCCTGGCGCAGGTCGCCCAGCGCGTCGTCGAGCGACTGGTCGGGAAGGCCGTGCATCAGGTCCATGTTGAAGTTGTCGAAACCGGCGGCGCGTGCCATGCCGGCGGCGCGGACCGCTTCATCGCCATTGTGGATACGCCCCAGCGCCTGCAGTTTGGCTGGCTGGAAGCTTTGCACACCGATGGACAGACGGTTGATACCGGTTTGCCGGTAGGCCTTGAACTTGTCCTGCTCGAACGTGCCCGGGTTGGCCTCCAGGGTGATTTCGATGTCCGGCGCAAACGGGATGCGTTGCTCTACGCCACGCAGCAGTCGGCCAAGGGCGTCGGCACTGAACAGGCTCGGGGTACCGCCGCCGAAGAAGATCGAGCTGATCGGCCGGCCTTGCACGGCGGCCAGTTCCTGGTCGAGGTCGGTCAGCAGGGCGGCAACGTAGGCATCTTCCGGCAGTTCAGGCCCGGCAGCGTGGGAGTTGAAGTCGCAGTAAGGGCATTTGCGTACGCACCACGGGATGTGGATGTACAGCGCCAGCGGCGGCAGGCTGGTGAAGCCCGCCGCGCCGGGGGTGGACAGCGTTTCGATCATGCCAGGCCCAGACGTTGGCGCAGCAGGGCCATGGCGCGGGCGCGGTGGCTGAGCTGGTTCTTGTCCACAGGGGCCAGGTCGGCGCTGGAGCAGCTGCGCTCCGGTACCCAGAACAGCGGGTCGTAGCCAAAGCCGTGCTCGCCACTGGCCTCGAACATGATGCGCCCGTGCCACAGGCCTTCGCACAGAATCGGCAGCGGGTCGTCGGCATGGCGCACCAGTGCCAGGACGCAGACGAACTGTGCGCCGCGCTCGGCTTCAGGCACGTCTTTCAGTGCTTCGAGCAGCTTGGCGTTGTTCGCCGCGTCACCCTTGCCGTCGGCATAGCGCGCCGAGTAGATGCCCGGCGCGCCGCCGAGGAAATCCACCGCCAGGCCCGAATCGTCGGCCAGGGCCGGCAGGCCGGAAATGCGTGCGGCATTGCGCGCCTTGAGGATGGCGTTCTCGACGAACGACAGGCCGGTTTCTTCCGGCTCGACCTGGCTGAACTCGCCGATCGAGCGCAGTTGCACGGACGCGCCGAGCATGGCCTGGAGTTCCTTGAGTTTGCCGGCGTTGTGGCTGGCCAATACGAGTTGCTGGAAATTCATCATTCGCCTGGGAAAACGTCCTGATTGAAGCTGAGGGAGTTGCTGATGCCGCCGGTTTCGATATTCAGGTCGAAGGTGACGGTTTCTGCCTGGTCGATCTTGAACTGGGCGATGTAGTACACCGCGCCCTGTTCGGTGATCTGCTTGAATGACAGCGGGCTGCTGCGCCCGGTCAGGTCCTTGACCGTGCCGCTGACCACCGCCGTGGCGGGCTTGTTGGCCTTGAGCACGGCGATGTTGAGTACGCCCTGGTTCTTGCTGCGTACCAGGCCGGTGGCTGCGGCCACCTCCGGTGTCAGCATGCTCGAGGTGAACGCGCTGTAGTGCACCGTCACATCGCCAAACACTTCCTTGCGCTCGGGACGGGCAGCATCGGCAGCCAGTACCGGCAGGGCCAGGCACAGGCTGATCAGGAACAGGGCTAGGCGACGCATGGGGTGATTCCTCCGGTGGGCGTCAGACCGCGAGCTGATGTTCTTGCAGGCCCGGGCTGCTGACGCGGTAGATGCCGATCTCACCTAGAAGATTAGGCCAAAGCCGGCCACCCCACCCGTTGCGGTGCAAGTGGTCGACCGCCAGGCGGTCTAGCACCTTGGCGCGGCGCTCGTGGCACAGCTCTTCGAAGTCGGCGAAGGTGCAGAAGTGGATGTTTGGCGTGTTGTACCAGGTGTACGGCATGAAGTCCGAAACCGGCATGCGGCCTTTGGTCGCCAGGTACCAGCGGCAACGCCAGTGGCCGAAGTTGGGGAAGGTGATGATGCACTGGCGGCCCACGCGCAGCATCTCGTCCAGGATGCGGTCGGGGTACTCCACGGCCTGCAGGGCCTGGGTCATGATCACCACGTCGAAACTGTTGCTGGCGAAGTTGCCCAGGCCCTTGTCCAGGTCCTGCTCGATGACGTTGACGCCCTTGGCCACGCAGGCGGCGATGTTGTCGGCGTCGATCTCCAGGCCATAGCCGGTGACCTGCTTGCGGTCGCGCAGCGAGGCCAGCAGTTCGCCGCTGCCGCAGCCCAGGTCGAGTACCCGGCTACCGGCGGGGATCCAGTCGTGGATGATTTCCAGATCGGCTCTCATGCTGTCCTCAGATGGCAATGCGGTTCATGTAGTTCGAGAAACCCTGCATGTAGCGAGGCGTGGGGATCAGGAAGGCGTCGTGCCCGTAAGGCGAGTCGATCTCCAGGTAGCAGACGTTCTTGCGCGCGGCCATCAGGGCGTCGACGATCTCGCGCGAACGGGCCGGGGAGAAGCGCCAGTCGGTGGTGAACGACATGATGCAGTAATCCGCCTTGACGTGGGCCAGGGTGGCCGCCAGGTCGCCGCCCTGGGCGGCGGCGGGGTCGAAGTAGTCCAGCGCCTTGGTCATCAGCAGGTAGGTGTTGGCGTCGAAGCGCCCGGAAAACTCCTCGCCCTGGTAGCGCAGGTAGCTCTCGACCTGGAATTCGACGCTGTGGAAGTCGTAGTTGAGCTTGTCGCTCTTCAGCTCGCGGCCGAATTTTTCACCCATCGAGTCGTCCGACAGGTAGGTGATGTGGCCGACCATTCGCGCCAGCATCAGGCCGCGCTTGGGGATCACGCCCTGGTCCTGGAACGAACCACCGTGGAATTCGGGGTCGGTGAGGATGGCCTGGCGTGCCACTTCGTTGAAGGCGATGTTCTGTGCCGACAGCTTGGGCGCCGAGGCGATGTCGACGCAATGGCGCACGCGCTCGGGGTAGCTGATGGTCCACTGCAGCGCCTGCATGCCACCCAGGCTGCCACCGACCACGGCGGCCCACTGCTGGATGCCCAGGCGCTCGGCGAGACGCACCTGGCTGTGCACCCAGTCTTCCACGGTCAGCACCGGGAAGTCGGCGCCATAGGGCTTGCCGGTGGCCGGGTTGATGCTGCTGGGGCCGGTGCTGCCGTTGCAGCCGCCCAGGTTGTTCAGGCTGACCACGAAGAAGCGGTTGGTGTCGATCGGCTTGCCAGGGCCGATGCAGCTGTCCCACCAGCCCGGCTTGCGGTCGGTGGCGGCATGGTAGCCAGCGGCATGGTGGTGGCCGGAAAGGGCATGGCAGATCAGCACGGCGTTGCTCGCGCTGGCGTTCAGGGTGCCATAGGTCTCGTAGACCAGTTCGTAACTGGCCAGGGAGCGGCCACAAGCCAGTGCTAGCGGTTCATCGAACCGGGCGGTTTGCGGTACTACCAGACCGACGGAATCTTCGGGAAAGACAGTGGACATCGACCCTGCTCACGCTTGACGGAGGCGTAAGTCTAAAGAGCGCTACCCCCAGCGGCAAGCAGAGGCTTGTCGCTGGAAGCAACCCGGGTCAGGTGAGGCTCAGATCATCCGCCACAGCTCTTGTGGCATGCCGGCGTAGGCGGCCAGCGGCGGCATGACGAACGACTGGATTACCTGGATCGCGAGGAAGGCGAAGATCGGCGAGATGTCCATGCCGCCCAGGTTGGGCACGATGCGGCGGAACGGTGCCAGCACCGGTTCGCTGATCTGGTAGGCCAGTTCGGCCGCCGGGTTGTGGCTGTTGGGAGCAACCCAGGACACGATCACCATGACGATCATCGCCACCCAGAAAATCTTCAGGAACAGCGAGGTGATACCGATGATGGCCCACATCAGCAGGTGCAGGATGTCACCGAAGGTGCCGTAGGTGACCATCAGCACGAAAGCCATCAGCAACGCCTGGATGACCACCGACAACAGCAGCGACGAGGTATCCAGCCCACCAACGCTGGGGATGACCCGGCGGATCGGCTTGAGCAGCGGTTGTGTGGCGCGTACGGCGAACTGGCACAGCGGGTTGTAGAAATTGGCCTTGACCAGCTGCAGCACGAAGCGCAGCAGGACGATCACCAGGTACAGGCTGACCAGGGTTTGCACCACGAAGATCGCGGCGCCGGACAGTGCATTCATCTAAGGCTCCTTATTTGCCCAGTTGTTCGGCCAGCTCGGCGGAACGTGTAGCCGCAGCCTGCAGCGCCTGTTCGACGATGGCTTCGAAGCCGCTGGCCTGGAACGACTTGATCGCCGCTTCGGTAGTGCCGGCAGGCGAGGTGACACGGCGGCGCAGTTCGGCAGCATCGACATCGCTGGCAACCGCCATGCGTGCGGCGCCCAAGGCTGTCTGCAGGGTCAGCTGCGAGGCGGTTTCACGTGGCAGGCCAAGCTTTTCGCCTGCCGCGGTCATGGCTTCGATCAGCAGGAAGAAATACGCCGGGCCGCTGCCGGAGACAGCCGTCACGGCGTCCAGTTGCTGCTCCTGCTCCAGCCACAGGGCGGTGCCCACGGCCGACAGCAGTTGCTCGGCCTGTTGGCGTTGTTCGCTGGATACTTCCGCGGTGGCGTACAGGCCGCTGACGCCTTGGCGCAGCAGTGCCGGGGTGTTGGGCATGCAGCGCACCACCGGGCGAGCGCCGACCCAGCTTTGCAGGCTGGCGCAGGTGATGCCGGCGGCGATGGAAACGATCAGCTGGCCATCCTGCAGGTTTGGTTGCAGGGCTTGGCACACGGCTTTCATGACCTGGGGCTTGACCGCCAGGACGATGACGTCGGCACCATCGATGGCCTGGGCGTTGTTCTCGAAGGTTTCGATGCCGTGCTCGGCCTGGATGCGGCTGCGGGTCTCGGCGCCCGGGTCGCTGGCGCGGATCTGCGAGGCGTCCAGGCCCTGGGCACGCAGACCACCGATCAGGCTGGCGGCCATGTTGCCGGCGCCGATGAAGGCAATACGAGTCTTGCTCATGTCAGGTCCTTGTGGGAAAGAGTGAGTAAAGCATGGAATCAGGGCTGCCCGTAGTCGCGGGCACCGAACAGGGCGGTACCGATACGCACCCAGGTCGCACCCTGTGCAATGGCCGCTTCCAGGTCGTGGCTCATGCCCATGGACAGGGTGTCCAGGCCAAGGCCAAGGCCTTCCTGCAATTGGCGCAGGGTGGCGAAGGCAGCTTCCTGGGCGGCGCGGTCATCAGTGGGTTCTGGGATGGCCATCAGCCCGCGCAGGCGCAGGCTGGGCAGCGCGGCTACCGCCTTGGCCAGGGCCGGCAGGTCGGCGGGGGCGCAGCCAGATTTGCTGTCTTCGCCGCTGACGTTCACCTGCAGACAGATGTTCAGTGGCACCAGCCCGGCCGGGCGCTGCTCCGAGAGGCGTTGGGCGATTTTCAGGCGGTCCACGGAATGTACCCAGTCGAAATGCTCGGCGATGGCTTTGGTCTTGTTCGACTGAATGGGGCCGATGAAGTGCCAGATCAAGGGCAGGTCGCCGAGCGCCTGCTGCTTTGTCAGCGCTTCCTGTAGGTAGTTTTCCCCGAAATCGTACACGCCGGCGGCGTGGATCTCGCGGATGGCGCTGGCTGGCTTGGTCTTGCTCACGGCCAGCAACTGGACGCTGGCCGGTTCACGCCCGGCAGCCTGGGCAGCGCTGGCGATACGGGCGGAAATAGCGGAAAGGTTGTCTGCTAGGGTGGACATGGACTGATGCCGGCGGCTGTGGGGTTTGCGGCATTCTACCTACTTGAAGGCCTTTGGGGAGTCTCATGGATGTGACCGACCTGTTGGCCCGGGCCGTGGATGCGGGGGCTTCCGACCTGCATCTGGCGGCGGGCCAGATACCGATGTTGCGCCTGGATGGCGAGCTGCAGCGCATGGCCCTGCCGACCTTGGGCCCTGCCGCCTTGACCGAGGGCATGGCACCCATGCTGGATGAAGACCAGCGCCGACAGTGGGCCCAGGGTGATGAGCTGGACATGGCGCTGGAATTGCCGGTGCTGGGGCGCTTTCGGCTGAACCTGTTTCGCCAGTTGCATGGCCCTGCGGCCACCTTTCGCCTGATCCCGTGGCATATCGCCACGCTCGATGAACTCGACCTGGGGGATGTGTTTCAAGCTGTTGCGCAGTGCAGCGATGGCTTGATCCTCGTGGGTGGGCCGACCGGCAGCGGCAAGTCCAGCACCTTGGCGACACTGCTTGACCAACTGAACCGCGATCGGGCTCTGCATATCATCACCCTCGAAGACCCTGTCGAGGTTATCCACAGTAGCCAGCGCAGCCTGGTCAACCAGCGTGAGGTCGGCCGCCATTGCGGTGGGTTCGCCCAGGGGCTGCGCAGTGCCCTGCGTCAGGACCCGGATGTGATCATGATCGGTGAGCTGCGCGACCTGGAAACCATTCGCCTGGCTTTGCGAGCGGCCGAGACTGGGCACCTGGTGCTGGCGACCGTGCATACGCGTTCGGCGGTGAGCAGTATTGACCGGTTGGTGGAGGTGTTCGCTGCCGAAGAGAAGCCGCTGGTGCGGGCGATGCTGGCCGAGTCGTTGCGCCTGGTGGTGGCGCAGGTGCTGGTCAGGCGTGCGGGCGGTGGGCGGGTTGCTGCGCGGGAAGTGCTGGTGGTGACGTCAGCGGTGCGTAACCTGGTTCGGGAAGGGCGGATGGCGCAGTTGTGCTCGGTGATGCAGGCGGGTGGTGCGGACGGGATGCGGACGATGGAAAGGGCGATGCGGGGGTTGAAGGAGAGGGGGCTGATCAGCGATCTATAGTGCCTGTGCTGGCCCTTTCGCGGGTGAACCCGCTCCCACATGGATAACACAGCCTTCGAATGCTGTGGTGTACCTGTGGGGGCGGGTTTACCCGCGAAGAGGCCCGGACAGGAGAGCGCCGATCAGATCAGCGCTTGGCCAGGTTCAGCTGCTGCTGTTCTTTCGGCAGCACTCGCTTGGCCACCACGTAATGCTTCTGCCAGTAAGGCTTGCTCAGGGTGTCGATGCTTACCCGCTTGCCACGGCGTGGAGCATGGATGAAGCGGTCGTTGCCCAGGTAGATGGCAACGTGGTTCACCCGGCGGCTCTTGATGTTGAAGAAGATCAGGTCACCTGGCTTCAGGTCACCCTTGGCTACCTTGACGCCATGGCCCTGGGCCATGGCATTGGAGGTGCGCGGCAGGTCGACGTCGGCGACGTCGTTGAAGGCGTATTTGACCAGCCCGCTGCAGTCGAAGCCTTTCTTCGGGCTGCTGCCGCCCCAGACATAAGGGGTGCCGAGTACATTCACCGCACGGCTGAGCACATCGCTGCTCTGCTTCGGCGACATGGCGGCGACCGGCGCACCGGGCACGCTGCGGCTGCTGGCGGCATTGCTTGGGCGGGTGCGCAGCGCGGTCTGCTTGACCGGTGCGTGTCTTACCGAGGCATTGGTGGTGTAGCCGGTAAAACCATTGGGAAGACGTTGCTCACGATTGGTGGCGTGGGCGGCCAGGGGCAATAATAGGCAGAGGGTCAGCCATGTCTTGAGTAAAGGCGGCATAGATGAAGCTCTTATGAATAGTTATGTGTTGGGCGCGCAACTTTATAACAGCTTTTTGATCAATCTTTGATCCGTTGGTCGATTGCCCAGGTGCCGTACGTCGGCCTGCGACAAGAAAGTCACATTTTTTCTTAGAAAATTTTCGGATAACCCACGGGGGCTATGAATGAACAGTTATCAACAGGGGGCGCCGTTTCACGACACCCACAGCAAGACCATTGGCTACCTGCTATGGATTTTCGGCTTTACCGGGTCGCATCGTTTCTATTACGGCAAGCCGGTAACCGGCACCATCTGGTTCTTCACCCTGGGCCTGCTGGGTATCGGCTGGTTGATCGACCTGTTCCTGATCCCGTCCATGGACCGTGAAGCCGACCTCAGGTTCCAGTCCGGGCGCATTGACTACAACATCGCCTGGATCCTGCTGACCTTCCTCGGGGTGTTTGGGCTGCACCGGCTGTATCAGGGCAAGTGGATCACCGCGATCATCTACTTCTTTACCGGCGGGCTGTTCCTGGTGGGGGTGCTGTATGACTTCTGGACGCTGAACAGCCAGGTTTCCGAGCGGAATGCGGGGCGGGGTTGAGTTCACATGGGGGCTGCTTTGCAGCCCTATCGCGACACAAGGCCGCTCCTACAGGGATCGCGTAAACCCGACTTTCAGGTTTACCCGCACATTGTAGGAGCGGCCTTGTGTCGCGATAGGGGCGCAAAGCGCCCCCCGAATGCAGGTTACTGACGGGTCTGCCGCTGTTGCAGCAGCAGGTTGCTGAAACCTGCCCCAGCCAGTTGCTTCTGCGCCCCGGTCAGCTGCTCGCGGTTGCTGAACGGCCCCACCAGTACGCGGTACCAGGTTTCGTCCTTGACCGTGCCCGACTCCACCTTCACCGACTGGCCCAGCAGGATGATCTGCGCGCGCACCTTGTCGGCATCGGCCTGCTTGCGGAACGAACCAGCCTGCAGGAAGAACTGGGTGGTTGCCGCCGGCTTGATCACCGGTGGTGCCGGTGGCGGGGTCTGGCCCATCAGCGCCGCCTGGGCTCGCGCCGTGTCGATCTTCGCCGCTTCGGCCGGCGTCACCGGGGTCACCGGCTGGGCCGGGACAGGTGGCGTCTTCTCTGGCACGGCCTCCGGCGGCACGATCACCTCGGACTCCGGCAGCAGCGTGTAGAAGTCGTACTTCGGCTTCACCGGCTGCTGCGGGGTGGCCTGCGCCGGCTTGCCGGCTTCGGCCACTTTCTCCGCCTTCTGCTGCTCGGGCTTGGTGCGCTTGATGTCTTCGCCACCGGGCTCGAGCTTCATCAGGAACACGATGAACGCGCCTACGGTCAGGCCGACCGCCAGCCATACCCAACCGGGAATCGGCTGCTTGGCCGGCGCCGTCTGGCGGCTGGCGCCGCGTTTGGGTGCGGGTTTTTTCTTGGCAGCCAACTTACATGCGCTCCAGGGTTTCCAGGCCGAGCAGTTCCAGACCTTGCTTGAGAGTGCGGCCGGTCAGCGCCGCCAGGCGCAGGCGGCTCTGCTGCTGCTGCGGGGTTTCGGCGGCAAGAATCGGGCAATTCTCGTAGAAGCTGGAGAACAGGCCGGCCAGGTCGTACAGGTAGCTGCACAGCACGTGCGGCGTGCCCTTGTCGGCGACGTTGTTGAGGATTTCGCCAAACTGCGCCAGGCGCGCGGCCAGGTCTTGCTCGTGGGCAGCCTGCAGCACGATGTTGCCGTCGACTTCATCGAAGCCCTTGCCCAGTTTGCGGAATACGCCGGCCACGCGGGTGTAGGCGTACAGCAGGTAAGGCGCGGTGTTGCCTTCGAAGTTGAGCATCAGCTCGAAGTTGAAGCTGTAGTCGCTGGTGCGGTGCTTGGACAGGTCGGCGTACTTCACTGCGCCAATGCCCACCACTTCGCCGATGTGGCGCAGTTCTTCGTCGGCCAGGCTCGGGTTCTTTTCCTTGACCAGCGCGTAGGCGCGCTCCTTGGCCTCGGTGAGCAGGTCGATCAGCTTCACGGTGCCGCCGTCACGGGTCTTGAACGGGCGGCCATCGGCGCCGTTCATGGTGCCGAAGCCCATGTGCTCCATCTGCATCGGGTGGCCGACGAAGCCTGCGCGGCGTGCAACTTCGAACACCTGATTGAAGTGCAGGGCCTGGCGCTGGTCGACGAAGTACAGGGCGCGGTCTGCCTTGAGCACGTTGCTGCGGTAGCGCACGGCAGCCAGGTCGGTGGTGGCGTACAGGTAGCCACCGTCGGCCTTCTGCACGATCACCGGCAGTGGTTCGCCTTCGCTGTTCTTGAACTCGTCGAGGAACACGCACTGGGCGCCCTGGTCTTCGACCAGCAGGCCCCTGGCCTTGAGGTCGGCGACCACGTTGGCCAGGTCGTCGTTGTAGGCGCTTTCACCCATCACGTCGGCCATGGTCAGCTTGACGTTGAGCAGCTCGTAGGTCTTCTGGCAGTGCGACAGCGAAATGTCCTTGAAGCGCGTCCACAGGGCCATGCAGTCCGGGTCGCCGGCCTGCAGCTTGACCACCAGGCCACGGGCACGGGTGGCGAACTCTTCGGATTCGTCGAAGCGCTTCTTGGCGGCGCGATAGAAGTTTTCCAGGTCCGACAGCTCGTCGCTGGTGATCGGGTTTTCTTCCAGGTAGGCCAGCAGCATGCCGAACTGGGTGCCCCAGTCGCCCACGTGGTTCTGGCGGATCACGTCATCGCCGAGGAACTCCAGCACGCGCGCCACGCTGTCACCGATGATGGTCGAACGCAGGTGGCCGACGTGCATCTCCTTGGCCAGGTTGGGTGCCGACATGTCGATCACAACCTTTTGCGCAGGGCCGGCCTTGCGCGCGCCCAGGTGGGCGTCGGCCAGTGCGGCATCCAGGCGGTTGGCCAGGGCGTCGGTGTTCTGGAAGAAGTTGAGGAAGCCGGGGCCGGCGATCTCGACCTTGCTGATGTCGGCGCTGGCCGGCAGGGCATTGATCAGTTTCTCGGCCAGGTCGCGCGGCTTCATGCCGGCCGGCTTGGCCAGCATCATGGCGATGTTGCTGGCGAAGTCGCCGTGGGTCTTGTCCCGGGCGTTTTCCACCTGGATCGCCGGCGACAGCCCTTCAGGCAGCACACCGTCGGTGACGAGTTGGGTGAGGGCTTGCTGGATCAGCTGGCGAATGGTGTCTTTCATGGGGATCTCTTTTCGACCGCAAGCGCGGTGGAGCGCTTGGATGCGCAGGTGGAAAAACTGGGCATTATCCGTGGCTGGGGGCGGGTTGCCAACCTTTGGGGGTTGCTTGCCTTGAGAATGCCGGGGCCGCTTTGCGGCCCATCGCGACACAAGGCCGCTCCTACAGGCGTTACGCGCCCCCGTGTAGGAGCGGCCTTGTGCCGCGATGGGCTGCAGAGCAGCCCCAACGTCAGTACAGGTCGACTGGATCGACATCCAGCGACCACCGCACCTGGCGCCCGCTCGGCATCTGCTCCAACACTAGCAACCAGGCGCTGATCAGTCGATGCAAAGGCGCCCGCGTATTGGCCTGTATCAACAGTTGCGCGCGGAAGCGCCCGGCGCGGCGCTCCATCGGTGCTGGCACCGGCCCCAGCAACTCGATGCCGGGCAGGCGCTGTTCGGCCACCAGGCGCTCGGCGGCGGCGCAGGCCTCGTCGAGGAAACCTTCGGCCTGCCCGGGCTTGTGCGCTTCGGCGCGCAGCAGCGCCAGGTGCGAGTAAGGCGGCAGCCCGGCGGCGCGGCGTTCGTCCAGGGCCTGCTCGGCGAAGGCGAAGTAGCCCTGCTCGGTAAGCTGCACCAGCAGCGGATGGTCGGCCAGGTGGGTCTGGATGATGACCTTGCCGGGTTCCTCGGCTCGCCCGGCCCGCCCGGCAACCTGCACGATCAGCTGTGCCATGCGTTCGCTGGCGCGGAAATCGCCGGAGAACAGCCCGCCATCGGCATCGAGGATGGCCACCAGGGTCACCCGCGGGAAGTGATGGCCCTTGGCGAGCATCTGGGTGCCGACGAGGATGCTCGGCTGGCCGCGCTGGATGGTGCTGAACAGGTTGTGCATGGCGTCCTTGCGCGCCGTGCTGTCGCGGTCCACACGCAGGATCGGGTAATCCGGGAACAGCACTTTCAGGCGTTCCTCGGCACGCTCGGTGCCGGCGCCGACCGGGCGCAGGTCAACGTGGTTGCACTGCGGGCACTGCTGCGGCAGGTGCTCGTCATAGCCGCAATGGTGGCAACGCAGCACGCCGGAGCGCTGGTGCACGGTCATGCGCGCATCGCAGCGCGGGCATTCGGACAGCCAGCCGCAATCGTGGCAAAGCAAGGTCGGGGCGAAACCGCGGCGGTTGAGGAACACCAGCACTTGCTGGCCCGCTTCCAGGGTTTGGCGGATGGCCTGCTGCAGTGGGCCGCTGATGCCGCTGTCCAGCGGCAGGCTCTTCACATCCAGGCGCAGCATGCGTGGCGGGCGGGCACCGCCGGCGCGCTGGTTCATGCGCAGCAGGCGGTAGCGACCGGTCAGGGCGTTGTGCAGGGTTTCCAGCGATGGCGTGGCAGAACCGAGCAGGATCGGGACGTTTTCCTGGTGGGCGCGCACCAGCGCCAGGTCGCGGGCGTGGTAGCGCAGGCCTTCCTGCTGTTTATAGGAACCGTCGTGCTCCTCGTCGATGATGATCAGGCCGGGGTTCTTCATCGGCGTGAACAGCGCCGAGCGGGTGCCGATGATGATGTCGGCCTCGCCGTCCCTGGCTGCCAGCCAGGCATCCAGGCGTTCGCGGTCGTTCACCGCCGAATGCAGCAGGGCGATGCGGGCGTTGAAGCGTTGCTCGAAGCGGGCCAGGGTCTGCGGGCCGAGGTTGATCTCCGGGATCAGCACCAGGGCCTGCTTGCCGGCTTCCAGTGTTTCGCGGATCAGCTGCAGGTACACCTCGGTCTTGCCGCTGCCGGTGACACCGGCCAGCAGGAAGGCGCCGAAGCCGCCAAAGCCTTCGCGCACGGCGTCGAAGGCGCCGCGTTGCTCTTCGTTGAGCGGCAGTTCCGGCTGTGCCAGCCAGTGTTCGTGGCGCAGCGACGGCAAGTGGCGGCGGACCTCGATCTGCACCAGGTCCTTGGCCAGCAGCAGGTCCAGGCTGTCCTTGTTCAGGTTGAGCTTGGCCAGCAGGCTGTGGGCCACGCCGTGCGGGTGCTGGGCCAGGGTCTTGAGGGCATCGCGCTGGCGTGGTGCGCGGGCGATGCGCGGGTCTTCCAGACGAGCGCCGGGGGCGACGTGCCAGAAGCGCTCCTGGCGCATCTCGGCGGGTTCGCCCTGGCGCAGCAGGGTCGGCAAGGCCCAGCTCAGGGTGTCACCCAGGCTGTGTTGGTAGTACTGGGCGGTCCACAGGCACAACTTGAACAGCGACGGCGGGATCGGCGACACCGGGTCGAGCAGGGCGCTGGCCGGCTTGAGCTTGTCGGCGGGCACTTCGCTCTGCTCGCACACCTCCACCAGCACGCCGATCATTTCGCGGCGGCCAAATGGCACGCGAATGCGCATGCCCGGGGTCAAGGCCTGGCGCGCCATGCTTGCCGGCGCCTTGTAGTCGAACAGGCGACGCAGCGGGGAGGGCAGGGCAAGGCGCAGGATGACGTCGGACACGCGGAAAGTCTCGGAGGGCGTTTCAAAGACTGGCGAGCCTAGCAGACGACGGTCGGTGCAAGCGACAACTTGCGTTGGCGTGATGCTCTGGTATTATTCGCCGCCTAATTACGTGCGGTATTCAACAATTGGTGTTGGGTGGCGGCACGCAGCTCGAGGAAGTGACCATGAAAGCAGATATTCATCCGAACTACGAAGTAGTTGCAGTCACCTGCAGCTGCGGCAACAAGTTTGAAACCCGTTCGACCCTGGGCAGCACCCTGGCGATCGACGTTTGCAACCTGTGCCACCCGTTCTACACCGGTAAGCAGAAAGTCCTGGACACCGGTGGTCGCGTACAGAAGTTCGCCGATCGCTTCGGTATGTTCGGTACCAAGAAGTAATCATGCGCATGGCGAACCCCTCGGGTTTCGCATTGCTGCAAAAAAAGGCGCCCCTTGTGGGCGCCTTTTTTATGGGCGTCATCTGGCATTTCCCGGCCCTGGCGTTCTGCCCGCTACCAGGCAGCCCTCAGCAGGTGGCGGTGCGCCAGGTGGTCGATGGCGATACCTTGCGTCTGGTCGATGGCCGCAGCGTGCGACTGATCGGCATCAATGCCCCGGAAATCGGCCGTAACGGGCGCACCAGCGAGCCCTATGCCGAGGCCGCCAGGCAGCGTTTGCAGGCCTTGGTCAAAGCCAGCGACGGGCGTATCGGGCTGGAGCCGGGCGTAGAGGCCAGGGACAAATACGGCCGCACGCTGGCGCATATCTACGGCCGCAATGGCGACAATATCGAAGCACAGTTGCTCAGCGAGGGCTTGGGCTATCGCGTCGCGGTTGCCCCAAATGTGCGCCTCAGCGCTTGCCAGCAGCTTGCCGAGCAGGCTGCGCGCAAGGCTGGCTCCGGGCTGTGGCGTCGTTCGCCGGTGGTGCGTGCCGGGGATGTCCGGCAGTCGGGTTTCGCGGTCATTGCGGGCCGCATCGAAGGCGTGGAGCGCAACCGTGGCGGGGTCTGGCTGAACCTGGACGGTGCGGTGGTGCTGCAGGTTCCCGCTCGTCTGCAGCGCAACTTCCCCGCCAGCTTCTTCGATAACCTCAAGGGACGCCAAGTCGAGGCGCGTGGCTGGGTGCTGGATCGTTCCCGCAAGGGCGGCCTCAAGCCCGGGCAGCGACGCTGGCTGTTGCCGTTGACCGATCCGAGCATGTTGGAACGCATTTCAGGCTAAAAGATGTAGACATTTCGCTATTGGATTGTACACACTGTTAGCCGTATGCCCCGTGGGTTATAGCGTAAAGTCGTAGGCTAAAGGCCTTGACACAAGTGACCGACCAGTCTTGTGGCTCCCCGGCTCTTTGCGTATCCTCGGCGGTCCGTCAGAACAGTAAATAGCGGAATGCCCACCATGTCAGACCTGAAAACCGCCGCTCTCGAATATCACGCTCAACCTCGTCCGGGGAAACTGAGCGTCGAACTTTCCAAGCCCACCGCCACCGCCCGTGACCTCGCTCTGGCCTACAGCCCAGGTGTTGCTGAGCCCGTGCGTGAAATCGGCCGTGATCCAGAGCTGGCTTACAAATACACCGGCAAAGGCAACCTGGTTGCGGTGATTTCCGATGGCACCGCCATCCTCGGTCTGGGTGACCTCGGCCCACTGGCTTCCAAGCCGGTCATGGAAGGCAAGGGTGTTCTGTTCAAGCGTTTCGCCGGTATCGACGTGTTCGACATCGAAGTGGAATCGGAAAGCCCGCAGGCGTTCATCGACACCGTTCGCCGCATCTCGATCACCTTCGGTGGCATCAACCTCGAAGACATCAAGGCGCCTGAGTGCTTCGAAATCGAGCGCACCCTGATCGAACAGTGCGACATCCCGGTATTCCACGATGACCAGCACGGTACCGCCATCGTGACCGCGGCCGGCATGATCAACGCCCTGGAAATCGCCGGCAAGAAGCTGGAAGACGCCAAGATCGTCTGCCTGGGTGCCGGCGCTGCTGCCATCTCCTGCATGAAGCTGCTGGTGAGCATGGGCGCCAAGGTCGAGAACATCTACATGATCGACCGCAGCGGCGTGATCCACGCTGGCCGTGACGACCTGAACCAGTACAAGGCGCAGTTCGCCCACGCCACCGACAAGCGCACCCTGGCTGACGCCCTCGACGGTGCCGACGTGTTCGTAGGCCTGTCCGGCCCGAACCTGCTGAGCGCCGAAGGCCTGAAGTCGATGGCTGCCAACCCGATCGTGTTCGCCTGCTCGAACCCGGACCCGGAAATCTCGCCAGAGCTGGCGCATGCCACTCGCAGCGACGTGATCATGGCTACCGGTCGTTCCGACTACCCGAACCAGGTCAACAACGTACTGGGCTTCCCGTTCATCTTCCGTGGTGCCCTGGACGTTCGCGCCAAGCGCATCAACGAAGAAATGAAAATCGCCGCCGCCATCGCCCTGAAAGACCTGGCCAAGCTGCCAGTGCCGAAGGAAGTGTGCGAAGCCTACGGCGTACAGGCTCTGGAATTTGGTCGTGAGTACATCATTCCGAAGCCGCTGGACGCTCGCCTGATCACCGTCGTTTCCGACGCTGTGGCCAAGGCCGCCATCGAATCCGGCGTGGCTACCCTGCCGTATCCGAAGCACTACCCGCTGACCAGCGTGGATGACGTGTTCAAAGGCTGATTGCTGCCTGGCGACACAAAAAGCCCCGGCTCGTATGAGCCGGGGCTTTTTGTTTACACGCTGCACTGATGATGCGGTCCCTTGTAGGAGCGGCCTTGTGTCGCGAAAGGGGTGCGAAGCGCCCCCGGGGTTCATGCATCAAGCAGACATTGCTGGGTCCGCTTTGCGGCCCTTTCGCGACACAAGGCCGCTCCTACACGGATGGCGTTAACCTTCAGAACAGATCCATCGGCGCCGCTTCATCCGCCGGCAACGGGCTGCCCGGTGCTGCGCCAGTGCCCAGTTCGTCCACCGACGGCGGCGAGTCTTCGGCCTTGAACAGCTCGAAGTAGGCATTCGGCGTGCTCGGCGAAGCGGCACGGCCGCTGACCGGGTCGACGCGCAGGCTGAGGATGCCTTCCGGCTCTGCCGGGGCATGCGCAGGCTTGTCCTTGAGTGCTGCGCCCATGAAGCTCATCCAGATCGGCAGTGCCGCGGTGCCGCCGTACTCGCGGCGACCAAGGGTTTCGGGCTGGTCGAAACCGACCCACACGGTGGTCACGTAGTCGGCGTTGTAGCCGGAGAACCAGGCGTCCTTGGACTCGTTGGTGGTACCGGTCTTGCCTGCCAGGTCGGTGCGGCCCAGGGCCAGCGCCCGGCGGCCGGTACCGCGCTTGATCACGTCCTGCAGCATGCTGGTGAGGATGTAGGTGGTGCGCCCGTCGATGATCTGCTCGGCCACGGCCGGCGCCTGCGGTGCAGACGCCACCGGGCTGAAGGCGGCGGGTGCCTCGCCCGGCATGGCAGCGGTGCTGATCGGCTGTTCGGGCGCGGCCACACCTGCCTGGTCCTCGGCACCTTGCGGTACCCGGGCCGGGTTGGCGGTGAACAACGTCTCGCCGCTGCGGCTTTCGATGCGTTCGATCAGGTACGGGGTGATCTTGTAACCGCCGTTGGCGAAAGTGCTCCAGCCTGTGGCGATTTCCATCGGGGTCAGGGTGGCGGTGCCCAGTGCCAGCGACAGGTTGCGCGGCAGGTCCTGCTTGTTGAAGCCGAACTTGGCGATGTAGTCGATGGTGCGGTCCACGCCCATGGCCTGCAGCAGGCGGATCGACACCAGGTTGCGCGACTTGTACAGCGCTTCGCGCATGCGGATCGGGCCAAGGAAGGTGTTGGTGTCGTTCTTCGGTCGCCAGACCTTGTCCAGGTACTCGTCGACGAACACGATCGGTGCATCGTTGACCAGGCTGGATGCGGTGTAGCCACTGTCCAGGGCGGCGCTGTAGATGAACGGTTTGAAGCTCGAGCCCGGCTGACGCTTGGCCTGCATGGCGCGGTTGTAGTTGCTCTGCTCGAACGAGAAGCCGCCGACCAGGGCGCGGATGGCGCCGTTGTAAGGGTCGAGGGTGACCAGCGCACTCTGCGCGCCAGGTACCTGGCTGAACTTGAACTTGCCATCCTCCAGGCGCTGCAGGCGCACCAGGTCGCCGACCTGGGCCACGTCTGCCGGCGACTGCGGCGCACGGCCCTGGGAGTTGCTGTTGATGAACGGGCGCGCCCATTTCATGGTGTCCCAGGCCACCTGCTCTTCCTGGCCGCTGCGGGTCAGCACCTTGAGGCCGGTTTTTTCGACCTGGGTGACGATGGCCGGCTCCAGGCCGCCAAGGCTGCGCTGCTTGCCCAGCTCCTGCAGCCAGGCCGCCTGGGTGCGGCCCGGGAAGCGTGCTTCGGGGCCGCGGTAGCCGTGGCGCTCATCGTAGTCGGAGAGGCCGTTGAGGATGGCCTTGTTGGCCATTTCCTGCATGTCGCTGGGCACCGTGGTGGTGACGCGGAAGCCTTCGGTGTAGGCGTCGCTGCCGTAGCGGCCGACCATTTCGGCGCGGGCCATTTCGGCGATGTAAGGCGCATTCACTTCAGGCGTGGGCACGTGGTAGCTGGCGTTGAGCGGCTCGGCCAGGGCGGCCTGGTAGCTGGCTTCGTCGATCTTGCCCAGCTTGTACATGCGGCCGAGGATCCAGTCGCGGCGCTCCTTGGCGCGCACCGGGTTGGCCAGCGGGTTGAAGCGCGAGGGTGCCTTGGGCAGGCCGGCGATCATCGCCATCTGCGCCAGGCTCACGTCGCGGATCGACTTGCCGTAGTACACCTGCGCGGCGGCATCGATACCGTAGGCGCGGTTGCCCAGGTAGATCTTGTTCACGTACAGCTCGAGGATCTCGTCCTTGGTCAGCTCACGCTCGATCTGCAGGGCCAGCAGAATCTCGTTGGTCTTGCGCGAGAAGCTGCGCTCGCTGGTGAGGAAGAAGTTCTTCGCCACCTGCATGGTGATGGTACTGCCGCCGGTCTGGATATGGCCGGTTTTCACCAGCTGGGTCGCGGCGCGCATCAGGCTGCTGGGGTCGACACCATAGTGGTTGAGGAAATTGTCGTCCTCGGCCGACAGGAGCGCCTGGATGAATTGTGGGGGAATTTCCGCAAAGCGGATCGGCGAGCGGCGCATTTCGCCGAACTCGGCAATCAGCTTGCCGTCGCTGCTGTACACCCTGAGGGGGATCTGCAACTGGATGCTTCTGAGCGACTCGACCGAGGGCAGGCTGGGGCTAAGATACAGAAACGCACCGCTCACACCGAGTACGAGCGCGCAAATGACTGCGACGGAAGACCACCAGAAGAACTTCAGCAGACGTATCAAGGCTTTTCGGTGTCCAGGTTGGGAGTGGATTGCACGCAGGTCCGGCGGACCAAAAAACGCTGGGCATTATAAGCATTTTTTCGCCTCTCCGGGTTACCGGCCAGGCTGCCCGTCGCCTCGATGGGCCGGCGCGGCCTAGTATTGACGCGGGGTTGGGGCAGGTAGCCGCGACAGATGGCGGCGACAGACAACAAGGATGCCACGATGCTAGGACGCTTCGGCAAGGATGCCGGTTCACTCGTGGGGGTGGAAATTGCCCCCGACTCCGTTCGGATTGTGCAACTGCAGCGGCGTAACCGGCGCTGCCGTGTGCTTGCCTCGGTACAAGAACCGTTCGAATCACCGGCTGGCAGTGACTGGGCGGCAGAGCCTGGCGCCGTGGCGGCTGCCTTGAGGCGCGCCTACCGACGCAGCGGCCTCAGGCAGCGCCGGGTCGCGCTGGCACTGCCGGGCAACCAGGTGATCTGCAAGCTGTGCCACCTGCCAGTGGAACAGGGCGGGGCAGAAATGGAGGCGCAACTGCTGGCTGACGCCGAACGGTTGTTTCCATTTCCGCTGGAAGACCTGGCCCTGGATTTTCAGGTACTGGGAGGCTCTCGTGTCCAGCCGGGCTGCGCCGAGGTGATGGTGGCTGCGTGTCGGCAGAGTGCACTGGCGCCACTTGAGGGCATCGTCGAGGAGGCCGGATTGCAACTGGAGGCCGTGGAGGTCGACAGCATTGCCTTGGGGCGCATGCTGCCGCTGGGCAGGCACCAAAGCTCGGCGCTGCTGCGTATCGAGGCGCAAAGCACCACCCTTCATGGCTGGCAGTCGGGTCGGCCTCAGCAACGGCGTGAGCTGAACTTGGGGCTGTCGACGATAGCGGGGGCGCTGCCGGAGCGCCTGCTGGCCTTGCTCGCTGGTGAGCCTTTGCCCGATTGTCTGTTGATCGCCAGCTGTTCTCCGATCGAACCAAGCCAGTTGCAGAGCCTCGGCTCCCGGTTGAACCTGCCGTGTCGCCTGGTACCCGACCTGGCGCGCGTGGAACACGTCGATGGCGCGATGATCCTGGCGTGCGCCCTGGCTCTCGGAGGGTTGCGCCGATGATGCGGCTGAACCTTCTTCCCTGGCGCGAACGGCAACGCCAGGCTGCGTTGCGATCTTTCCGCAGGCAACTGGTCGCCGGCGCGCTGCTGGCCCTGTGTGGCGTGACGCTGGTCGACCAGCTGGCCCGCCAGCGCGGGCAGCAGCAGGCGCTGGCCAATATCCGGCACCAGGCGGCCCTTGAGGTGTTGGGCGAGCAATTGCAGCCGCTGGCCGATGTGCGTGCGCAGCATGAGGCGCTACTGGCACGTGCGGTGGCGCTGGAAGGCCTGCGTGCCAACCAGGATGTGCTGGCCGGGGTGTTCGCTGACCTCGAGCGGGCGTTGCCAGTGGGTGTGCAACTGCTCGACCTCAGCCTGGAAGACGGCAGCCTGCAGATGACCGGGCTGGCTACGTCCGGTGCCGTGGTCGCGCAGTTCATGCGGGACCTGAGCCGCTCGAGTGCGCTGGTTGGTCTGGAACTCAAGCGCATCAGGAGCCTGCCGGGCGGCGATGAATTCCTGCTGGGCGCGCGCGTTTCGGCGTTCTGGTCGTGAATGCTGCACAGGTGCTCGGCTGGCTGGCCATGGCCGAGCGCTCCAGCCGCTTCAGGCAACTGACGCCAGTGCTGGTGGCCTTGGCGTTGTTCTGCCTGGGCTGCGCCATACGTCTCCCGGCAGCGCTGCAGCAGCAGGCGCAGGAGGAGGCTCGGCACGCCGAGTTGCACGAACAGCATTCAGCCGGCGCGGTGCAGCTGGCCGAGCTGGAGCAACTCCACGCGTCTGTGGCCATTGCCGAACGACGCTTGCGGGAGGCGCACTGGCACCTGGCGGCCGGGGAGGGCATGAGCGACCTGCTCGAGCGCCTGGCAGCGTCGGGGCATGCGCATGGTTTGCTCATCGAGCGCTTCGATGTACATGAAGACGAACAACAGGCTGGCTTGCGCAAGGTACCGCTGGAGCTACAGGTGGTGGGGCGATACGCGGCCTTGCGCCAGTGGTTGGGCGACTGGTTGGGCCAGGCGCGTGTGCTGCGCAGCGGTGACCTGCAGCTGGCTGCAGCCGATGGCAAGCCTGGCCTGCTGCGCCTGCAGTTGCGGGTTGATGCCTATCAGGCGCTGGCGCCAGTGCCGGAGCCTGCGATGCTTGCGCGCATGCCGGCCAGGGGCGTGACGGCAGCGCCCCCGGTGGACCCGTTTGCGCCCGGGGCGACGCGATTGACGGGTAGCGGGTTGGCCGACGTGCCTTTGGCGCAACTGGAGATGGTCGGCAGCCTGTCGCGTGGGGCGGAGCACGAAGCACTGCTGATGGCGGCCGGCAGGCTCTATCGCGTGCGCCCTGGTGACCGGGTCGGGCGCGACCAAGGTGTGGTGGCGAGGGTTGATCAAGCCCAGGTCGAAGTACGCGAACGGCTGTTCATGGCAGGGGTGTGGCATGAACGCACGGCGTTCATCACACTCGCAAAGCACCTGGGCAAGGAGGCCCCGGACGACGATGAAAACATTGATGAAATGGATGCTGGCAGCCCTGCTGCCGGTCCCGCTGGCGTCGGCGACGCCTTATCAGGGTGAACCACTGTCGCTGAACTTCCAGGATGTGGAAGTGCGCTCGGTGCTGCAGGTGCTGGCTGACTATGCCGGCGTCAACCTGGTAGCCAGCGATGCCGTGCAGGGTAGTGTCACCTTGCGTTTGCAGGACGTGCCATGGGACCAGGCGCTGGACCTGGTGCTGCGCAGCAAGGGCCTGGCCCGGCGCCAGGAGGGCAATGTGCTGCTGGTGGCGCCTGCGGCCGAGTTTGCCGCGCAGTCTGTCGATGCTCGTGTGGGCCAGGCGCTGGATGCGCAGTTGCAGCCGTTGCGCCGGGAGCTGTTGCCCATCCATCACGCCAAGGCCGCCGAACTTGCGGAGCTGCTGCTGGCGAGCCTGGCAGATGACGGCATACTCACCGGTCGGGGCAGCCTGAGTGTCGATGAGCGCACCAATACGCTGGTGGTGCATCAGCCGGCCGACCGCCTTGCCGAGCTGAGGCAACTGGTGGCGCAGCTGGATGTGCCGGTGCGTCAGGTGGCGATCGAGGCGCGTATCGTCGAGGCCAACGTCGATTACGAAAAAAGCCTGGGGGTGCGCTGGGGTGGGCCGCTTTACGTTGAAGACCCGCTGCCGGGCAAGGACCTGTTCGTCGACCTCGGGGTGGAGCGGGTGGGCGGCAGCATCGGCCTGGGCCTGCTGCGTGGCGACGTGCTGCTCGACCTGGAGCTCAGTGCCATGGAAAAGAGCGGCAACGGCGAAATCATCTCGCAGCCCAAGGTGGTCACGGCCGACAAGGAAACCGCCAGGATCCTCAAGGGTACCGAGGTGCCGTACCAGGAAACCAGCAAGAGCGGCGCTACCTCGGTAGCGTTCCGCGAAGCCTCGCTGTCGCTGGAGGTGACCCCGCAGATCACCCCGGACAACAAGGTGATCATGACCGTCAGGGTGACCAAGGACGAGCCGGATTACGTCAATGCCTTGAACAACGTACCGCCGATCCGCAAGAACGAGGTCAATGCCAAGGTTCGCGTGGTGGACGGTGAAACGATCGTGATTGGTGGTGTGTACTCGACTTCGCAAAACAATGTGGTCGACAAGGTGCCATTTTTCGGCGATCTGCCGTATGTTGGGCGGCTGTTTCGACGCGATGCATTACAAGAGAAAAAATCCGAGCTGCTGGTCTTCCTGACTCCGCGTATCATGAGTGACCAGGCGATTGCTGTGAGTCGTTGATTCTGTGCGAAATTTGATACTTGTGGGGCCCATGGGCGCTGGTAAAAGCACCATCGGACGCCTATTGGCCAAAGAGCTGCGCCTGCTGTTCAAGGATTCCGACAAGGAAATCGAACTGCGATGCGGCGCCAACATCCCGTGGATTTTCGACAAGGAAGGCGAGCCGGGTTTCCGTGACCGCGAGCAGGCGATGATCGCCGAGCTGTGCGCACTCGACGGCGTGGTCCTGGCGACCGGCGGTGGCGCGGTAATGCGCGAAGCCAACCGCCAGGCCCTGCACCAGGGTGGCCGGGTAATCTACCTGCATGCTTCGGTGGAACAGCAGGTTGGCCGCACCGCGCGTGATCGCAATCGCCCCCTGCTGCGCACCGCCAATCCCGAGGCGACCTTGCGCGCCCTGCTGGAAACCCGCGACCCGCTCTACCGCGAGATCGCCGACCTGGTAGTGGAAACCGACGAGCGGCCGCCACGCATGGTGGTGATCGATATTCTCGAGCGCTTGCAGCAGTTGCCGCCCCGTTAGCCCGGGACTATTCTCGGCCACCAGCGCCGAGGCGAGGTTCAACGTTACCGCGCGGGTGCCTGAACGGCGCCGCGCCCAAGTACATTGTGGGGATACATGCAGACACTAAAGGTCGACCTGGGCGAGCGTAGCTACCCGATCTACATTGGCGAAGGCCTGCTGGACCAGCCCGAGCTGCTGGCGCCGCACATCGCCGGGCGGCAGGTTGCCATCGTTTCCAACGAGACCGTCGCGCCCCTGTATCTCGAACGCCTGAGCAAGACCCTGGGTGCCTATTCGGTGCTGCCGGTGGTATTGCCCGATGGCGAAGCCCACAAGAACTGGGAAACCCTGCAACTGATCTTCGATGGCCTGCTGACTGCACGGCACGACCGCCGCACCACCGTGGTCGCCTTGGGTGGCGGCGTGATCGGTGATATGGCCGGCTTCGCTGCCGCCTGCTACCAGCGCGGCGTCGACTTCATCCAGGTGCCGACCACCTTGCTGTCCCAGGTCGACTCTTCGGTCGGCGGCAAGACCGGCATCAACCACCCGCTGGGCAAGAACATGGTCGGTGCCTTCTACCAGCCCAATGCGGTGCTGATCGACACCACCAGCCTCAAGACCCTGCCGGCGCGCGAGCTGTCCGCAGGCCTGGCCGAAGTGATCAAGTACGGCCTGATCTGCGACAAGCCGTTCCTCGCCTGGCTCGAGGACAATATGCAGGCGCTGCGTGCCCTCGACCCGGTGGCGCTGACCGAAGCCATCCGCCGCTCCTGCGCGGCCAAGGCCGCGGTGGTGGGTGCCGACGAGCGCGAGTCTGGCGTACGCGCCACGCTGAACCTGGGGCATACCTTCGGGCATGCCATCGAGACCCACATGGGTTACGGCGTGTGGCTGCACGGCGAAGCCGTGGCGGCAGGCACGGTGATGGCCCTGGAGATGTCCATGCGCCTTGGCTGGATCGACCAGGCCGAGCGCGATCGCGGAATCCGCCTGTTGCAGGACGCAGGTTTGCCGGTGGTGCCACCACAGGAAATGACCCCGGCGCATTTCATGGAGCACATGGCGGTCGACAAGAAGGTGCTCGACGGCCGTCTGCGTCTGGTGCTGCTGCGCCAGATGGGCGAGGCCGTGGTGACCGACGACTATCCGAAAGAGATTCTACAGGCCACGTTGTCGGCGGATTACCGCGCGATCGTGGCCCAGCTTTGAGGTTGTGACAGCGCAATGACCAGTTTGCATGCCGATGAGGCCTTTCTCGACCATTACCAGTTGAGCCACGATCCGTTCGCGCCCCGCGTGCCCGGCTTCAAGTTCTTCCCGGCCCAGCGCAAGCCCGTGCTCGGCCAACTGCACCACCTGGCGCGCTACAGCCAGCTGATGCTGGTTGTCACCGGCCCGCTGGGCAGCGGCAAGACCCTGCTGCGCCAGGCCCTGGTGGCCAGTACCAACAAGCAGGCGGTGCAGAGCGTGGTGGTGTCCGCCCGTGGCGCCAGCGATGCCGCCAGCGTACTCGGCCAGGTCGCGCAGAGCCTGGATGTGGCCGAGGCCGAAATGCAGGCGATCCTGGCCAAGGTGGTGCAACTGGCACTGACCGGCCAGGAAGTGTACTTGCTGGTGGACGATGCGGAACAACTCGACGAGTCGGCACTCCAAGCGTTGCTGGAATTGGCGGCGGGTGTGCCGGAAGGGCGCCCGCATGTGTTCCTGTTCGGTGAGCCGTCGCTGATTGCCGGGCTGGACGAGATCAATATCGAGGAAGAACGCTTCCACATCATCGAACTCGCCCCCTACAGTGAAGAAGAAACCCGCGAGTACCTGGAGCAGCGCCTGGAAGGTGCTGGCCGGGGCATCGAGGTGTTCAGCCGTGAACAGATCGTCGATATCCATGAAAACTCTGACGGCTGGCCTGGCAACATCAACCAGGTCGCCCGTGACACTTTGATCGAAGCCATGATCGCCAGCCGCTCGACGGCCAAGCGACCATCCATGGGGTTCAAGATGCCTAAAAAACATGTGCTCGCGCTGTCCGCTGTGGTTGTGGTCGCCGTTGCGGCCGCGGTGTTGATGCCGAAGAAAGGTGACAAGGCGCCTGCCGAAGCGCCTGCCGCCCAGGCCCAGTTGCCGCTTGGCGAGGGCCAGGGCAATGGTGGCAACCCGGCCATCGAGTTCTCGGGTTCGTCCCAGCCGATGCCGCTGCCGCTGGTTGGCCAGTCGCAGCCGGTGATGCGCGAGCCGCTGGCCCAGGCCGCGGGCATGGGTGAGGGTGAAGAGGGCAGCCCGGCCGGTGATACCGCCCTGCAGCCAGGCAACCCGCCGCCAACCGTGACCACCATCGCACCGCCGCAAGGTGTGCCAGCGGGCCCGGCACCGGTACCTGCCCAGCCAGTAGCCGCGGCGCCAGCCCAGCCGGTACAGCCGCAACCGCAGCCGGTTGCGCCTGCGCCAAAACCTGTCGCAACCCAGCCTGCCAAGCCGGTTGCGCCAGCCAAGCCTGCACCAGCACCGACTCAGGTCGCCGTGGCCAAGCCGGCCGCCAAACCTGTCGAGAAGCCGGCCACCGGTGGCAGCGGTAACAGCGGCTGGTACGCCGGGCAGAAACCGGGCAATTACGTGGTGCAGATCCTGGGTACCAGCTCCGAGGCTTCGGCCCAGGCGTTCGTCAAGGCCCAGGGTGGCGACTATCGCTACTTCAAGAAAAACCTGCAGGGCAAGCCGCTGTACGTAGTCACTTACGGCAACTTCGCCAACCGCGACGCAGCAGTTGCGGCAATCAAGAACTTGCCAGCGAAGGTCCAGGCTGGTAAACCTTGGCCACGTACCGTCGCCAGCGTCCAACAAGAGCTGGCCTCGGCCCGCTGATACCTTCCGGGCGGCACCACCCCGCCGCCCAGTTGCTGAGCGATTACCGACTTTCGACTAGCCTGCTGCGTTGTCACGCGGCAGGCTTTTCTGTCCCAGACTGCTTGCCACAAGCCTTACTTGCAGTCATGGCTGAAACGCTTCAGACTCGAGCCAAGCCGCTATCACGGCGCATGGCGCAAAAACATTCAAAATTGCGACATAAATTTTCAATGGTGAGACATGAAAATTTGTGGGCATCGCTGTCGCTGTGCAACAATGGTTTTCCATGGCCACCGCAAAAAAGCTGGCGTTTGATCGGCGTGGATGGTAAGTGGTTGTTAAAAAAGAGATTTACCTCCGTTGAGAGGTGAACCTGGTGAGAATGTGTCTATGAAAACAGGTCTGTACCATCCCGAAGAATTCAAGGACAACTGTGGTTTTGGCCTGATCGCCCATATGACGGGCGAACCGAGCCACCACCTTCTGCAAACCGCCATGCAGGCACTGACCTGCATGACGCACCGCGGCGGTATCAACGCCGACGGCAAGACCGGTGACGGTTGCGGTCTGCTCATGCAGAAGCCCGATCAATTCCTGCGTGCCGTGGCCCAGGAGCACTTCGCTGTCGAGCTGCCCAAGCAGTACGCCGTCGGCATGGTGTTCTTCAACCAGGACCCGGTCAAAGCCGAAGCCGCCCGCGCCAACATGGACCGCGAAATCCTCGCTGCTGGCCTGAAGCTGGTCGGCTGGCGCAAGGTGCCGATCGATACCAGCGTGCTCGGCCGCCTGGCCCTTGAGCGCCTGCCGCAGATCGAGCAGGTATTCATCGGCGGTGAAGGCCTGAGCGACCAGGAATTCGCCATCAAGCTGTTCAGTGCCCGTCGCCGTTCGTCCGTGGCCAACGCCCACGACGCCGACCACTACATCTGCAGCTTCTCGCACAAGACCATCATCTACAAAGGCCTGATGATGCCGCGCGATCTCGCGGCCTTCTACCCAGACCTGGGTGACGAGCGCCTGCAAACCGCGATCTGCGTGTTCCACCAGCGCTTCTCCACCAACACCCTGCCGAAATGGCCGCTGGCGCAGCCGTTCCGCTTCCTCGCCCACAACGGCGAGATCAACACCATCACCGGCAACCGCAACTGGGCCATGGCCCGTCGCACCAAGTTCGCCAACGACCTGATCCCCGACCTCGACGAGCTCGGCCCGCTGGTCAACCGCGTCGGTTCCGACTCCTCGAGCATGGACAACATGCTGGAGCTGATGGTCACTGGCGGCATCGACCTGTTCCGTGGCGTGCGCATGCTGGTACCGCCAGCCTGGCAGAACGTCGAGACCATGGACGCCGACCTGCGCGCCTTCTACGAATACAACTCCATGCACATGGAGCCGTGGGATGGCCCGGCCGGTATCGTAATGACCGAAGGCCGCCATGCGGTGTGCCTGCTCGACCGTAACGGCCTGCGCCCGGCGCGCTGGGTGACCACCAAGAACGGCTACATCACCCTGGCGTCGGAAATCGGCGTATGGGACTACAAGCCCGAGGACGTCATCGCCAAGGGCCGCGTCGGCCCGGGCCAGATCTTCGCCGTGGACACCGAAACCGGCCAGATCCTCGACACCGACGCCATCGACAACCGTCTGAAGTCGCGCCACCCGTACAAGCGCTGGCTGCGTCAGCACGCCACGCGCATCCAGGCGACGCTGACCGATGACCAGGGCGTGGCCAGCTACGACGCTGACCAGCTCAAGCAGTACATGAAAATGTTCCAGGTCACCTTCGAAGAGCGTGACCAGGTGCTGCGCCCGCTCGGCGAGCAGGGCCAGGAAGCGGTCGGTTCGATGGGTGACGACACGCCAATGGCCGTGCTGTCGCAGCGCGTGCGTTCGCCGTACGACTTCTTCCGCCAGCAGTTCGCCCAGGTGACCAACCCGCCGATCGACCCGCTGCGCGAAGCGATCGTCATGTCCCTGGAAATCTGCCTGGGTGCCGAGCGCAACATCTTCCAGGAATCCCCGGAGCACGCTTCGCGGGTAATCCTCAGCTCGCCGGTCATCTCGCCCGCCAAGTGGCGTTCGCTGATGAACCTGGAGCGCGAAGGTTTCGACCGCCAGCTGATCGACCTCAACTATGAAGAGAGCGTCGGCCTGGAAGCGGCCATCCGCAACATCGCCGACCAGGCTGAAGAAGCCGTGCGCGCTGGCAAGACCCAGCTGGTGCTGAGCGACCGCTACATCGCCCCGGGCAAGCTGCCGGTGCACGCCTCGCTGGCCGTTGGTGCGGTGCACCACCGCCTGACCGAACAGGGCCTGCGTTGCGACAGCAACATCCTGGTGGAAACCGCCACCGCCCGCGACCCGCACCACTTCGCCGTGCTGCTGGGCTTCGGTGCCTCGGCCGTTTACCCGTACCTGGCCTATGAAGTGCTGGCTGACCTGATCCGTACTGGCGAAGTGCTGGGCGACCTGGACGAAGTCTTCAAGTACTACCGCAAGGGCATCTCCAAGGGCCTGCTGAAGATCCTGTCGAAGATGGGTATCTCCACCATCGCCTCGTACCGTGGCGCGCAGCTGTTCGAAGCCATCGGCCTGGCCGAGGAAGTGGTGGGCCTGAGCTTCAAGGGCGTTTCCAGCCGCATCAAGGGTGCGCGTTTCGCAGACCTGGAAAGCGACCAGAAGCTGCTGGCAGCCGAAGCCTGGAGCGCGCGCAAGCCGATCCAGCAAGGCGGCCTGCTGAAGTTCGTCCACGGTGGCGAATACCACGCCTACAACCCGGACGTGGTCAACACCCTGCAGGCCGCCGTGCAGCAGGGCGACTACGCCAAGTTCAAGGAATACACCACGCTGGTCGACCAGCGCCCGGTGTCGATGATCCGCGACCTGCTGAAGGTGAAAGTGGCCGACCAGCCACTGCCGCTGGAGCAGATCGAGCCGCTGGAGGCGATCCTCAAGCGCTTCGACTCCGCCGGTATCTCGCTGGGTGCTCTGTCGCCAGAGGCCCACGAAGCGCTGGCCGAGGCGATGAACCGCCTGGGCGCGCGTTCCAACTCTGGCGAGGGCGGTGAAGACCCGTCGCGCTACGGCACCATCAAGAGCTCGAAGATCAAGCAGGTGGCCACCGGCCGCTTTGGCGTGACCCCGGAGTACCTGGTCAACGCCGAAGTGCTGCAGATCAAGGTTGCCCAGGGCGCCAAGCCCGGTGAAGGCGGCCAGCTGCCAGGCGGCAAGGTCAACGGCCTGATCGCCAAGCTGCGTTACGCGGTACCGGGCGTGACCCTGATCTCGCCACCGCCGCACCACGACATCTACTCGATCGAAGACCTGGCCCAGCTGATCTACGACCTCAAGCAGGTCAACCCGCAGGCCCTGGTTTCGGTCAAGCTGGTGGCAGAAGCCGGCGTCGGCACCATCGCCGCCGGTGTGGCCAAGGCCTATGCCGACCTGATCACCATCTCCGGCTACGACGGTGGTACCGGTGCTTCGCCGCTGACCTCGATCAAGTACGCCGGCGCCCCATGGGAGCTGGGCCTGGCCGAGACCCACCAGACCCTGCGCGGCAACGACCTGCGCGGCAAGGTACGGGTACAGACCGACGGTGGCCTGAAGACCGGCCTGGACGTGATCAAGGCAGCCATCCTCGGCGCCGAAAGCTTCGGCTTCGGTACCGCGCCGATGATCGCCCTGGGCTGCAAGTACTTGCGCATCTGCCACCTGAACAACTGCGCCACCGGTGTGGCCACCCAGAACGACAAGCTGCGCAAGGACCACTACATCGGCACCGTCGACATGGTGATCAACTTCTTCACCTTCGTCGCCGAAGAAACCCGTGAGTGGCTGGCCAAGCTGGGCGTGCGCAGCCTCGGCGAGCTGATCGGCCGTACCGACCTGCTCGACGTGCTGCCAGGCGATACCGAGCGCCAGCAGTACCTGGACCTGTCGCCGCTGCTGGGCAGCTCGCACATCCCGGCTGACAAGCCGCAGTTCTGCGAAGTCGACAAGAACCCGCCGTTCGACCAGGGCGAGCTGGCCGAGAAAATGGTGGAAATGGCCATGCCGGCCATCCGCGACCAGGCCGGTGGCGAGTTCAGCCTCGACATCTGCAACTGCGACCGCTCCATCGGTGCGCGGGTGTCGGGCGAAATCGCCCGCCTGCATGGCAACCAGGGCATGGCCGCGGCGCCGATCACCTTCCGCTTCAAGGGTACTGCGGGCCAGAGCTTCGGCGTGTGGAACGCCGGTGGCCTGAACCTGCACCTGGAAGGCGACGCCAACGACTACGTCGGCAAGGGCATGACCGGTGGCAAGGTCACCATCGTGCCGCCAGCCGGCAGCCCGTTCGAAACCCAGCACAGCGCCATCGTCGGCAACACCTGCCTGTACGGCGCCACCGGCGGCAAGCTGTTCGCCGCTGGTACTGCTGGCGAGCGCTTCGCTGTACGTAACTCCGGCGCCCACGCTATTGTCGAGGGCACTGGCGATCACTGCTGTGAATACATGACCGGCGGCTTTGTCTGCGTGCTGGGCAAGACCGGTTACAACTTCGGTTCTGGCATGACTGGCGGCTTCGCCTACGTGCTCGACATGGACAATACCTTCGTCGACAAGCTCAACCATGAGCTGGTGGAAATCCAGCGTATCAGTGGTGAAGCGATGGAGGCCTACCGCAGCCACCTGGCGCGGGTCCTTGCCGAGTACGTGGAAGAGACCGGCAGCGAGTGGGGGCGTGAGCTCTCGGAGAACCTGGACGACTACGTGCGGCGCTTCTGGCTGGTCAAGCCGAAGGCAGCCAACCTGAAGCAACTGCTGTCCAGCACCCGTGCCAACCCGCAGTAACAACAGCTGCAAGTGACGGCCCCGTGCGCGGGGCCTGTCGTGCTCAAGTGATCGTCTTGCAGCTTGCAGCCTGAGGCTGGCAACTGCGGTAAAGAGGTTTTGAAAAATGGCTGAACGTCTGAACAACGACTTCCAGTTCATCGAAGTGGGCCGCAAGGACCCGAAGAAAAAGCTGCTGCGCCAGCGCAAGAAGGAGTTCGTGGAAATCTACGAGCCGTTCAAGCCGCAGCAGTCCGTGGAGCAGGCGCACCGCTGCCTGGGCTGCGGTAACCCGTATTGCGAATGGAAGTGCCCGGTACACAACTTCATCCCCAACTGGTTGAAGCTGGTTTCCGAAGGCAACATCCTGGCCGCGGCGGAACTGTCGCACCAGACCAACACCCTGCCGGAAGTGTGCGGCCGCGTATGCCCGCAGGACCGCCTGTGCGAGGGTGCCTGCACCCTGAACGACGGCTTCGGTGCGGTGACCATCGGCTCGGTGGAGAAGTACATCACCGACACCGCCTTCGCCATGGGCTGGCGCCCGGACATGTCCAAGGTCAAGCCAACCGGCAAGCGCGTCGCCATCATCGGTGCCGGCCCGGCCGGCCTGGGCTGTGCCGACGTGCTGGTACGTGCCGGCGTGACCCCGGTGGTGTTCGACCGCAACCCGGAAATCGGCGGCCTGCTGACCTTCGGTATTCCCGAGTTCAAGCTGGAAAAGACCGTGCTCAGCAACCGCCGTGAAGTGTTCACCGGCATGGGCATCGAGTTCCGCCTGAACACCGAGGTGGGCAAGGACGTGACCATGGAGCAACTGCTCGCCGAGTACGACGCGGTGTTCATGGGCATGGGTACCTACACCTACATGAAGGGCGGCTTCCCGGGCGAGGACCTGCCGGGCGTGCATGATGCGCTGGACTTCCTGATCGCCAACGTCAACCGCAACCTGGGCTTCGAGAAGTCGCCGGAAGACTTCGTCGACATGCAGGGCAAGAAGGTGGTGGTACTGGGCGGTGGTGACACCGCGATGGACTGCAACCGCACCTCGATCCGCCAGGGCGCCAAGTCGGTGACCTGCGCCTATCGCCGTGACGAGGCCAACATGCCGGGCTCGCGTCGTGAGGTGAAGAACGCCAAGGAAGAGGGCGTGAAGTTCCTCTACAACCGCCAGCCTATCGCCATTGTCGGCGAGGACAAGGTCGAAGGCGTGAAGGTGGTCGAGACTCGTCTCGGCGAGCCGGATGCCCGTGGCCGTCGCAGCCCGGAGCCGATCCCGGGGTCTGAAGAGATCCTGCCGGCCGATGCCGTGGTCATCGCCTTCGGCTTCCGCCCAAGCCCGGCGCCGTGGTTCGAGCAGCATGGCATCCAGCTGGATAGCCAGGGCCGCGTGGTGGCACCGGAGAAGGGCAAGTTCAAGCACCAGACCAGCAACCCGAAAGTGTTTGCCGGTGGCGACATGGTGCGTGGGTCGGACCTGGTGGTGACGGCTATCTTCGAAGGGCGTACTGCTGCTGAGGGTATCCTGGACTACCTGGAAGTCTGATCGATTGTCGGGGCCGCTTTGCGGCCCATCGCGACACAAGGCCGCTCCTACAGGGGATCGCGTACTTCCTGTAGGAGCGGCCTTGTGTCGCGATGGGCTGCAAAGCAGCCCCCAAAGGCATTTTTGTATACAAAAATCCTTGATCCATGGCATCCAATAGACAAAACGCATGGCCTTGACCGTGCCTTTTGCGCTGGCGTCTGAGAAAATGCCCGCACTATTTTTCCGGATGCCGACATGACTGCCCTGAAGAACGATCGTTTCCTGCGTGCACTGCTCAAGCAACCCGTAGACGTCACCCCGGTGTGGATGATGCGCCAGGCCGGCCGCTACCTGCCGGAGTACCGCGCCAGCCGCGCCAAGGCCGGTGACTTCATGAGCCTGTGCATGAACCCGCAGTTCGCCTGCGAGGTCACCCTGCAGCCGCTGGACCGCTACCCGCTGGATGCGGCGATCCTGTTCTCGGACATCCTCACCATCCCCGATGCCATGGGCCTGGGCCTGTACTTCGAAAGCGGCGAAGGCCCGCGTTTCAAGAAGGTCATCAGCACCCCGGCCGACATCGAAGCGCTGCCGATCCCCGACCCGCAGAAAGACCTTGGCTACGTGATGGATGCGGTCAGCACCATCCGCCGCGAGCTCAACGGCCGCGTGCCGCTGATCGGGTTCTCCGGCAGCCCGTGGACCCTGGCCACCTACATGGTCGAAGGCGGCTCGTCGAAGGACTTCCGCAAGACCAAGGCCATGGCCTACGACAACCCGCAGGCACTGCACCTGCTGCTGGACAAGCTGGCCCAGTCGGTCACCAGCTACCTCAACGGCCAGATCCTCGCTGGTGCCCAGGCCGTGCAGATTTTCGACACCTGGGGCGGCAACCTGTCGGCGGCGGCTTACCAGGAGTTCTCCCTGGCCTACATGCGCAAGATCGTCAGCGGCCTGATTCGCGAGCACGAAGGGCGTAAGGTGCCGGTGATCCTGTTCACCAAGAATGGCGGCCTGTGGCTGGAAAGCATCGCCGAAGCCGGCGCCGACGCGCTGGGCCTGGACTGGACCTGCGAGATCGGCGATGCCCGCCGCCGCGTGGGTGACAAGGTTGCGCTGCAGGGCAACATGGACCCGACCGTGCTGTACGCCAAGCCCGAGGCCATCCGCAAGGAAGTGGCGCGCATCCTGGCCAGCTATGGCCACGGCACAGGCCATGTGTTCAACCTCGGCCACGGCATCACACCGGAAGTCGACCCAGAGCACGCCGGCGTGTTCATCAACGCCGTGCATGAGCTGTCGGCGCAATACCATCAGTGAATTGATCTCTGAACACGAAAGCCCGGCCATGTGCCGGGCTTTTTGTTGCATTAAGTTTTAATTCAGCGATCGTCGTTAATCTGGTCCCATCGAAACCGAAACAGGACCTGTTCCTCATGAAAGCACGTTATCTTGCGTTGATCCTCGCCCCCTTGTTCAGCACTGCTGCCTTGGCTGCCGGTTATACCGGCCCCGGTGCCCAGTCCGTCACCACCGTATCTGCGGCCAACGATGCTGCCGACGACACCCCAGTGGTGCTGCAAGGCTTCGTGACCAAGAAGATCAACAACGACGACAAGTACGAGTTCAAGGACAACACCGGCACCATCACCGTGGAAATCGATGATGAAGACCTGCCGCCGACGCCGTTCAACGACAAGACCAAGGTCAAGCTGACCGGTGAGGTGGAGAAGCACCTGATGAGCCGGGAAGTGGATGTGGATATGGTCGAGATCATCAACTGATCCGAGATTTTGGGGCTGCTTTGCAGCCCATCGCGACACAAGGCCGCTCCTACAGGGAATCGCGTTCCACTGTAGGAGCGGCCTTGTGTCGCGATGGGCCGCAAAGCGGCCCCCGAGGGTCAGCTCGATTTAGGTGGCAGCTTGCTCAGGTGCAGCGCCACCAGCAACGCTACCGCCAGCAGGCTGCCAATGAACAGCCCGATGCCATTCCAGCCCCACTGGTGCCAAAACACCCCGCCCGCCGTACCGGCCACGCTCGACCCGGCGTAATAGCTGAACAGGTACAACGACGACGCCTGCCCCTTGGCCTTCAAAGCCCTGCGGCCGATCCAGCTGCTGGCCACCGAGTGCGCGCCAAAAAAGCCGAAGGTGAACACCAGCATACCGACGATCACCATCGCCAGCGGGCTAGCCAGGGTCATCAGCAAGCCGCCCGCCATCACCACGATACTGGCCCAGAACACCTTGCGCCGGCCCAGTTTGTCAGCCAGTGCGCCGACCTGCGCCGAGCTGTAGATGCCAGACAGGTACACCACTGACAGCAAACCGACCAGCGCCTGGTTCATGTGATAGGGCTCGGCCAGCAGGCGGTAGCCGATGTAGTTGAACAGGGTGACGAAGGCGCCCATCAGCAGGAAGGCTTCGAGGAACAGCCAGGGCAGGCCGGCATCCCTGAAGTGCATGACGAAGCCATCCAGCAGGCTGCGTGGGTTCATCGCCTGCGGGCGGAAATTGCGCGATTCGGGCAGCACCTTCCAGAACACCAGCGCCGCCACCAGGGCCAGGCCGCCGATGGTCAGCATCGCCGTGTGCCAGCTGACGAAGTCGATCAGCACGCCGGTGATCAGGCGCCCGCTCATGCCGCCAATGGCGTTGCCGCCGATGTACAGGCCCATGGCCAGGCCGATGTGCTGCGGGTGGATCTCTTCGCTCAGGTAGGTCATCGCCACCGCCGCCAGGCCGCTCAGCGACAGGCCGACCAGGGCGCGGGTGGCCAGTACCAGCTCCCAGCTCGGCATCACCGCGCTGGCCAGGGTGGAAAGTGCGGCGCAGACCAGGGCAAACACCATCACCGGCTTGCGCCCGATGCGGTCGGAGATAGGGCCGGTGATCAGCAGGCCGAAGGCAAGCATGGCTGTGGAGACCGACAGCACCAGGCTGCTCTGCGCCGCATTGATGGCAAATTCCTTCGACAGCAACGGCATCATCGGCTGCACGCAGTACAGCAGGGCGAAGGTGGCGAAGCCGCCGCTGAATAGCGCCAGCACGGTCTTCATGAAGGCGGGGGTGCCTTTTTCGATCCACATTTCGTTCAGCGGGACAGGTTCTGGCTCGGCGGGAAGGGGAGCTACAGCAGTTTTCACGGGCGGGTACCTCTGGCGCAATGAAAAAAAGCATATAGCTGGCTAATGATTAGATCCAATATATTGTTCGACCTATTTGAGACGTTATACGACCTGTTCGGAGCTGATCATGGAACTGCGCCATTTGCGTTACTTCATCGCCGTGGCCGAAGAGCTGCATTTTGGCCGCGCTGCCCAGCAGCTGGGCATTTCGCAGCCACCCTTGAGTCAGCAGATCCAGGCGCTGGAGCAGGAACTGGGGGCCCGGCTGTTCGAGCGTACCAACCGTCGGGTCGAGCTGAGCGAGGCGGGGCGGTTGTTCCTCGAGGAAGCCCGCCAGGTGCTGGCGCAGGTGGAAAAGGCCGCCGATGTCGCCCGGCGTGCGCAGTTGGGGGAGCTGGGGGAGATGAAGATCGGCTTTACCTCCTCGGCACCGTTCACCTCGAAGATCCCCAAGGCCATCCACGCGTTTCGCCAGCGCTTCCCGGCGGTGCACCTGAACCTCAAGGAAATGAGCAGTCGCGACGTGGCAGAAGGGGTGTTCGACGAGTCCATCGAGGTCGGGCTGATGCGGCCGATGCCGCTGCCGGAAGGGCTGGTGGCCACCGAGTTGTTTCGCGAGCCGCTGGTGGCAGTGATCAATGCCTCGCATCCATTGGCCGAAGGCACGGAGCATGGCGTGCACATGGCCGCGCTGGCCAATGAGCCGTTCGTGTTCTTCCCGCGCAGCTATGGCAGCGGGTTGCACGCACAGTTGCTGAGTCTGGCGCGCCAGGCGGGTTTCAGCCCGCATTTTGCCCAGGAGGCGGGGGAGGCGATGACCATCATCGGGCTGGTATCGGCAGGGCTTGGGGTATCGGTGCTGCCGGCGTCGTTCCAGCGCATGCGCATCGAGGGGGTGGTCTATCGCACGCTGCTGGATGAAGGGGCGATGTCGGCGGTGTGGCTGGTGCAGCGCGAGCATGGTGGGTCGGCGATGGCACGGGCATTTGCCGAGTTGCTCACGGGGCAGGTGGCTGGCGGGGGTAGTGTAGTTGCCTGATCGGGCCCCATCGCCGGCAAGCCAGCTCCCACAGGGGACGCGCTTGGCTTGCCGGCGATAGGGCCAGGGCAGGCAGCACAAGGCTGTTGTTCCGGGCAAATGGCACTGGTCATTGCCGCAGCGGCGCCACATACTCGGGCATTCGTTGATACACGGAGGTCAATCATGCGGCGCGTGGTGTTCAATCAGAAAGGTGGTGTGGGCAAGTCGAGCATCGCTTGCAACCTGGCGGCGGTGAGCGCCAGCGAAGGTTATCGGACCCTGCTGATCGACCTGGATGCCCAGGCCAACTCGACCCAGTACCTGACTGGCCTGACCGGCGACGATATCCCCATGGGCATCGCCGACTTCTTCAAGCAAAGCCTGTCCAGCGGGCCGTTCAGCAAGAAGAACCAGGTCGATATCTACGAAACCCCGTTCGACAACCTGCACGTGGTCACCGCCACGGCCGAGCTGGCCGATCTGCAGCCGAAGCTTGAGGCGAAGCACAAGATCAACAAGCTGCGTAAGTTGCTCGACGAACTGGACGAGGACTACGAGCGCATTTACATCGATACCCCGCCAGCGCTGAACTTCTATGCGGTTTCCGCACTGATCGCCGCCGATCGCGTGCTGATTCCTTTCGACTGCGACAGCTTTTCGCGCCAGGCCCTGTATGGCCTGCTGGCCGAGATCGAAGAACTCAAGGAAGACCACAACGAAGACCTGGTGGTCGAAGGCATCGTGGTCAACCAGTTCCAGTCCCGCGCCAGCCTGCCACAGCAAATGCTCGACGAGCTGCTGGCCGAAGGGCTCCCGGTGCTACCGGTGTACCTGGGCAGCTCGGTGAAGATGCGTGAGTCGCACCATGCCAGCCTTCCGCTGATTCACCTGGAGCCCAGGCACAAGCTGACCCAGCAGTTTGTCGAGTTGCATTCGCTGCTCGAAGAGAACGCTTAGACCCCCTGGCTACGCAACCACTCCAGCAATGACTGGAGTGGAAACGCCCCGGCCTGACGGCTGACTTCACGGCCATTCTTGAACAGCAGCAGGCTGGGGATCGAGCGGATGCCCAGTTGCCCGGCCAGGTTGCGGTTGGCTTCGCTGTCGAGCTTGGCCAGGCGGCAGCGGCCGGCCAGTTGGCGGGCGGCCTGTTCGAAGGTGGGGGCGAAGGATTTGCACGGACCGCACCAATCCGCCCAGATGTCGACCAGCAGTGGCAGGTCGCCTTTGATCTGGCTGGCGTAGCTGGCTTCGGTGAGTTCGAAGGGGGTGCTCAGCAGCACGTCCTGTTTGCAGCGGCCGCATTTCGGCGCGTCGCCCAGGCGCTCGGCGGGCAGGCGGTTGAGTCCGTTGCAGTGGGGGCAGGGGATTACCAGTGGTTCGGACATGTCGTTTCCTTGAGGTTTTTGGGGCTGCTTTGCAGCCCATCGCGACACAAGGCCGCTCCTACAGGAGTCCGCGTACCCTTGTAGGAGCGGCCTTGTGTCGCGATGGGCCGCGCAGCGGCCCCAGGATTCATGATGAGCAGCTGATTTCCAGGTGCTTGCCCCATTCCGGCGGGCGTTCGGCATAGCCCTGCATCCCGGCCTGCTCCTCGAACGGGCGGCTCAGCACCTCATGCAGCTGTCGCACTTCACTGTAATCCCCCGCTTCGGCCGCTTCGATGGCTTTCTGTGCCAGGTAGTTGCGCAGCACGTACAGCGGGTTCACCGCATGCATGCGCTCACGCCGCCCTTCGGCATTATCCGCTTCGCGCTCGCAGCGGGCCAGGTAGTCCGCCCCCCAGGCATCGAAACCGGCCAGGTCGATGAAGTCGTCACGCACCACCTTCAGCGCCTCGGCCACGGGCTGATCGCCCAGCTTGCGGAAGAACAGGTTGTAGTCCACACCACCGCTTTGCATGCGCTGCAGCAGGCGCTCGACCAACGCCATGTCGTCCTCTTCCGCGGTAGCCAGGCCCAGGCGCCGGCGCATCAGGTCCAGGTAGTGTGCCTGGTACAGCGGCAGGAACAGGCCCAACGCCTCCTTGAGCGGTTCGACTTCGATCACCGTGGTCAGCGCCTGGGCCAGCGCACTGAGGTTCCAGTGGGCGATCGGTACCTGGTTGGCGTAGCTGTAGCGGCCACGGTCGTCGGAGTGGTTGCAGATGAAGTTGGCGTCGAAGTCGTCGAGGAAGGCGTACGGGCCGAAGTCGAAGGTGATGCCGAGGATCGACATGTTGTCGGTGTTCATTACCCCGTGGCAGAAACCATAGGCCTGCCAACGGGCGATCAGCTCGGCATTGCGCTCGACGATGGTGCGGAACATGGCCAGGTACGGCTGCTCGGCATCGCGGCATTCGGGGTAGTGCTGCTCCAGCACGTGGTCGATGAGCACGCGCTGCTGTTCTGGCTGCCTGGTGTAGTAGAAGTATTCGAAATGCCCGAAACGCACATGGCTCTGCGCCAGGCGGGTGAGCATGGCCGCGCTTTCGCGGGTTTCGCGCCACACCGGGGTGCTCGAGCCGATCACGCACAGTGCCCGGCTGCTGGGAATGCCCAGGGCGTGCAGGGCCTCGGAGGCGAGGAACTCGCGGATCGAGGAACGCAGCACGGCGCGGCCGTCGCCCATGCGCGAGTAGGGCGTTTGCCCGGCACCCTTGAGGTGCAGGTCCCAGTGCTCGCCCTGGTCATTCAGCACTTCGGCCAGCAGCAGGCCGCGGCCATCACCCAGGCGCGGGTTGTAGGAGCCGAACTGATGGCCGGAATAGACCATCGCCCGCGGGTCGGCCTCTTCCCATAGCTTGTGGCCGCTGAACAGCTCGGCGAAAACCGGCAGCTCTGCCTGGGCCGGGTCGAGGTCGAGCAGCGCCATGGCCGACTCGCTCGCTACCACCAGGCGTGGGTCTGCGATGGGTTCGGGCAGGACCTGGGTGGAGAACGCATCGCCCAGGCGGGCGAAGCGATTGTCGAAGGTGAGTTGGTCGAGGGCTTTCACGGGGCCGGCTCCAGAAATTGATGGACTGGGGCCGCTTTGCGGCCCTTCGCGGGCAAGCCCGCTCCCACAGGTATTGCGCAGTGCCTGAGAGCGGCGCGGCCCTTGTGGGAGCGGGCGCGCCCGCGAACGAGGGCGAAGCCCTCGCAGGGATTCTGCACAGAATAAAGTATTAGAGCCCACTCAGGCCGAAGCAGTGCCATCCGGTTTCGGCTGCTCCACCGGAATCAGCTGCTGTTTGCCGCCCTTCGGATCCATCAGAAACACCTCGACCTGGCGCACCGAGATCTTGATGTTGTGCGCCTTGAACTCGCGGTTGATGTAGCGGTTGATCTCGTCCAGCGTCGGGTTGCGGTCGCCCAGGTCGCGTACATGCATGCGCAGCTCGTGGTCCAGCGAGCTCTCGCCGAAGTTGAGGAAGTACACGATCGGCTCCGGGTCCTTGAGCACGCGTGGGTTTTCGTGGGCACCCTTGAGCAGCAGGTCGCGCACCAGGTCCAGGTCCGAGCCATAGTCGATGCCCAGCTTCAGCGTTACCCGGGTGACCGTGTCGGTCAGCGACCAGTTGATCAGCTGACCGGTGATGAAGGTCTTGTTGGGGACGATGATGTCCTTGCGGTCGAAGTCGGTGATGGTGGTGGCGCGGATGCGGATCTTGCTCACCGTGCCCGACAGGTTGCCGATGGTAATGGTGTCGCCAATCCGCACCGGGCGCTCGAACAGGATCATGATGCCGGAGATGAAGTTGGCGAAGATTTCCTGCATGCCGAAGCCCAGGCCCACCGACAGCGCGGCCACCAGCCATTGCAGCTTGTCCCAGCTGACCCCGAGGGTCGACAGGGTACTGACGATACCGACGCCGACGATGACATAGGACAGCAAGGTAGTAGTGGCATACGCACTGCCCTGGGCCAGGTTGAGCCGCGACAGCACCAGGACTTCGAGCAGGCCGGGCAAGTTCCGTCCTAGCGCGAAGGTGATGCCGATGATGACCAGCGCACCGAGGAAGTCGCCCAGGCTGATCGGCACCATGCTGGCGGTGGCACCGGTGCCGCTGGAGTACTCGTACAGGGTGAAATTGTTGAGGTAGGCGAACACCGAGATCAGGTCCGACCACACCCAGTACAGGCCGGCGATGAAACCGCCGAGCAGGGCCAGGCGGATCAGGCGCAGCGACTGCTGGTTGACCTGTTCGATGTCCAGCGTTGGTTCTTCGGTGATGACTTCGCCATCCAGCCCTTCCTTGGCCGCCGCCCGCTTGCTCAGCGCGCGCTGGTAGGCCAGGCGCCGTGCCGCCACCGACAGACCACGCACGAACGCGGCTTCGATCACCAGCCAGAACAGCAGCAGGTACAGGGTGTAGATCAGCCGGTCGGTAAGTTTCAGTGCGGTGTAGTAGTAGCCGAAGCACACGGCCACGAACAGGGCGATGGGCAGGGCGGTGAAGGCCACGCCCACGGCCTTGCGGAACAGCGAGGTGTCGCGGTGTGCAGGGCTGCTGAGCAGCAGGCGGCTGAGCAGCCAGGCCATCAGTGCGTAGCAGGTCAGTACCACGCCGATACCCAGCACATCATCGGCCAGCGCCGAAGGCTGATGTTCGGCCACTGCCACCACGCCGACCAGTGCCAGTACCACGGTGCCTAGGCGCCGCACCCAGCCGCGCAGGAACTCGACCTGCGGCTTGTGCCAGCGGAAGTGGATTTCCGCCACGCCGCCCGGGGCGAGGATGCGGTAGGCGGTGTAGAACACCAGCCAGGCCTGGGCCAGTTGCCAGAGGGCGGCGCCGAGGTTGGCATTCTGCCCGCGGGCGTCGATCTGCAGGGCGTAGCTGCACAGGGCCAGGCCCAGGCTGACCGGCATCGCCAGCAGGATGTTGATGAGGATCGCCTGGGGCGTGTGCCACTGGCTGTCACGGCGGAAGTGGCCGATGTCCTGGTGCACCTTGCCCAGCCGTTGGTACAGGTACTTGCGCCGCCACAGCAGGGCGCCGATCACCAGCAGCAAGGGCAGGAACAGCAGCGGGCGCTGGCCCAGCCCATCGGCCAGTTCCTTGAGGCCCGAACCCCATGGCAGGCTGGCTACCTGGTCGGCGAAGCGTGCCGGCACCAGGCTCAGCCATTCCCAGTCCAGTGGCTTGTTGCTGGGAATCCAGAACATCTGCTCTTCGAGCGTGGTGCGCAAGCCCTGGGCGGTGCCGAGCAGCTGCTTCTGGTTGAGCTGCAAGGTGATCGATTCGTTGAGCAGTGCCGATAGCTCCCGGCTGAGGCGTTCGAGCAGGTCGACGCGGGTAATCATCACCTCCAGCAGCGCCTTGCGCAGCTGAGGGGTAACCTGCTCCTGCGGCTGGCCGAGCAGCAGGTTGTCGACGTACGCGGCGGGGCTGCTCATCTGCTCGCGTTGCTGGTTCACTTCGAACTGGTAAAGACGGATATCGGCGATCTGGTCAGCCAGGTCGCGGTCGACTTTCAGGTGCGGCAGGGCCTGCTTCTGCTTGTAGAGGATCTTGGACAGCAGCAGGCTGCCCTTGAGCACGCTGATCTGTTCGTCCAGGGCCTGGTCGGCCTGGGTCAGGCTGTCTAGCTGCTGCTTGCTGCGCAGGTTCTGCTGGGTCAGCTCGTTTAGGCGGTCGGTGCTCTTGAGCAGGTAGTCGGACAGTTTCAGGTTGGCAGCGCTTTCGTTGGCCAGCAGGGTGCTGCCGCCGGCTTTCTGCGCTTCGATCGACTGCTGGGTGACCGCCTGCTGCGACTGGGCCAGGCGCTTTTCGTTGATCAGCGATTGCAGGTCCTGGATTTCCTGCTCCATTCGTGTGGCGCGCTCGATCAGCAGGTCGTGACGGGCATTGCCCAGGTCCTGCAGCAGGCCGTTGCCGGCCAGTTCCTGGCGGCGCAACGAGGTCAGGGCATTTAGCGACGCCAGCTCGGCATTGAGCCTGTTGCGTTGGTCGCTGTTGAGCGGCTTGCCGTTCTCCTTGCCGCTCTTGAGGCTGAGGTTGATCTGCTGGGTACGTGTCTGGTTGTTGCTGATTTCTGCCTGAGCCCGCTCTGGGCGGGTCTGCGAGTTGATGATCAGGCTGTTGGCATCCGACAGTGCCTTTTGCAGTTCGCCTTGTTGCGTACTGCGCTCGCTGAGCATCTGCTCCAGCTGTGGCACGTTCAGGGTGGCGTAGCGTTGGGCCACCGGCAGTGGTTTGCTGGCCTTGAGCTTGATCAGCTCGCGCTGGCTGTCGGCGGTTTCCTTGGGCGCGCCAGCCAATTGCTGCTTGAGTGCCTCAAGCTTCTTTTCGCTGTCTTCCTTGCTGAGCAGCAGTGCCAAGGTCTGTTCCAGCACCTGTTGCTGGGCCTTCTGCTCCGGTGTCTGTTGCGCAGCCTTGGGGTCGGCCTCGGCACCCTTGGGCTGGGAGATCTTGTTCAGGCTGCTCTGGATGCTGGTCGTGGTGGGAAGCTCGGCCGCACCAGCGGCGAACGAGAGAGACAGGCACAGCCCGAGCAGGGCTGTGCGGAGGTACACGCGCAGGGACATAGGCAGACTACTTGTGGATCCGGCAGAAACGAAGTTTAGAGGAACAATCCTGGTCCGGGTCGCGTTCCTTCGGGGAATCTGACGCCTACTTTCTGGATCTTGTTCCCGTCCATGGTGGCCACGGTCCAGATGGTGCCATGCCATTCGACCTGGTCACCTACTACTGGAGCGCCTCCGACCTTCTGTCGGATGAACTGGGCCAGCGGCATTTTCGCGTCCAGGCCGTCGAGCTTCAGGCCGTACAACGCTGCCACCGCACCCAGTTCGGCATCGCCTTCGAGCACGAAGTCGCCGAAGAAACGCAGGTCGAGGCCACGTTGTGGTGCCTGGCTGAACAGTTTGCCCAGGGCCGGCAGGTTGTGTTCGTGGCCGATCACGCAGAGCATGTCGCCGACTTCCAATACCGTACTGCCGGACGGGTGCAGCAGCTGCTCGCCCCGGAACAGCGCGGCGATCCGCGTGCCTTCGGGCATTTTCAACTCGCGCAGGGCGGCGCCGATGCACCATTTTTCGGCGCCCAGGCGGTAGACGAACATTTCCCACTCGCTGGTGATGTGCACTTCAAGGGCGGAACGGGAGATTGGCGCTGGGTCTGGCGGTACTGTCACTTTCAACAGCTTGGCCATCCACGGCAGGCTGGTGCCTTGCACCAGCAGCGACACCAGCACGATGAAGAAGGCCAGGTTGAAGAACAGCTGGGCGTCCGGCAGGCCGGCCATCAGCGGGAACACCGCGAGGATGATCGGTACCGCACCGCGCAGGCCGACCCAGGAGATGAAGCCCTTTTCGCGGCCATGGAAAGCCTTGAACGGCAGCAGGGCGGCGACCACCGACAGCGGCCGCGCCACCAGGATCATCCACAGCGCCAGGCCCAGCGCCGGCAGGGCGATGGGTAGCAGGTCGTGGGGCGTGACCAGCAGCCCCAGAACCAGGAACATGCCGATCTGCGCCAGCCAGGCCATGCCGTCGAGCATGTGCAGTATGCCGTGGCGGCTGCGGATCGGCTTGTTGCCCAGCACCAGGCCGCACAGGTACACGGCAAGGAAGCCGCTGCCGTGCAGGGCGTTGGTCAGCGAGAACACCACCAGGCCGCCGGCGATCACCAGGATGGGGTACAGGCCGCCAGCCAGCTTGATGCGGTTGACCAGTTGCAGCATCAGCCAGCCGCCGCCCAGGCCCAGCAGCCCGCCGATGCCGAATTCGCGCAGCAGGTGGGTGAGCAGGCTCCAGTGCAGGCCGGTCTGGCCGCTGGCGATCATGTCGATCAGGGTGACAGTGAGGAACACTGCCATCGGGTCGTTGCTGCCCGACTCGATCTCCAGGGTGGCGGTGACCCGCTCGTTCAGGCCTTTGCCGCCGAGCAGCGAGAACACCGCCGCGGCGTCGGTAGAGCCGACGATGGCGCCGATCAGCAGGCCCTGGATCAGGCTCAGGTCGAACAGCCAGGCGGCGACCAGGCCGGTGAGGGCGGTGGTGATCATCACGCCGATGGTGGCCAGCGACAGCGCCGGCCACAGCGCCACGCGGAAACTCGCCACCCGCGTGCGCAGGCCGCCGTCGAGCAGGATCACGGCCAGCGCCAGGTTGCCCACCAGGTAGGCGGTCGGGTAGTTGTTGAAGATGATGCCGCCACCATCGACCCCGGCGACCATGCCGACGGCGAGGATGATGACCAGGATAGGGATGCCCAGGCGCGACGACAGCGAACTGACCAGGATACTTGCGCCCACCAGTAATGCGCCGATCAGGAACAGGCTGTTGATGGTGCTTGCATCCAAAGGCAGGTACTCCGGGGACCGCAGGGGGGGGGAGGGGACTTGATAGCATGACGCTAGCAGGTCGCGTGCCAAATGATTCTAACCTGATGAATTGGCAGGCTGTAAAGCGTTTCTGCAGATGAAAAAAAGGCACCGCGGTGGGTGCCTTTTCGGGTGTTGCCTGGGTGGGCCCTTTCGCGGGTGAACCCGCTCCCACAGGTACTGCACAGTTTTCAAAACCTGTGTGAGCCCTGTGGGAGCGGCTTTAGCCGCGAAGAGGCCGGTGCAGGTTTACGCCTGCTTGACTTCACGCATCGGCTTGCCCTTCACCGGTGCATCGCCCGCCACGTAGTACTTGGCGGTGCTGCGCGGCAGCGGCTTGCGGCCACGGATCTTGTCCGAGATTTTCTCGGCGATCATGATCGTGGTGGCGTTGAGGTTGCCGGTGATGATCAGCGGCATGATCGACGCATCGACCACGCGCAGGCCCTTCATGCCATGCACGCGGCCTTCGCCGTCGACCACCGCCATGTCGTCGGTGCCCATCTTGCACGAGCAGGACGGGTGGAAGGCGGTTTCGGCGTGTTCGCGGATGAACTTGTCCAGCTCTTCATCGGTCTGCACGTGCGCGCCCGGGCTGATCTCACGGCCACGGTACGGGTCCAGTGCCGGCTGGGCCATGATTTCGCGAGTCAGGCGGATGCCGTCACGGAACTCCTGCCAGTCCTGCTCGGTGGACATGTAGTTGAACAGGATACTCGGGTGTTGGCGCGGGTCCTTCGACTTGGCCTGGATGCGGCCGCGAGCAGGCGAGCGCATGGAACCCATATGCGCCTGGAAGCCGTGTTCCTTCACACCATTGGAGCCGTTGTAGTTAATGGCCACCGGCAGGAAGTGGTATTGAATGTTCGGCCACTTGAATTCAGGGCGGGTACGAATGAAACCACCGGCCTCGAACTGGTTGCTGGCGCCGATGCCGGTGCCGTTGAACATCCACTCGGCACCAATGGCCGGCTGGTTCCACCACAGCAGCGACGGATACAGCGACACCGGCTGGGTGCAGGCGTACTGCAGGTACAGTTCCAGGTGGTCCTGCAGGTTTTCGCCAACGCCCGGCAGGTCGTGCACAACCGGGATGTCGAGGCTTTCCAGCAGGGCGCGCGGGCCGACGCCGGAACGTTGCAGCAGTTGCGGCGAAGCGATGGCGCCGGAGCTGACGATGACTTCCTTGCGGGCGCGGGCTTCAACGCGTTCTTCGCTGTCGCCGACCAGGTAGGTCACGCCGATGGCGCGCTTGCCGTCGAACAGCACGCGGTCAGTCAGGGCGTGGGTGACGATGGTCAGGTTCGGGCGCTTCTTGGCCTGGTCCAGGTAGCCACGGGCGGTGCTGGAACGGCGGCCGTTCTTGGTCACCGAACGGTCCATCGGGCCGAAGCCTTCCTGCTGGTAGCCGTTGAGGTCTTCGGTGCGCGGGTAACCGGCCTGCACGCCGGCCTCGACCATGGCGTGGAACAGCGGGTTATTGCCAGCCTTTGGCGTGGCAACGCTGACCGGGCCTTCGCCACCGTGGTAGTCGTTCGGGCCGATGTCGCGGGTTTCGGCTTTACGGAAGTACGGCAGGCAGTCCAGGTAGGTCCAGTCTTCCAGGCCTGGCAGTTCTGCCCAGCCGTCGAAGTCCATGGCGTTACCGCGGATGTAGCACATGCCGTTGATCAGCGACGAGCCGCCCAGGCCCTTGCCGCGGCCACATTCCATGCGGCGGCCGTCCATGTACGGCTCCGGGTCGGTCTCGTAGGCCCAGTTGTAGCGGCGGCCCTGCAGCGGGAAGGCCAGGGCGGCCGGCATCTGGGTACGGAAGTCGAAGCGGTAGTCGGGGCCACCGGCCTCCAGCAGCAGTACGGTGACGCCGGCGTCTTCGGTCAGGCGGGTCGCCAGGGTGTTACCGGCCGAGCCGGCACCGACGATGATGTAATCGAATTCTTGGGACATGAAAGTACCCTCGTGTTGGCGGTGATCAGGGAGCGGGAACGCCCGTGCGCAGCGGCACGGGCGGGGCTATACAGGGTTTAGAAAACCGAGTTGTAGCCGCCCAGCTCGACCTGGACCGACTTGATGCGAGTGTATTGAGCCAGCGAGCTGACGCCGTTCTCACGGCCTACGCCCGACTGCTTGTAGCCACCGACCGGCATTTCGGCCGGCGATTCGCCCCAGGCGTTGATCCAGCAGATACCGGCTTCCAGCTTGTGGATGATGCGGTGGGCGCGGGTGATGTCGTTGGTGCAGACACCGGCGGCCAGGCCGTACTCGGTGTCGTTGGCACGACGGATGACTTCTTCTTCGGTTTCGTAGGTGAGGATGCTCATCACCGGGCCGAAGATCTCTTCCTTGACGATGGTCATGTCGTCGGTGCAGTCGGTGAAAACGGTCGGGGCCACGAAGGCGCCCTTGGCGAAATCACCGGCGGTCAGACGCTCGCCACCGCACAGCACGCGGGCACCCTCTTCCTTGCCCTTGGCGATGTAGCCAAGCACGCTTTCCATGTGCTGGAAGCTGACCAGCGGGCCGAAGTTGGTGTTTTCGTCTTCCGGGTTGCCAGCGCGGATGCGGGCAACGCGCTCGACGATCTTGGCCTCGAAGGCAGCTTTCATTTCAGCCGGGATGAACACGCGGGTGCCGTTGGTGCACACCTGACCCGAGCTGTAGAAGTTGGCCATCATGGCGATGTCGGCGGCCTTGTCCAGGTCGGCGTCGGCGCAGATGATCAGTGGCGACTTGCCGCCCAGTTCCATGGTGACTTCCTTGAGCGACGAGCTCGAGGCGCTGGCCATGACCTTCTTGCCGGTGGTGGTGCCGCCGGTGAAGGAGACTTTTTCGATGCGTGGGTGCTCGGTCAGCCAGGTGCCGACTTCGCGGCCGCTGCCGGTCAGGACGTTGAACACGCCGTTCGGCAGGCCGGCTTCGGTGTAGATCTCGGCCAGTTTCAGGGTGGTCAGCGAGGTGACTTCCGACGGCTTGAAGATCATCGCGTTGCCGGCGGCCAGGGCCGGGGCGGATTTCCACAGGGCGATCTGGATCGGGTAGTTCCAGGCGCCGATACCGGCGGTCACGCCCAGCGGCTCGCGGCGGGTGTAGACGAAGGACGATTCACGCAGCGGGATCTGCTCGCCTTCGATGGCCGGAACCAGGCCAGCGTAGTACTCCAGCACGTCGGCGCCGGTGACGATGTCGACGTAGCGGGTTTCCGAGTACGACTTGCCGGTGTCCAGGGTTTCCAGCATGGCCAGCTCGTCGTTGCGCTCGCGCAGGATCTCGACGGCGCGGCGCAGGATGCGCGAACGCTGCATGGCGGTCATCGCGGCCCAGACTTTCTGGCCACGCTCGGCGCTTTCGACGGCCTTCTCGACGTCAGCCTCGGTGGCACGTTGCACGTGGGCGAGGACTTCGCCGGTAGCCGGGTTGATGGCTTCGAAGGTGGCATCGCTGCCAGCGTCGACGTAAGCGCCATCAATGTAGAGTTTTTGCGTTCCGAAACGGGCCATAGTGTCCTCGCAAGTGCAGTGTGTGGTTTGGCTTGCGCGTCACGCTCCTGCCGGGTTGGCAAGGGCCGTGCGCGTTGGTTCAGCGGCCTGGTCGTTTGTACCCAGGGTGTGCTGCTTAGCCAGTTGTAGATCCATGTATTCGTAAGCAATCCGTATCGCCTGGTCGGTGTCGAATGCATCACCCGACAGGGCGCCACGCAGCCACAAGCCGTCGATCAAAGCTGCCAGGCCGCGGGCTGCCTTGCGCGCATGGTAGAGCGGCAGGGCGCGGCGGAACTGGCAGCACAGGTTGGAATACAAGCGGTGGTCGTTGATCCGCTGCAACCTGTGCAAATCGGGCTGGTGCATGCTGGAAGCCCAGAAGGCCAACCAGGTTTTCATCGCCGGGCCGTTCACCTGGCTGGCATCGAAGTTACCCTCGATGATCACTTTCAGGTGGGCGCGCGGGCTGTCGTCCGTCAGGGCCTGGCGACGTGCTCTGACACCTTCGTTGAGCATGTTCATGATGTAACCCATCGTCGCTGCGATCAGGCCGTTCTTGTCCCGAAAGTAGTGACTGATGATGCCGTTCGACACACCGGCCAAACGGGCAATCAGCGCAATGCTGGCGTCGCCCAGTCCGACCTGATCGACCGCCTGCAACGTGGCTTCGATCAACTGCTGGCGGCGGATGGGTTGCATACCGACCTTGGGCATCTTGCTATCTCCTCAGGCCTGCGAGCAGACGACGGGCGGCTGACTCGGCGAAGGCCAGTCTATTTTGTTTTGATTGAACGTTCAATCAATAAAGAATAAGCTCTGCGACAATTTGTGCCATTGACAGTTTTTCAGGCGGTCGAGAAGGCACGGATTGACACCCCAGGAAATCGCGTAACCCCCGGAATACAAGGCGTTGACGGGCATGAGCGATGCGAAATGCAGATTCTGCCGTGCGGTCATGGACCCTGCGGCGGGCCCTTGGAGCGGGCGGGGTGATCTGTGACGAATGCGCGCACCTCGGCTGAGGCGTGGCATTTGCAGCAGGCCACCTGTCTGTTTTTTTGCAACGTATCGATTCGGGATCACGGTTTCCAGGGTGCTTTTATAACACCTGATGCAGTGGGGATATTCCACCAATTGCTCGGGAAAGACTGATTAGCCTCCACAGCCGTACTGCCCGGAGCATTCGTGCAATGAGTTCTGCCTCACTTACCAACCCTCCGGCCGAGAGGGTACGGGTCAACCGCGTGGTGTTCTTCACCTCCGCGCTGATGATCCTCGTTCTGACTGCCTTGCTTATCGCTGTACCCGAAACCGCCGGCCAGGTGCTGGGCGTGGCCCAGAAATGGCTGACGCGCACCTTCGGCTGGTACTACATGCTGGTAATCGGCGGTTACCTGCTGTTCGTCATCTACCTGGCCTTCTCCGACTACGGCAAGCTCAAGCTTGGCGGCAAGGATGACCAGCCCGACTTCAGCTATGGCGCCTGGGCCGGCATGCTGTTCTCCTCCGGTATCGGCATTTCGCTGCTGTACTTCGGTGCTTCCGAGCCGCTGGACCACTACTTCAACCCGCCGGAAGGCACCTCTGCCAGCCTCGACGCAGCGCGCCAGGGCCTGCAGCTGACCTTCCTGCACTGGGGCCTGCATGGCTGGGCGATCTACGCGCTGGTCGGCCTGGCCGTGGGTTACTTCGCCTACCGCCACAACCAGCCGCTGGCCCTGCGCTCGGCGCTGTACCCGCTGGTGGGTGAGCGTTGGGTCAAGGGTGCTGCCGGCAATGCCGTGGACATCTTCGGCATGTTCGTCACCCTGCTGGGCCTGGTGACCAACCTGGGCATCGGTTCGATGCAGGTGGCCTCCGGCCTGGAATACCTGTTCGGCATGGACCACAGCAAGACCAACCTGCTGGTGGTGATCCTGGTCATGGCCGGCGTTGCCACCGTGGCGGCGGTTTCTGGTGTGGAAAACGGCATTCGCCGCCTGTCCAACCTGAACATCATGCTGTTCAGCGGTCTGTTGATCTTCGTCCTGCTGGGCGGCGAAACCCTGCACCTGCTCAACGGCTTCGTGCAGAACATCGGTGACTACCTCAACGGCATCGTGCTGAAAACCTTCGACCTCTATGTGTATGAAGGCGAAGCCGGCAAGTCCGAGCGCTGGCTGGGCCTGTGGACCGTGTTCTACTGGGCCTGGTGGATCTCCTGGGGCCCGTTCGTCGGCATGTTCATTGCCCGTATCTCCAAGGGCCGCACCGTGCGCCAACTGGTCAGCGGCGTGTTGCTGATCCCGCTGGGCTTCACCCTGGCCTGGCTGTCGATCTTCGGCAACACCGCGCTGGACCTGGTGATCAACCAGGGCGCCGTTGAGCTGGGCAAGACCGCCCTGGAACAGCCGTCGATGTCGATCTACCAGCTGCTGGAATACTTCCCGGCGGCCAAGATCGTGATCGGTGTAGCGGTGTTCGTCGGCTTCGTGCTGTTCCTCACCCCGGCCGACTCCGGCGCGGTGATGATGGCCAACCTGTCGTGCAAAGGTGGCAAGGTCGACGAAGACGCCCCGCACTGGATGGTGGTGTTCTGGTCGGTGGTCATCACCCTGGTTACCATCGGCCTGCTGTTCGCCGGTAACTTCGAAGCCATGCAGACCATGGTAGTGCTGGCGGGCCTGCCGTTCTCGGTGGTGCTGGTGCTGTTCATGTTCGGCCTGTACAAGGCCATGAAACAGGACGTGGCGGTCGAGCAGGAGCGTGCCGAGCTGGCCGCCCGTGGCCGTCGTGGCTTCAGCGAGCGCCTGACCCAGCTGGAACTGCAGCCGACCCAGGCCGTGGTGCAGCGTTTCATGGACAAGCAGGTCAGCCCGGCGCTGAAAGAAGCCGCCGCGCAGTTGCAGACCCTGGGCTTCGAGGTGGAAACCCGGGTTGGCCAGTCGCGCAACATGATGGGCCTGCGGGTGATGATGGAAGAGGGCAACCCGTTCGTCTATGAAGTGAGCCTGGATGGCTACCTGGCCGCGCCGAGCGAAGCGCCGGTGGAAGGTGAGCCGGAAGTGCGCCAGCGCTTCTACCGCGCCGAGGTGTACCTGCACGATGGCAGCCAGGAGTACGACCTGATGGGCTTTGCGCCGGAGCAGATCGTGCGTGATGTACTGGATCAGTTCGAAAGCCACCGCCAGTTGCTGGGGCGTGTGTACAGCTGATTCTTGAGCGATGAGGAGGCCCTGCAAGACGCAGGGCCTTTTTCATGGGCAAGCAATAATTAGCCCGGGCGTCGTACAAGTTTGCTTCAGTCTGCCGGTTTTCTTCCGGAGGCATGCTTCATGAAACGTTCCGCTATTTCCACATTCGATTTTCAGTACGCCGCAGCCAGTCAGTTCAGTGATCGGCCGACATTGCGGCAGGTGACCAGCGAGCAGCTGTGGACCGTGCTGCTGGGGAAGCTGCCCTGGCTTGCCTCTGTGAAGCCGGCGCTGTCCAACGCCGACCCTCTCATGCTGGATAGTCCCGATCCCAGCACGCCTTACTGGGGCACGCAACCGCTGGTCGACCGTGTGCTCCAGGCATTGCTCGAAGCACAGCCGCTGGACATCGAGCCTGTCGGTGAGCGGCATCACAAGCTTGCATTGACCTCCTCATACCGTTTTCCTGGCTCGAAAAGCGCGTTCGACACCCGCCAACTGAGCGGCATGTCCGACGCGCTCGACGAGCTGGTAAAGCAGTTGCCACGGCTTTTCTGCGAGGCACAGCTCAAATACTGGAATGCCAAGGGCAGTGCAGGGGTGAGCCGTGACCAGTGGTTGCAACTGCTGCTCCGGACTGCACTCTTGCGTGGCCTGCCTCTGCAAGGGCTGGACGTTCAGGAGCAGGCCTGCATTCGCGGATTGATCCGCGGTGGTGCTGCCCAGCCATCGGTCTGTTTCGTGAAAGCCAGCCTGACTTGTGGGTCGATTCAGTACGACCAGATGCTCAGTCATCTGCTGGTCACTGGCGATTACGATGAGCGGCAGGTGGTGCTCTGGTGCGCGCCGTCCGGTATCACGCGCAGCTTCGCTTCCCTGGCTGATTTCGGCGAAGCGTTGCGCAACGAACTGGCGCAGCACTACAGTTTTCAGAGTATGTCGTGGACGCGTCAGCCGGTTGAGGGCAACGTCTTTGCCCAGCAGGTTTCGCTGTTGCTTGAGTCCATGTTCCAGTCTTTCGACCTGATGCGCTTCAGTGGCTTGTCCGATGTGGCGGCAATGGAGAGGCGTTTCGCCGACCTGAGCGACCCGGCGGCCTGGTTCGTACGCTACGAAGACGACACGCCAGCCACCATGGCCCCGCCAGGTCTCAGGGCTAGCGCTCCCCAGGACAGCTTTGCCTGTCGCGCCGCGTTGTTGCAGCTCGCCCTTGACCAGTTGGATGCCGGGGGTGTTTCGGTGCTGGACGGCGTCCAGTCATTGACGGCGTATACCGCGCAGCAACTAGGCGAGCAGATGAAAAAGGAGCACGGGGACGAAACCTCTCCAGATCACCTGCTTCTCGACCTGTATATCGCTCGGGGTGTGCCTGGCGGCGCTGCGACAGGTGCCGGTGGCGGCGAGCCACTGGCGTTCGTGGGTACCAAGTCGCTTACCGAATTTGCTATCGGTAACCTTGCTTCGCTCAAGGGCGCGGAGATCAAAAAGGTCCGCCATCAGAAGGGCATCACGCCCCCGAAGTGGCTGGATGCCAATGCTGCGAAGCGACTGGTGACCCAGGTAGACATTGGTGGCCGTTACCCAACCTATGTTGCCGAACAGTTCGATGATCAGGCCATGCGCGCCGAGCGCATCGTGCGTTTGGCCAGGGAATGGCGAAGCGGGTTTCTTTCCAGCGCCCTTTCGGCCAGGCTCGACGCGAAGGTCTCCGAAGTGGGTTTACAGTGCGTGGTGGATTTTTGCGCAGGTCATCAGGACCCCTTGGTTCCGCGCATGTCCTTGATCCCCCTGGCTTTCAGGCGCAGCCGTCATTCGCGCAAGAAAGACGAGGTGCGCGGCATGTACTTGCTGTTCTGCGCCGAGCCGGCAAGGGTTCTGCTGTACCGCCCGCTATATCGACAGGACACGGTTCGCGAGTACGCAAGCCTTGAGGCCTTGCTTGCACATATTCGTGAGTCGGCTCTCTTCCAAGAGAGCATTCTTGACTGGATCGACCCGACAGCGCGCGACGTATATGCAGAGGGTGGTTTCAGCGAGCCGCACATTGTGAGTATTGGTCTCGACCCTTATACGCTCCCGGCCAAGCCGGAGCCGGCGATTCTCGACCTGAAGCTGTGGCTCAACAAGGTTGACGAGAAAATATACCAGGCCAATCGAGATCTGCTGGTCGAGCTGGCAGGCCTGGAATCGGTATCTGACGCCGAGAGCCGCTGGCAGCTCCTGTGCGAAGGCGCCTGGCTGTTGTTCGATGTGGTGACTCAGGCGATACGCGGTCCGGTCGCGTCTGTGGCCTGGTTGGTACAGTTTCTGGCTTCGCTGCAAAGCGACTTGACCGCGTTGGAGCAGGGTGGTGAGTTCGATCGGTCTGCTGCAGTGGCCGACTTGTTGCTTAACCTTGGGATGACGCTGCTGCATGCCCATCAACCGAAACAGGAGACAGTGCCCACAAGGCGGCTGCCTGATGTTTCACTGTTCGAAGGGCCTGACCTGCAAAACGGCGCGTTTGCCGAACTTGCTATCGAGGCGCGTGAAGAGCCGGAAGGCAAACTGGGCGAACTGGGCAGCCAGGTACTGGACTTTTCCTGGCGCGGCCAGCATGGGTTCAACTGGCTACCCGCGCAACAGCGGCAGAGGTTGCAAGCCATGCGCTCCAGCGTCTCGGTCAATGGGTTGAGCCCTTTGACAGGGGGTGATGGTGAAGGCCTGTACCAGATCGATAAGAGCTACTACGCGGCCATGGCTGGTGACCTCTATAGCGTGGAGTTGCTGGCTGAGGGAGTTCGGGTAATCGATGCGACTGGCGGTTACGGGCCTTGGCTGGCATTTGTCGATGGGGCTTGGCGGGTGGATACGAAACTGCGCCTTGCGGGAGGGGCTCCCGACTCCAAGACTTTGGTATCGCGCCGCTTCGATAAACTGTACGAAAAAGTTTCCAAGCTGGATGAGGACGTTCCGGCGTTGAAAGCGGAGGTCCAGGCAGTTACCCAGCAGATGATGGCTTTGCACAAAAACCTTGTGGCCATGGAGGGGTTGAAGGTGAAAGCGCAGTCTGAGGTGGCTTCGGCCCCTGCAGGTACTGATGTGTCAATGAAGGAGTCGCTGATAGAAAAGTATGCTCAACGAGAAATGGAGGTGAAGGAAAGCATCGCTCAGCAGCGTGAGAAAATCGTTTCGCTGCTTGAAGAGGCCATTGGCAAGATGGATGAACAGCTAAAACTGTTGATCACGATGGCAGAACCAAAGTATGCCAGGCCTCGCCATAACAAGGGGTTGGATGAAATTCTTGACCAGCATCAGGAAAGTGCTCGAATAGAGCTGATTCGCGATTGTGTGTTCGTTTACAACGAGCTGTGGAGCCTTACGGACTATCCGCAACTTGCCGCGCTGCAACGGGCTATCGATGGGAAGCCATTGGCAGAGGTCGGCGAACAATATGCTGCGTTTCGTATCAAGCTGGAGCAGGTGGTGGAGTATCAGGACCGCATGCTCGCCATACGAGTGCACCTGGACAATTTGCTGGCCGAGACGCCGGTTGAGCGCGTAATACCTTCCAACCCACCTGGCGGCGATCGCACAGTTGAGCAGTTGATCGCTGAAAGAGCCTTCTCGACCGTGCAGATGCGCTTCCATCAGGTGCAGAACCTGGCAGACCTGGCCTTGCACCTCAATGCTCCCGGCGGCCTTCAGACAGTCGCCCGCTACCGGGACGAACTGGTCAGCATGGCCTTGCGCAATGCCGCAGAGACTCACGGGGATCTTGACTTCGCCAATCTGTCGGCAGATGACCGCATCGTGATCTTGCAAGAGGCATGGGATGAGTACTCTGCCGCATTACTCAATAGTGCCCGCATTCTCCGCGAAGGTGGCGACCTTATCGAACCCGCAATGCTCGAGCGGTATCGCAACCATCTAGAGCAACTGAAGGAAGATGCGGGGCAGAAACTGGTTGTCGCGATCTCGGAGCAGGAGGGTGAAGAGGTCGTGCAAAAGCGCACGCCATACAAAGTGTCTACCAAAGAGCAGAAGGTAGTACGCAACCTTGCCGGGCAGTTGATGATCGGGGTGGAAAGAACGATAGGCGAACACAAAATTGTAGAAGTGCTCGAGACTTTCAGTGAAGAAGTGCTGGCAACTTTCGACGAGGTGGATGGGGAATGGCGACAGCGGGAAAGCAAGCGCCCTTCATTGCCGGACGAAGCTGCTCCAACAGATTTGCCCAAGTGGGTACAGGCGCTCCTGGACGAGAGCGGTTCCGTGCGAACGCGGGCCGGGGGCTTTATCAAGTCCCATATCAAAGGGGCGTTGCTCGAAGAGTTGTTCGATCAGCAGCTGGGAAAGCTGAATCAGGCGCTCAGTGTGGTGCGTGAGGCTGGCGGAAACGACGAGCTGGTCAGGGCGCTGGAATTGGATCTGAAAGAATTGAGAGCGGATAAGAAACAGAAAATGATCGAGCTCTATACCAGCACCCTTTATCCGTCGGCCAAAGGTTTACAGTATCTTCACAAAGAGGGCCTGATACAGGTTAAGTATGTGAAGCGGTGCACCATGCGGGATGGCAGCGCATTTGACGAATACCAGATCCGGAGTCTACTGAGTAAGAAACCCCTTTGGGTTGCGCACTTCCATTTGCCCACGCAAGGCGCTGGAGCTGTTGATTTCACGGTGGGTCACCTCAAGACTTGGAAACAGCGCTTTTGGGGCGGCCAGGTCGCTGCTGGCTCGGGCCAGCGGGTGCACAGGGGAAGACTTACACTGGCCGAGGCCCGAGGAATCATTCCTTTCCGTTGAGACTGCCAACGGGGGCAGTGGGGTGGTGCCTGACATGTGCAGGCATCGTCTGATTGCCCCGCTCGGCAATCATCTGTTCCAGACCGATCAGCTCTATGCCCTGGCGCTTCAGCCGGGGCAGTTCGCGTTCGAGCACTTCGAGGGTTTGCGGATAAGGGTGGCCGATCAGCACGGCTGAGCCTTGTTTGCGAGCCAGTTCGACCCCGAGCTGCAATTCGCTGCCAATGGCCTCGGGCGTGCGTACGTTATCCAGAAAGACATCGCGGGATACCTGTGCCAGGCCCAGGGCCTGAGCCTGGAATGCAGCCACCGTGGCAGCGCTGGTGCGGCTGTCGACAAAGAACAGGTGCCTGCGTTGCAGGTCAGCCATCAGCATCGCCATTGCTTCGGGTTCGGCGGTCATGCGGCTGCCCATGTGGTTGTTGATGCCGACTGCGCACGGCACCTGCGCCAGGGCGGCGTCCAGGCGCCTGGCCAGCTCCGGCAGAGGCGTGCCGGGGTGCCACGCGTAAGGGCCGGTGGCCGGGTCCATGGGCATGTGCAGGATCACCGTCTTGCCAGCCTTGTGCGCCTGGCGGGCAAAGTCGGTGGCATGCGGGGTGTCGGGCATGATCGCCATGGTCACCGGACCGGGCAGGGCCAGGGTGCGGCTGTCGCGCTCGCTGCTCTGGCCCAGGTCGTCGATGATGATGCTCATGTAGGCCTTGCCGGCCGGCGCCGCTTGCGCGACCCCGGCCATCAGGCAGAACAGCAGACACAGCAGATAACGCATGGGGTGGATCAGTCGCCCTTGGTGATGTTCAGGCCTTTGAGCAGGCTCAGGGCCTGGCTCAGCTGGAAGTCGTCATCCTGTGGGCGCTCCTTGCGCTTGCCGCTGCCGGTCGGGCGGTCGGCACCGCCGTTGCCGTTGCCCAGGTGGCCCTGCAGGTCGGCTTCCTTGAAGTTGTCAGTGTCGGCTTCGGCGGTGAGCTTGGCCGGGCGCACTTCGATGTCGGGGACGATGCCCTGGGCCTGGATCGAGCGGCCGTTGGGGGTGAAGTACAGCGCGGTGGTGAGCTTCAGCGCACGGTCGTTGGCCAGTGGCAGCACGGTCTGCACCGAGCCTTTGCCGAAGCTGTCGGTGCCCATCAGCACGGCGCGTTTCTGGTCTTGCAGGGCGCCGGCGACAATTTCCGAGGCCGAGGCACTGCCGCCGTTGATCAGCACCACCAGTGGCACGCCGTCGCTGGCGTCGGCCGGGTCGGCCGAGAAGCGCAGCTCGGAGTTGGCGATGCGGCCCTTGGTGTAGACGATCAGGCCCTTGGTCAGGAAGTGGTCGGCCACTTCCACCGCCGACTGCAGCACGCCGCCCGGGTTGTTGCGCAGGTCCAGCACCACGCCGCGCAGCTTCTTGCCGTTGTCCTTGCGCAGCTTGGCCAGGGCCTTGCCTACTTCGTCGCCGGTCTTGACCTGGAACTGGGTGATGCGGATGTAGCCGTAGTCGTTCTCCAGCAGTTGGCTCTTCACACTCTTGACCTGGATGACCGCGCGGGCCAGGGTCACGTCGAAGGGGTTGCCGCCGTCACGCACCAGGGTCAGGGTGATTTTCTCGCCGACCTTGCCGCGCATCTTGTCGACCGCTTCGGTCATGGTCTGGCCACGAGTCGGGGCGCCGTTGATCTTGACGATCAGGTCGCCGGCCTGCACGCCGGCACGCGAGGCCGGGGTGTCGTCGATCGGCGAGACCACCTTGATGAAGCCGTCTTCCTGGCCTACTTCGATGCCCAGCCCGCCGAACTCGCCGCTGGTGCTTTCCTGCAGTTCCTGGAAGTCCTCGGGGCCGAGGTAGGCCGAGTGCGGGTCGAGGTTGCTGAGCATGCCCTTGATGGCATTTTCCAGCAGGGTCTTGTCATCCACCGGCTCCACATAGGCCGCCTTGATGCGGTCCATGACCTCGGCGAAGGTGCGCAGCTCTTCAAGCGGCAGTGGCGCCTTGGCGGTCACCTCGGTGGCCGGTACTGCGGCCGGCTTGGCCGGCTCCGCGGCAGTGGCCAGGGGCGCGCCGACCGCCAGGGCGATGGACAGGGCCAGCTGGGTGAGACGAGGCGAGTGCAGCATGTCGAACGAACTCCTGATCCTGTAAGCGCTCCCTGGGGAGCATCGGCGCAGCCCGTGGGCTACCCCGTAGAAATTTGACTAGCCCCGGCACCACTGCGAAGGGTCGGTAGGCCGGCCCTGCTGGCGGATGGCGAAGTACAAGCCGGCAGCGTCCTGGCCGCCGCTGTCGCCAACGGTGGAAATGGCCTCGCCAGCCTTGACGATATCACCGGCGCTCTTGAGCAGGCTCTGGTTATGGCCGTACAGGCTCAGGTAACCGTTGCCATGGTCGAGAATGACCAGAAGCCCGGCACCGCGCAACCAGTCGGCGAACACTACGCGCCCGCCGTGCACGGCACGGACCTGGGTGCCCGGGTTGGCGCTGATCATCACCCCGTCCCACTTGGCACGGGCATCGCTGCCGCGGGCATCACCGAAACGTGCGAGCAATCGACCATTGACTGGCCAGGGAAGTTTTCCCCGTGCGGCAGAAAATGCGCCGCCGTAGTTCGCGCCGTCGCTGGAAACCAGCGGGCCCAAGGTGGTGCGGGCCTTTTTCGGTGGTTCCACCGGTTCGCGGGCCTGTTCGCGGGCGGCAGCGGCGGCCAGGGCTTCCTGCTGGCGGCGCTTTTCCGCTTCCTGCTGGGCCAGCAAGGCCTTCTTGCGCGCTTCTTCGGCCTCGCGGGCCTGGCGGGCGAGGGTTTCCTCGATGGTCTTGAGTACCTTGGACAGGTCGGCCTGGTCCTGTTCGCGCGATTGCAGCTTCTGGTCGCGGTCCTTCATGTCGCTGTTGAGCTTGGCCAGCACCTGCTGGCGCTTGCCGCGCTCGGTTTCCAGGGCCTGGCGGCGGCTGTCGAGGTCGGCGCGCTGGGCCAGCAGCTGTTGTTGCTGGGTAGCGATTTCCTGTTCGACGTTGGCCAGCTGACGCAGGGTCTCGTTGAAGGTGCGCAGTTGCTCCAGGCGCGCCTTGCTCAGGTAGTCGTAGTAGGTGAGGGTGCGGGCGAACTTCTCGGGGTTTTGCTGGTTGAGCAGCAGCTTGAGGTATTCCTCGCGGCCGTTCTGGTAGGCCGAACGGGCCTGGATGGCGATCAGCCGCTGTTGTTCAACGCGGGCGCTCTGGAGTTTTTTTTTCTCGGTATCAAGGCGCTCCAGCTCGCCCTCGGTCTTTTTTAGTTCTTGCTGCAGGGCCTCCACCTGCTTTTCGAGGTTGCCGATATCGGTCTCGGTGGCTTTGAGGTCCTTTTGCACACCGGCCTTTTCTTCCTGGAGCTTGCCCAGCGTCTTCTTGAGCTCGGCAATGTCCTGGCGGGTGGCGTCCAGTTGCTGCTGGGTCTGCGCACGCTCATCGGCAAAGGCCGGGCTGAGCAGGCAAGACAGGGCTAGGAGAATCAGGGCGCGAAGCATGGGGTTTGGCGTACCAAGGATGGAGACTGGCCTAGTATGCCCGCGCGGGCGGGCAAAAAAAACGCCTCGCTGCGGGTGCAGAGGGGCGTTTGTCTGGAATTCATGTGTTATTGGGGCTGCTGTGCAGCCCATTCGCAGCACAAGGCTGCTCCTACAGGCATTGCACGAGCTCTTTGTAGGAGCAGCCTTGTGCTGCGAATGGGCCGCAAAGCGGCCCCCTTTGGCGCCGAATCAGGCGTCGACCAGAATCGAGGTACCAGTCATTTCCACCGGCTTTTCCAGCCCCAGCAGCTTCAGCATGGTCGGCGCCACATCGGCCAGCACGCCGCCGTCACGCACCTTGACGTTGCGCTTGCCGACATAGATGAACGGCACCGGCTCGGTGGTGTGCGCGGTGTGCGCCTGGCCGGTGCACTCGTCTTCCATCTGCTCGACGTTGCCGTGGTCGGCGGTGATCAGCGCTTCGCCGCCGACCTTGTCCAGCGCTTCGACGATGCGCCCTACACAGCCATCCAGGGCTTCGACGGCTTTCACCGCCGCTTCGAACACGCCAGTATGGCCGACCATGTCGCCGTTGGCGTAGTTGACCACGATCACGTCATAACGCTGCTGCTCGATGGCCTCGACGATGCGGTCGGTAACTTCCGGTGCGCTCATTTCCGGCTGCAGGTCGTAGGTGGCGACCTTCGGCGAAGGGATCAGGATGCGCTCTTCGCCTTCAAACGGTTCTTCGCGGCCACCGGAGAAGAAGAAGGTGACGTGGGCGTACTTCTCGGTCTCGGCGATGCGCAGCTGGGTCTTGCCGTTCTTCGCCAGGTACTCGCCCAGCACGTTGTTCAGGCTGGCCGGGGCGAAGGCGGCGGGGGCCGGGATTTTCGCCGAGTACTGAGTCAGGCCGATGTAGGCGGCCAGTTTTGGCAGGCGGGCACGCGGGAATTCGTTGAAGTCGGCTTCGACGAACACGCGCGACAGTTCGCGGGCGCGGTCGGCGCGGAAGTTCATGAAGATCACCGCGTCGCCGTCTTCGACCTTGACTGCTTCACCGATGCGCGTGGCCTTGACGAACTCGTCGCTCTCGTCGCGGGCGTAGGCCGCTTCCAGGCCGGCCAGGGCGGTGTCGGCGGTGTATTCGGCAGCGCTGTCGACGATCAGGTTGTAGGCGGCGCTGACGCGGTCCCAGCGGTTGTCGCGGTCCATGGCGTAGTAGCGGCCGATCAGGCTGGCGATGCGGCCCTTGCCCAGCTTGGCGAAGGCGGCGTCGAGCAGTTCGATGGACGACTGTGCGCTGCGTGGCGGCGTGTCGCGGCCATCGAGGAAGGCGTGCAGGTAGATCTTTTCCGCACCGCGCTGCGCGGCCAGTTCGGCCATGGCTACCAGGTGGTCCTGGTGGCTGTGTACGCCGCCGTCGGACAGCAGGCCGAGGATGTGCACGGCCTTGCCGGCACTGGCTGCCTTGTCCACGGCGCCGGTCAGAACCGGGTTCTCGAAGAATTCGCCGTCGCGGATGGCCTTGGTCACCCGGGTGAAGTCCTGGTACACCACGCGGCCGGCGCCGAGGTTCATGTGACCGACTTCGGAGTTGCCCATCTGCCCGTCCGGCAGGCCGACATCCATGCCCGAGCCGGAAATGAGGCCATGCGGCTGGCTGGCGCGCAGGCGGTCATAGACCGGTGTGTTGGCGGCGTAGATGGCGTTGTATTCGGGGCTTTCGCTGTGGCCGAAGCCATCCAGAATGATCAGGACCAGGGGTTTGGGCGTACTCGTCATCAATCAAACTCACGGTTGTTCAAAGATGATAAAGACACGCATTTTAGGGCAAATGCGCCACCGGCGGCGAATATTCGTCCTGTTCCCTGACCAGCGTGGCCAATGTGGCAACATGAAGGTACCTTTCCGGCCGGCCCGTCGGGCTTTGGTGGCACTGGGGGGCTGTGTATACTGGCCGGCATTTTCAATCGCGTGGAACACCCCAGATGGTTGCTAACCTGATTCAATTTGCGACAAACCACTACATCCTGGTGGCGATCTTCGTTGTTTTGCTGGTCGCGCTGCTGGTCAACGAAATCCGTCGCGGCGGCCAGAGCCTGAGCAACGGCCAGCTGACTGCCCTGGTCAATGCCGAAAAAGCCCTGGTCATCGACATTCGCCCGACCAAGGAATACTCCGCCGGTCACATCGTCGGTGCGGTGAACATCCCGCAGGACAAGCTGGTCAACCGCATGAGCGAGCTGGACAAGCACAAAGAGAAGACCCTGATCGTCGTCGACTCGATGGGCCAGCAGTCCGGCACCATCTGCCGCGAGTTGCTCAAGGCTGGTTACAACGCCGCCAAACTGAGCGGTGGCGTTTCCAGCTGGAAAGCCGATAACCTGCCCCTGGTGAAGTGATATGAAGCCCGTCATCGTCTATTCCAGCGACTACTGCCCCTACTGCATGCGCGCCAAGTACCTGCTCGAGAGCAAGGGCGTGGCCTTCGAGGAAATCAAGGTCGACGGCAAGCCACAGGTTCGTGCCGAGATGAGCCAGAAGGCCGGCCGTACATCTGTGCCGCAGATCTGGATCGGCAGCACCCACGTCGGTGGATGCGATGACCTTTATGCCCTGGAGCGCGCCGGCAAGCTCGACGCGCTGCTGGCGGCCTGATTTGCACTGCATTCAAAAACATTAGGATAAGGATCTGCCATGACTGACCAACAGACCAACGGCGCTGCTGCAGAAGACAACAGCCCTCAGTTCTCCATGCAGCGCATCTATGTGCGCGACCTGTCGTTCGAAGCCCCGAAAAGCCCGCAGATCTTCCGCCAGACCTGGGAGCCGAGCGTTGCCCTGGACCTGAACACCAAGCAGAAAGCCCTGGAAGGTGACTTCCACGAGGTGGTGCTGACCCTGTCGGTTACCGTCAAGAACGGTGACGAAGTGGCCTTCATCGCTGAAGTGCAGCAGGCCGGTATCTTCCTGATCAAGAACCTGGATGCGGCTTCGATGAGCCACACCCTGGGTGCGTTCTGCCCGAACATCCTGTTCCCGTACGCCCGCGAGACCCTGGACAGCCTGGTGACCCGCGGTTCGTTCCCGGCCCTGATGCTGTCGCCGGTCAACTTCGACGCCCTGTACGCGCAGGAAATGCAGCGCATGCAGGAAGCCGGCGAAGCGCCGACTGTGCAGTAATAGCTGCATTTGAAAAAGGGCGACTTCGGTCGCCTTTTTTTGTTGGCCCGTTCCGGCCCTATCGCCGGCAAGCCAGCTCCCACAGGTACTGCACAGGTTTCAAGGGCGGTGCGGTCCCTGTGGGAGCGGGCGAGCCCGCGAAAGGGCCGGCACAGGCTATAGCTCAGCTCCCGGCAAACCCATTCTGCCGCCACGCCTCATACACCGTCACAGCCACGGTATTGGACAGGTTCAGGCTGCGGCACCCCGGCCGCATCGGCAGGCGCAGGCGTTGTTCGGCCGGCAGGCTGTCCAGTACCTCGGTCGGCAAGCCACGGCTTTCTGGCCCGAACAGGAAAGCATCACCCGGCTGGTAGGCCACTTCGTGGAACGGGTGCGAGCCCTTGGTGGTGAAGGCGAACAGCCGTGGGTTGCCCAGGCTTTCCAGGCATCCGGCCAGGCTCTCGTGGCGCTTGAGCGTGGCATACTCGTGGTAATCCAGCCCCGCGCGCCGCAGGCGCTTGTCATCCAGTTCAAAGCTGATGGGCTCGATCAGGTGCAGGTCGCAGCCGCTGTTGGCGCACAGGCGAATGATGTTGCCGGTATTCGGCGGAATTTCTGGTTGAAAAAGGATGACGTGAAACATGCACGGCTCCAAGCGTGAAGATGACGGGCATTCTACCCCCGAACCGGACCTGCGTTCGAAGGCGTTCCCGCGGGTGATGCTGTCGCTGGCGATCGTCGGCTTGATGGTGGGGCTGATGATCGGCCGCCTGACCACGCCCGACGAGCGCGAGCTGCAGCAGGTGGAGGTGGTGCAGGATGGCCTGGAGCTGTGGTTCAACGAAGAGCCTCAGCTGCATGGCGAGAATGTGGAAGGTACGGTAGCACTGTTGTTCCAGGCCCAGGGCAAGGCCCGGCAAGGGCAACTGAGCTTGCAGGGCAAGCCTGTGAGCTGGCGGGTGCAGAATAGCAAGGAAGGTCTGTTGCTGACGGTGGTGGCCGCGCGCCCCCTGCGCGGCGAGTGGGCCGGTGCAGAGGACGCTGGGCGCTGGCGGTTGCAGGTGAAACTGCACGAATAAAAGAGGGGATATCCCGGCCTGCCTGTACCAGGGTCCCCGAAAGGGGTACTGCGTATAAAGGGGGGATGGCCCGGCCTGCCTGTACCGAGGTCCCCAAAACTGGCGATATTGCGAATAAAAGAGGGGTTCACCCGGCCTGCCTGTACCAGGGCCCCCGAAACTGGATATGTATGGGTTATTGCAGGGGGCGTGCCAGTTTTGAAAAGCCCGTGAATTATGGGTTTTCAGGGTGATTTGGCCGTTTTGGCGGGGGATTTGTGCCTTCGAGAGGTGCATCGGGCACAGGATCGGTGCATGGGCGCGGGAATGGCGGGGCCCGCTTCGCAGGCCCATCGCGACACAAGGCCGCTCCCACAGGACGCCGCTCGGTTCAGAGATAGCGCCGTACCTGTGGGAGCGGCCTTGTGTCGCGAAAGGGCTGCGCAGCAGCCCCAATGGCCTTGAAGGTTTACCGGACGTTAGTGCTCGTCCCCTTCCTCATCATCGCCACCCGCCACATTCATCCCCAGCTCCTTGATCTTGCGCGTCAGGGTGTTGCGCCCCCAACCTAGCAACAGTGCCGCATCGCGCCGACGGCCAGCGGTGTGCTTGAGCGCCGTCTCGATCATGATCCGCTCGAAGCTCGGCACTGCGCTGTCCAGCAGGCTGGTCTGCCCGCGCGCCAACGCCTGGTCGGCCCATTGGCGCAGGGCCTGCTCCCAGTTGGTTACCGGTGCGGCGTCCTGTGGCAGGTTCAGCAGCTCGGGCGGCAGGTCGCCGATCAGCACTTCGCGGCTGGAGGCCATCACGGTGATCCAGCGGCAGGTGTTTTCCATTTGCCGTACGTTGCCCGGCCACGGCAGGTTGCGGATGAATTCCTCGGTTTCCGGCTTGAGGATCTTCGGCTCGACCGCCAGTTCCTGGGCGGCGCGGGCGAGGAAGTGGCGGGCGAGGGCGGGGATATCCTCGCGGCGGTCGGCCAGCCGTGGAATGTGGATGCGAATCACGTTCAGGCGGTGGAACAAGTCCTCGCGGAACTTGCCGGCCTGTACCAGCGACTCCAGGTTCTGGTGGGTGGCGGCGATGATGCGCACATCGACCTTGACCGGCACGTGGCCGCCCACGCGATAGAACTCGCCATCGGCCAGCACCCGCAGCAGGCGGGTCTGGGTGTCGGCTGGCATGTCGCCGATCTCGTCGAGGAACAGGGTGCCGCCGTCGGCCTGCTCGAAGCGCCCCCGGCGCAGGTTGGCGGCGCCGGTGAAGGCGCCTTTTTCATGGCCGAACAGCTCGGACTCCATCAGGTCCTTGGGGATGGCGGCCATGTTCAGGGCAATGAACGGCGACGCCGCACGCGGGCTGTGGCGGTGCAGGGCGTGGGCCACCAGCTCCTTGCCGGTACCGGACTCGCCGTTGATCAGCACGGTGATGTTGGAGTGGCTGAGGCGGCCGATGGCGCGGAACACCTCCTGCATCGCCGGCGCTTCACCGATGATTTCCGGGGTGCGCGCCAGGCTCTGCGGCACATCCAGCCCTTGTTGCTCCTGGGCGTGCTGGTTGGCTCGCTTGACCAGCGAGACCGCCTCGTCCACATCGAACGGCTTGGGCAGGTACTCGAAGGCACCGCCTTGGTACGATGCCACGGCGCTGTCCAGGTCGGAGTGGGCGGTCATGATGATGACCGGCAGGCGCGGGTGCTGCTCACGGATCTGTGCCAGCAGGTCGAGGCCGCTGGTGCCCGGCATGCGGATGTCGGAAATGATCACGTCCGGTTGCTGGCGTGCCAGGCGGCCCATCACGCCATCGGCGCTGTCGAAGCTCTGGGTGGTCATGCCTTCCTGCTGCAGGGCTTTTTCCAGGACCCAGCGGATGGAGCGATCATCGTCGACGATCCATACGGTTTCACTTCGGCTCATGAGGCGGTGGCTCCTTGTTCCAGGGGCAGGTAGATCGAGAAGGCGGTGTGGCCTGCATGGCTTTCACACTCGATCAGGCCCTGGTGCTGGCTGATGATGTTCTGGGTAATGGCCAGGCCCAGCCCGGTACCGTCCGGGCGGCCGCTGACCATGGGATAGAAGAGGGTGTCTTGCAGTTCCGGCGGGATGCCCGGGCCGTTGTCGATGATCTCCACCCGCGCCACCAGGCGATGGCGCACGTGGCCGATGGTGAACTGGCGCAGGGCACGGCTGCGCAGGGTGATGCGGCCCAGGCGCAGTTCGTTCTGCGAACTGATCGCCTGCATGGCATTGCGCACGATGTTGAGCACGGCCTGGATCATCTGCTCGCGGTCGATCAACACATCCGGCAGGCTGGGGTCGTAGTCGCGCACCAAAGTGATGCAGCCCTGGCTTTCGGCCTCTACCAAGCTGCAGACCCGCTCCAGCACTTCGTGGATGTTGGTCATGGCCAGCGACGGCAGCTTGTTCGAACCGAGCATGCGGTCGACCAGGTTACGCAGGCGGTCGGCTTCCTCGATGATCACGTTGGTATAGTCGCGCAGGCCTTCTTCCGGCAGCTCGCGGGCCAGCAGCTGGGCTGCGCCGCGGATGCCGCCAAGGGGGTTCTTGATTTCGTGGGCCAGGCCGCGCACCAGCATCTTGGTGGTTTCCTGCTTGCTCAGCTGGGCCTCTTCCTTGGTAATGCGCAGCAGCCGGTCGCGCGGGTGCACCTCCAGCAGCAGCAGGGTCTGGCCCTGGTGCAGGATCGGCGTTACCGCGTAGTCGACGGTGATGGTCTGCCCGGTCAGCGAGGTGAGCTGCGCTTCGCGCTTGGTGAACGGGTGCGCCTGCTCGACCGCCTGGCGCAGCGAGCTGAGCGCCTCGGTCGACTCGGTAAACAGTTCGCTGATGAACTGCCCATGGCTGCGCTGGCCACTGACCGCCAACAGCATTTCCGCGGCCGGGTTCATGTACTCCAGGCGCAGCTCGGCGTTGAGCAGCAGCGTGGCGGTGGTCAGGTTGTCCAGAAGCAGACGGTGCTGGGCATCGCTGATGGTCATAGGGCGTCGTCGACCTCTTTTGGCGCGTGTCGGGCATGGGCGCGGCCATGGTCGGGCGCGCGGTGGATCCGCTGATTCCAGTCTTTGGGCAAAAAATGCAAGAACCAAACCAAGGCTCCGAAAAGAAGCGGAATTTGCCGATAAAGCCCTGAAAACGGGAAAAACCGCACCAGAATGAACTGATTAAACGGTTCATGTGATCGCTTTTGGGGTGCATTCGGGGGCGTCAGTCCACAGAATGCACCAATATGGAGCATAGGTGGTTTCAGGGTTTATCGCACAGCTGGCGGGCACTCGGCTTCTGGCGTTGAAAACGCCAGGTCTTCATTGCTTGCGTGGAACACCATGACAGTGGCGGGCTGCCCAGTGGTGTGCCCGCGGTGCACTTCCCCTTGAAGTTCTGCCAGCGTCTGGCCCGCAACCAGGCTTGTGCGCTTGCCGTCGCGGGTTTCCACCTCAAGTCTGCCCTCCGCCAGATAGCCCAGATTGAGCGCCTGATGGCAGTGCCAGCCGAGGGTTGTGTGGGCGGGGATGCTGACTTTCACCAGCGACAGCACTGGTCGTCCTTCGGGGTAATTGCGATAGGGGGTGCCGTCCCAACTGCCGGTGGCGCGGTGAAGCACCTGTGACGTTGCCTGGCCTGGCGCGATGCCATTGCTGGCGCAGCCGGCGAGGAGGGCGGATACGGTAATCATTGCAGGTAGAAGTTTGCGCATGGCGTGATGTCCGTTGACTGAAGGGACGCCTACCCTGCGTGCTGAAGGGGCGGCGAAATGTCAGCGGCATCTGCTGGTTCTGTATGAAATCGATGAGGCAGCCACGGAAACGAAAACGGCCTCCCGAAGGAGGCCGTTCGTGATCATGTCATCGGCGCCAGGCGCCGATCAGATCAGCAGCTGTAGTACAGCTCGTATTCCAGCGGGTGAACGAAGGTGCGGACCTTGATTTCTTCTTCGCTCTTCAGCTCGATGAAGGCATCGATGAAGTCGTCGGAGAACACGCCGCCCTTGGTCAGGAACGCACGGCCCTTGTCCAGCTCTTCCAGAGCTTCCTTCAGGCTGCCGCAAACCTGCGGGATGTCCTTGGCCTCTTCAGGCGGCAGGTCGTACAGGTTCTTGTCGGCAGCATCGCCTGGGTGGATCTTGTTCTGGATACCGTCCAGGCCGGCCATCAGCAGGGCCGCGAAGGCCAGGTATGGGTTGGCCGATGGGTCCGGGAAGCGAGCTTCGATACGGCGGGCTTTCGGGCTGCCGACGTAAGGAATACGGATCGAGGCGGAACGGTTGCGAGCCGAGTAGGCCAGCATTACCGGGGCTTCGAAGCCTGGGACCAGACGCTTGTAGGAGTTGGTCGATGGGTTGGTGAAGCCGTTCAGGGCCTTACCGTGCTTGATGATACCGCCGATGAAGTACAGGGCGGTGTCGGACAGGCCGGCATAGCCTTCACCCGAGAAGGTGTTCTTGCCGTCTTTCCAGATCGACATGTGCACGTGCATGCCCGAGCCGTTGTCGCCGTACAGAGGCTTCGGCATGAAGGTGGCGGTACGGCCGTAGGCGTCGGCAACGTTGTGCACGACGTACTTCAGTGCCTGTACTTCGTCAGCCTTCTTCACCAGGGTGTTGAACTTGACGCCGATTTCGTTCTGGCCGGCAGTCGCCACTTCGTGGTGGTGGACTTCGACGGTCTGACCCATTTCTTCCAGTGCGTTGCACATGGCGGTACGGATTTCGTGGTCGTGGTCGAACGGCGGAACCGGGAAGTAGCCGCCTTTCACGCCTGGACGGTGGCCTTTGTTGCCGCCTTCCACATCAGCGCCGGTCATCCACGAGCCTTGCTCGGAGAAGATCTTGAACATCGAGCCGGAGATGTCCGACTGGAACTTCACTTCGTCGAAGATGAAGAACTCTGGCTCCGGGCCGGCGAATACGGTGTCACCGATGCCGGTGCTCTTCAGGTACTCTTCGGCGCGCTTGGCGATGGCGCGAGGGTCACGATCGTAGCCCTGCATGCTCGATGGGTCGACGATGTCGCAGGTGATGATCAGGGTTGGCTCTTCGGTGAACGGGTCCAGTACGGCAGTTTCGTCGACCGGCATCAGGATCATGTCGGAAGCTTCGATGCCTTTCCAGCCAGCGATGGAGGAACCGTCGAACATCTTGCCGACTTCGAAGAAGTCGTCTTCCAGCGCATCACGCGACGGCATGGTCACGTGGTGCTGAATGCCTTTGGTGTCCGTGAAACGCAGATCAATCCACTTGACGTCATGATCTTTGATGAGTTGAACCGACTTCGACATGTTGTCCTCCGGATGGTCTAGAGCGCGGTGGGCCGCTGCCCTGGAAAAAGGGTGTTGCCGGGCGCGGATAGTCGGCCAAGCTTACCTGCCTCACAAGGGAGCAAATTGCATGCCAGTGCCCGAAAATGGCGAGGGCGGGATAAAAGGGGGCGTTTGCGGGCATTTGGCGCTGGGTTGCGCTGGAAAAATGCACCCTTAAGATGCGAATTTTGGTAGCAGCGCACCAGTGTGGTGCATGGCTTGAGTTGTGTGGTGTCTGTGAGATCGAGCGCCGCCCGCGCGGCGCTTCGCAGCGCAAGGCTGCTCCTACATCTGTTTCGGGCCAATTATTCCTGAGGCATAGGCGCGCGCCCCTTGGCGTCCACCTCGATGTCGTGTTGGACAAACAAGTCGGTCGCGTGCGCTGGTACAGGCTTGACTGGCCCGAAACAGATGTAGGAGCAGCCTTGCGCTGCGAAGCGCCGCGCGGGCGGCGCTCGATCTCACAGGCGCCACAAAACCCGCTCCCTACATTTATCTGAAAGCTTCTGATCAAAAGTTGGTCAAATCCTGAGCAATTTCCGCTATAATTCGCGCCCCTCATTTTCGGCAGGCCCTGCGCGCGCTGTTAACCAATGAAACTTATCGTCAAAGTCTTCCCAGAAATCACCATCAAGAGCCGGCCGGTGCGCAAGCGCTTCATCCGCCAGCTCGGCAAGAACATCCGCAACGTGCTCAAGGACCTCGATCCTGAGCTCGTGGTCGATGGTGTCTGGGACAATCTCGAAGTGGTCACCCGCGTCGAAGACGAAAAAGTCCAGCGCGAGATGATCGAGCGCCTCACCTGCACCCCGGGTATCACCCACTTCCTGCAGGTAGAGGAATACCCGCTCGGCGACTTCGACGACATCGTCGCCAAGTGCAAGCAGCACTTCGGTCACCTGCTGGCCGGCAAGCACTTCGCCGTGCGCTGCAAGCGCGGCGGCCACCACGACTTCACCTCGATGGACGTCGATCGTTACGTCGGCAGCCAGCTGCGCCAGCAGTGCGGCGCCGCCGGCATCGAGCTGAAGAACCCGGAAGTGCTGGTGCGCATCGAAATCCGCGACCAGCGCCTCTACGTGATCCACAACCAGCACCAGGGCATCGGCGGCTACCCGCTGGGCGCCCTGGAGCAGACCCTGGTACTGATGTCCGGCGGCTTCGACTCCACCGTGGCGGCCTACCAGATGATGCGTCGTGGCCTGATGACCCACTTCTGCTTCTTCAACCTCGGCGGCCGTGCCCACGAGTTGGGCGTGATGGAAGTGGCCCACTACCTGTGGAAGAAGTTCGGCAGCAGCCAGCGCGTGCTGTTCATCAGCGTGCCGTTCGAAGAGGTGGTCGGCGAGATCCTCAACAAGGTCGACAACAGCTACATGGGTGTGACCCTGAAGCGCATGATGCTGCGCGGTGCCGCGCACATGGCCGACCGCCTGGAGATCGACGCGCTGGTCACCGGCGAGGCGATTTCCCAGGTGTCCAGCCAGACCCTGCCGAACCTGTCGATCATCGACTCGGCCACCGACAAGCTGGTGCTGCGCCCGCTGCTGGCCAGCCACAAGCAGGACATCATCGACCAGGCCTACGCGATCGGCACTGCCGACTTCGCCAAGCACATGCCAGAATACTGCGGCGTGATCTCGGTAAACCCGACCACCCACGCCAAGCGCCACCGCATGGAGCATGAAGAGAAGCAGTTCGACATGGCCGTGCTGGAGCGCGCCCTGGAACGCGCCCGGCTGATCTCCATCGACCATGTGATCGACGAACTGGGCAAGGACATCGAAATCGAGGAAGTGACCGAGGCGCTGCCCGGCCAGATCGTCATCGATATTCGTCACCCCGATGCCCAGGAAGACGAACCTCTGGTGCTCGACGGTATCGAAGTCCAGGCCATGCCGTTCTATGCCATCAACAGCAAGTTCAAGCACCTGGATGCCAACCGCCAGTACTTGCTGTATTGCGACAAAGGTGTGATGAGCCGTCTGCACGCACACCACCTGCTCAGTGAGGGACATGCCAATGTGCGTGTTTATCGTCCGACATAAGACGCCAGGGCTGTATGGCGGCAGCATCCGCCATCGCCCTCCCGACCATCGGGCCCGCTGAGCCTCAAACCGTACATATTCGCCGCCTACACTGGCGGCAACCGAATCCTCTGATCGAGATACAGTTGTGATCGAAAATCTGCGTAACATCGCCATCATCGCCCACGTTGACCATGGTAAAACCACCCTGGTCGACAAACTCCTGCGCCAGTCCGGCACCCTGGAGCGTAACGAGCTCAACGACGAGCGCGTGATGGACTCCAACGACCAGGAAAAAGAGCGCGGCATTACCATTCTGGCGAAAAACACCGCCATCAACTGGAACGGCTACCACATCAACATCGTCGACACCCCCGGCCACGCCGACTTCGGTGGCGAGGTTGAGCGTGTAATGTCGATGGTCGACTCCGTGCTGCTGCTGGTCGATGCCCAGGACGGCCCGATGCCGCAAACCCGCTTCGTGACCAAGAAGGCTTTCGAAGCTGGCCTGAAGCCGATCGTCGTGATCAACAAGGTTGACCGCCCGGGCGCGCGTCCTGACTGGGTTCTGGACCAGATCTTCGACCTGTTCGACAACCTCGGTGCCACCGACGACCAGCTGGACTTCCAGGTTGTCTACGCCTCGGCCCTGAACGGCATCGCCGGTCTGGACCACACCGACATGGCTGAAGACATGACCCCGCTGTACCAGTCGATCGTCGACAACGTACCGGCGCCGAACGTTGACGTCGATGGCCCGTTCCAGATGCAGATCTCCGCTCTGGACTACAACAGCTTCCTCGGTGTTATCGGCGTTGGCCGTATCGCCCGTGGCCGTATCAAGCCGAACACCCCGGTTGTTGCCATCGACACCGAAGGCAAGAAGCGTAACGGCCGTATCCTCAAGCTGATGGGCCACCACGGCCTGCACCGCGTCGACGTTGAAGAAGCCCAGGCTGGCGACATCGTCTGCATCAGCGGTTTCGACGAGCTGTTCATCTCCGACACCCTGTGCGACATGAACAACGTCGAGGCGATGAAGCCACTGACCGTTGACGAGCCGACCGTTTCGATGACCTTCCAGGTCAACGACTCGCCGTTCTGCGGCAAGGAAGGCAAGTTCGTCACCAGCCGTAACATCAAGGAACGTCTGGACAAAGAGCTGCTGTACAACGTTGCACTGCGCGTTGAAGAAGGCGACTCGGCTGACAAGTTCAAGGTTTCCGGCCGTGGTGAGCTGCACCTGTCGGTTCTGATCGAAACCATGCGTCGTGAAGGCTTCGAGATGGCTGTAGGCCGCCCTGAAGTGATCATCCGCGAAGTCAACGGCGTGAAGCAGGAGCCGTTCGAGAACGTCACCATCGACATCCCTGAAGAATCCCAGGGCAAGGTCATGGAAGAAATGGGCCTGCGTAAGGGCGACCTGACCAACATGGCGCCGGATGGCAAGGGCCGTGTACGTCTGGAGTACAACGTACCTGCTCGCGGTCTGATCGGTTTCCGTAACCAGTTCCTGACCCTGACCAACGGTGCTGGCATCCTGACCTCGATCTTCGATCGCTACGACACCATGAAAGCCGGCCAGATGTCCGGTCGCCTGAACGGTGTACTGGTTTCGATCGAGACCGGCAAGGCGCTGACCTACTCGCTGGAAACCCTGCAGGCTCGCGGCAAGCTGTTCATCGAGCACGGCCAGGACATCTACAACGGTCAGATCATCGGTCTGAACAGCCGTGACAACGACCTGGGCGTGAACCCGACCAAGGGCAAGAAGCTCGACAACATGCGTGCTTCGGGCAAAGACGAAGTCATCGCCCTGGTGCCGCCGGTTCGCCACACCCTGGAACAGGCCCTGGAATTCATCCAGGACGACGAGCTGTGCGAAGTGACTCCGAAGTCGATCCGCCTGCGCAAGAAGATCCTGGACGAAGGCGAGCGTACCCGCGCTGCCAAGAAAGCCAAGGCTTGATCGTCTAGCTTGAGCTGAAACAAAAACGCCCCCGGTCGAAAGGCCGGGGGCGTTTTTGTTTGCCTGCAGATTTTGGGGCCGCCTTGCGGCCCATCGCGGCACAAGGCCGCTCCTACAAGGGACCGCGATCTCCTGTAGGAGCGGCCTTGTGTCGCGAAAGGGCTGCAAAGCAGCCCCAGGATCTCAAATGCAAAGCAGGATCAGCGCCCGACCACCTTGGGCTTGTACGCACAATACCCCGGCCGCGGCCCGACCTTGGGGTGGTTGCGGCAGGTATCCGGCCGCTTGTCATAAATGGTGCACAGCCGGCTTTTACGATCCAGGTACAGGCAGTCATCATTGCTCATCCGGGTCAGGGTGAAGATCCCCGACTTCTGGTTGAAGCGTTCGATGATGCCGTCCTTCTGCAGGCGCTTGGCGATGTTCTTCGGCGGTTCGTCTTTCTCGAACTCGTCGACCACGCCGATACGGATCAGATCCTTGATCTTCACCTCCACCGGCAGGGTGCAGCAGGTCGAATGGCAGCCATGGCACATGTTGCTGGTGTAGCGCTGCCAGGTCTCCAGGCGGTCGACTTCGGCCGCGGCGATCAGGGTCGTTTTCATCGTTATGGGGGTGTATCACGGTCTTGGGGCGCGCGATCATACCGGAATCGTTCAATTTATGAACAACCTTTTGCCGGAATCGCAGAGTGGGCATGAAAACTGCGAACGCTAACTGTCACTCCCTGTCGAAGGGTCTAGGCTCAACAGTCTCCCTCCGCTTTCGTCAACTTGCCCGAGGATGCCGCATGTCCCAGGAACCCAAAGCTCGTGACGCCGAGGTGGCCGAATTTCGCGCCGCTGTACTGGACAAGCTGACCTACGCGGTCGGCAAGGACCCGGAGCACGCTTTCGACCACGACTGGTTCGAAGCCATTGCACTGGCCGCGCGCGATCACATGGTCGATCACTGGATGGACCACACCCGCCAGGCTTATCGCCGCAGCCAGAAGCGGGTCTATTACCTTTCCCTCGAATTCCTCATCGGCCGCTTGCTGTACGACAGCCTGAGCAACCTGGGCCTGCTCGACATTGCCCGCGACGCACTGGAAGGGCTGGACGTGGACCTGGAGCGCATCCGCCTGCTCGAGCCCGATGCCGCGCTGGGCAACGGTGGCCTGGGCCGCTTGGCGGCGTGCTTCATGGAGAGCATGTCGACCTTGGGCATCGCTGCTCACGGTTATGGCATCCGCTACGAGCACGGGCTGTTTCGCCAGGCCATGGTCGATGGCTGGCAGCAGGAGCAGACCGAGAACTGGCTGGACTTCGGCAACCCCTGGGAGTTCGAGCGCGCTGAGGTGATCTACCCGATCAGCTTTGGCGGCAGCGTCGAAACGGTGCACGACACCCACGGCCAGCAGCGGCAGGTGTGGTGGCCGGGCGAGACCGTGCGAGCGGTGGCTTATGACACCCCGGTTGTCGGTTGGCGCGGGGCCAGCGTGAATACCCTGCGCCTCTGGCGTGCACGGGCGCTGGAAGAGCTGCACCTGGAACGCTTCAATGCCGGTGACCACCTGGGGGCGGTAGCCGAGGTGGCGCGGGCCGAAAGCATTTCGCGGGTGCTGTACCCGGCCGATAGCACCGAGGCGGGCCAGGAGCTGCGCCTGCGCCAGGAGTACTTCTTCGTCTCGGCTTCGTTGCAGGACCTGCTGCGCCGCCACCTGAACATGCACGACAACCTGCTCAACCTGCCGGATGCAGCGGCCATCCAGCTCAACGACACCCACCCGTCGATCGCCGTGGCCGAGCTGATGCGCCTGCTGGTCGACCAGCATGAAATCCCCTGGGATACCGCCTGGGAGCTGACCGTCGGCACCCTGGCCTACACCAACCATACCTTGCTGCCCGAAGCCCTGGAAACCTGGCCGGTGGCGCTGATGGAACGCATGCTGCCGCGGCACATGCAGATCATCTACCTGATCAATGCCTACCACATCGACGCGCTGCGGGCGAAAGGCCTGCACGACTTCGACGTGCTGCGGGCCGTGTCGCTGATCGAAGAAGATAACGGCCGCCGGGTGCGCATGGGCAACCTGGCGTTCCTCGGTTCGCACAGCGTCAACGGTGTGTCGGCGCTGCACAGCAAGCTGATGAAAAGCACGGTGTTCTCCGAGCTGCACAAGCTCTACCCGCAACGGATCAACAACAAGACCAACGGCATTACCTTCCGCCGCTGGCTGTACCAGTCCAACCCGCAGCTGACCGCCATGCTGGTCGAGGCGCTGGGCCCTGAGTTGCTGGACGATCCGGAAGGGCGCCTGGTCAATCTGGTGCCGTTCGCCGACAAGAGCGGCTTCCGCAAGCAGTTCGCCGCGCAGCGCCTGCACAGCAAGCGTGCCCTGGCCAGCATCATCCAGGACCGCCTGGGCGTTACGGTGAACCCCGAAGCGCTGTTCGATGTGCAGGTCAAGCGCATTCACGAATACAAGCGCCAGTTGCTCAACCTGCTGCACACCGTGGCGCTGTACCAGGCCATGCGCAACGACCCCGGTACCGACTGGGTGCCGCGGGTGAAGATTTTCGCCGGCAAGGCTGCGGCCAGCTATCACCAGGCCAAGCTGATCATCAAGCTGGCCAACGACATCGCCCGGGTGGTGAACAACGACCCCACCGTGCGCGGCCTGCTGAAGGTGGTATTCCTGCCCAACTACAACGTCAGTCTGGCTGAAAGCATCATCCCGGCGGCGGACCTTTCCGAGCAGATTTCCACCGCCGGTTACGAAGCCTCCGGCACCAGCAACATGAAGTTCGGCCTGAACGGCGCGCTGACCATCGGCACCCTGGATGGTGCCAACGTCGAGATGAGCGAGCAGGTGGGTACCGAAAACATGTTCATCTTCGGCCTTACCGCGCAGCAGGTGGAGGCCAGACGGCGCGACGGGGACTTTGGCGCCAGTGCGGCGATTGCCGCGTCCAGCCGCCTGAACGACGTGTTGCAGGCTGTTCGCAGCGGGGTGTTCTCACCGGACGACCCGTCGCGCTACAGCGCGCTGATCGACGGGCTGGTGGCTCATGACCGCTTCCTGGTGTGTGCCGATTTCGATGCCTACTGGGATGCCCAGCGAAGGGTCGAGGAGCTGTGGCACACGCCGCAGGAATGGTGGCGCATGGCGGTGCTGAATACCGCGCGGATGGGCTGGTTCTCCTCGGACCGGACCATTCGGGAATATGCCAGTGAGATCTGGAAGGCTTTGGATTGAGGTAGGCCTGTGCCGGCCTCTTCGCGGGTAAACCCGCTCCCACAGGGACTGCACAGGCCCTGAATCTTGTGAAGATCCTGTGGGAGCGGGTTCACCCGCGAATGGGCCTCACTCCGACCACCGGCCTGGCGCGCGCTGAACTACCGACCTATTGTGCCGTCTGAGAGCCGTGGCGAGTCTCATCACTCGCTAGCCCGCAACTCTCCCTGTAAACTGCGGGGGTTTTTATCCCCCAATCCTTTCGGAGCCATACATGTCCCGCGTTACCCTGAGTCGCTATCTGATTGAGCAGACCCGCAGCAACAATACCCCTGCCGATCTGCGCTTCCTGATCGAAGTGGTGGCGCGTGCGTGCAAGGAAATCAGCCATCACGTGTCCAAAGGCGCCCTTGGTGGTGTGCTGGGCAGCATGGGCACTGAAAACGTGCAGGGCGAAGTCCAGAAGAAACTGGACGTGATTTCCAACGATATCCTGCTGGAAGCCAACGAGTGGGGTGGCCACCTGGCCGGCATGGCTTCCGAAGAAATGGACAACGCCTACCAGATCCCGGGCAAGTACCCGAAAGGCGCCTACCTGCTAGTCTTCGACCCGCTGGACGGCTCGTCCAACATCGACGTCAACGTTTCGGTCGGCACCATCTTCTCGGTACTGCGTTGCCCTAACGAATACCTGAGCCAGAACGAAACCCTGAACGAAAATGCCTTCCTGCAGCCAGGCACCCAGCAGGTCGCCGCCGGTTACGCAATCTACGGCCCGCAGACCATGCTGATCCTGACCCTGGGCAACGGCGTCAAAGGCTTCACCCTGGACCGTGAACTGGGCAGCTTCGTCCTCACCCACGAAAACATCCGCGTGCCGGAAAGCACCGCAGAGTTCGCCATCAACATGTCCAACCAGCGCCACTGGGAAGCCCCGGTCCAGCGCTACGTGGGCGAACTGCTGGCAGGCGAGACCGGCCCGCTGAAGAAGAACTACAACATGCGCTGGATCGCCTCGATGGTGGCCGACGTACACCGCATCCTGACCCGTGGCGGCCTGTTCATGTACCCACGTGACGCCCGCGAGCCGAGCAAGCCGGGCAAACTGCGCCTGATGTACGAAGCCAACCCGATGTCCTTCATCATCGAACAGGCCGGCGGCGCCTCCACCAACGGTTACGATCGCATCCTCGACATCCAGCCAGAAAGCCTGCACCAGCGTGTGTCGGTAATCCTCGGCTCGAAGGAAGAGGTCGAGCGCGTCACCGCCTACCACAAGGAGTAAGTCATGCTCGCACCTTGGCAGCCGTTGCTGGAGTGGTGGTTCGGTTGGGGCACCAGTCCCCAGGCCGTGGCTGACGAGAAGAGCACGCTGTGGTTCGGCAAGCATCATGATGCCGAGGCCCATGCGCTGTTTGGCGAGCTGGTCGAGCATGCCCTGGCGGGTGGGCTCGACGAGTGGCAGCAAAGCCCGCAGGGCTGGCTGGGCCTGCTGATCCTGCTGGACCAGCTGCCGCGCATGATCTACCGCGACACGCCGCGTGCCTTCGAGGGCGACCGGCGTGCCCAGGTGGTGGCGATGCAAGGTTTGCAGAAAAACTGGGATTACCAGCTGCTGCCGATCCAGCGGGTGTTCGTGCTGCTGGTGCTGGAGCATGCCGAGGTGCTGGACTGGCAGAACCTGTGCGTCGAGCGCTACCAGGTGCTGCTGGACGAGCAGCCCGAAGCCAACCGCCGGTTGTTCGAAGGCTTCCTCGACTACGCCGAGCAGCACCAGCGGGTAATTGCCCGTTTCGGGCGCTTCCCGCACCGCAACCTGGTGCTGGAGCGGCCGAGTACCAGCGAAGAGATGGACTTTTTGCTGGAGCCTGGGTCCAGGTTCTGATTCCAGGGCGGGTGAGATCCTTGTAGGAGCAGCCTTGTGCTGCGAAGAGGCCCCTGCTGCCCTTACATCCCTGTTGGCCTTACCGGCCCTTTCGCAGCACAAGGCTGCTCCTACAGTGCGTAGGGGCGGCCTTTTTGTTTGGGCGGGGTAATTCTTTGTGATTAATCGCACAGTAGTGGCCATCCGACCAATGGCGTAGGGGTAGAGGAGGGAGGTCAGGGAACCTGGGAGGGTTTTTACCGTCGAAGGTTACTGCAGGCCACTCGCCTGTATCCCCTCTCCAGGAGTGTCCTTCATGTCGTTGCGTTCCCTCGCCCTGTTGTCGCTGTGCGTCGTCCTGACTGCCTGCAGCAAGATCAACCAGGAAAACTATTCCAAGATCAAGGCCGGTATGAACAAGGCCGAGGTCGAGCAGCTGCTCGGCACGCCGACCGAGTGCTCTGGTGCGCTGGGGATGAGCAGCTGCACCTGGGGGGACGAGAAGAGCTTCATCAGTGTGCAATACGCGGCTGACAAGGTGCTCATGTATTCAGGGCAGGGTCTCAAATGAGGCACCTGTATCTGCTGATGGGGGTATGCCTGGCGCTGCTGCTGGGCGGTTGTGCCGGCTCCGTGCACGACCCGCTGGCGCCGAAAACCGCGGGTAACATCGACCTCAAGCGCTACCAGGGCAAGTGGTACGAGCTGGCGCGCCTGCCGATGCGCTACCAGACCGGCTGCGAGCAGTCCGAAGCGCACTACAACCTCCGGCTCGATGGTAGCCTCGGCGTGCTCAACCGCTGCCGCACCATGGGTGACGAATGGCTGCGCGCCGAAGGGCATGCGAACATCCAGGAGCCGGGGCATACCGACAAATTGTGGGTCGAGTTCGACAACTGGTTCACCAAGCTGGTGCCAGGGGTGGCGAGGGGCGAGTACTGGATTCTGTATGTGGATGATCGCTACCGCACGGCGGTGGTCGGCAGCCCGGACCGCAAGCACTTGTGGATCCTGTCGCGTACGCCGACGCTACCGGCTTGGGAGCGCGAGAACCTGATGTCCAAGGCCCGGCAGCAGGGGTATGACACCAATCGGCTGATCTGGCGTGCGTCGGACCAGCAGATCGTCAAGAGGCACTGAATTTCTGGGGGCTGCTTTGCAGCCCATCGCGACACAAGGCCGCTCCTACAGGGGAACGCACATTCCTGTAGGAGCGGCCTTGTGTCGCGATGGGCCGCAAAGCGGCCCCAATAAACTCACCCCAAAAGCTGTCGCAACACCTCGGCAAACGCCAGCGCGCTTTGCTCTTCCTGCGCATGCCGCCCCTGGCGCACCACCCACTGCCCATTCACCATCACATCCCGCACCTGGCGATCGCCCCCGGCAAACAGCCAGCGGTTGAGAATCGCATCCCCATCGGCCATGGCGATGTAAGGGTCCTGCCCATCGAGCACCAGCCAGTCAGCGCGCTTGCCCACGGCCAGTTCCCCGACCGCCTGCCCCAGCGCCTGCGCGCCGCCCGCCAAGGCAGCGTCATACAGCGTGCGCCCGACCATCGGCTGGTCGCCGCGATACAGGCGGTTACGCCGCTGATCGCGCAGCCGCTGGCCGTATTCCAGCCAGCGCAGCTCCTCCACCACGCTCAGCGACACATGGCTGTCCGAACCAATGCCCATGCGCCCACCCTGTGCTAGATAGTCCACTGCTGGGAAAATCCCGTCGCCCAGGTTGGCCTCGGTGGTCAGGCACAGCCCGGCTACCGCGCCGCTGCGGGCCATGGCGGTGACTTCATCCGGCTCGGCATGGGTGGCATGCACCAGGCACCAGCGTGGGTCCACGTCCACGTGCTCGTACAGCCACTGCAGCGGGCGCAGGCCGCTCCAGGCCAGGCAGTCGTCGACTTCCTTCTGCTGCTCGGCGATATGGATATGCACCGGGCACTGCTTGTCGCTGGCTGCCAGCACTTCGGCGATCTGCCCGGGCGTCACGGCGCGCAGCGAATGGAAGCACAGACCCAGTTGCTGCGCGGGTTGCGCGGCCAGCAGCGGGGCCAGCTGCGCTTGCAGTTGCAGGTATTGTTCGGTGGAGTTGATGAAGCGCCGTTGCCCGTCATTCGGGGCTTGGCCGCCGAAGCCTGCGTGGCTGTACAGCACCGGCAGCAAGGTCAGGCCAATGCCGCTGTCGGCTGCAGCCGCGCTGATGCGGCGGGACAGTTCGGCCGGGTCGGCGTAGGCCTTGCCGGCCTGGTCATGGTGCACGTAGTGGAACTCGGCGACCGAGGTGTAGCCCGCCTTGAGCATCTCGATGTACAGCTGACGGGCGATGACCTGCAGCTGCTCCGGGCTGATCTGGCCGACCAGGCGATACATCAGGTCGCGCCAGGTCCAGAAACTGTCGTTGGGGTTGCCGGCGACTTCCGCCAGCCCTGCCATGGCGCGCTGGAAGGCATGCGAGTGCAGGTTGGGCATGCCGGGCAGCAGCGGGCCGGCCAGCCGCTCGGCGCCTTCGGCCGAGGCACCCGGTTCGATGCGGGCTACATGGCCATCACTGGTGACCTCGATGCGGACATGGCTGGCCCAGCCTGTGGGCAGCAGGGCGCGTTCGGCGAAGTAGGCGGACATCGGTGAAAATCCTGTTATTGTTAACTTGTATATACATATACAGGCGTTTGCCTGCCGGGTAAACTGCGGCAAGCTACCGCTCATTCCATTTGCACAAGGATCCAACGCCGTGCCGACACCACCTGTCTCCGCGCTGGTTGCCCAGATGGGCGAGGGCCCGGCTCCGCTGTACGCCCGGGTCAAACAGATGATCATCCAGCAGATCGACAACGGCAGCTGGCCACCGCATCACCGAGTGCCCTCGGAGAGCGAACTGGTCAGCGAGCTGGGCTTCAGCCGCATGACCATCAACCGCGCCCTGCGCGAACTTACCGCCGAAGGCCTGCTGGTGCGCATGCAAGGGGTCGGTACCTTCGTGGCCGAGCCCAAGGGGCGTTCGGCGCTGTTCGAGGTCAACAACATCGCCGACGAAATTGCCGCGCGTGGCCACCAGCATAGCTGCCAGGTGATCACCCTCACCGAGGAGACGGCTGGTTCCGAGCGGGCCCTGGCCCTGGACATGCGCGAAGGCCAACGGGTGTTCCACTCGCTGATCGTGCATTTCGAGAACGGCGTGCCGGTGCAGATCGAGGACCGCTACGTCAATGCGGCGATTGCCCCCGATTACCTCAAGCAGGACTTCACCCGGCAGACGCCTTACGCCTACCTGTCGCAGGTGGCGCCGCTGACCGAGGGTGAGCACGTGGTCGAGGCAATCCTGGCCGAGCCGGAAGAATGCCGCCTGTTGCAGATCGAGCGGGGCGAGCCCTGCCTGCTGATCCGCCGTCGCACCTGGTCCGGCCGCCAGCCGGTGACCGCCGCACGGCTGATCCACCCCGGTTCCCGTCATCGCCTGGAAGGACGTTTCAGTAAATGAGTCAGCTGCAGTTGTTGCGTGCGCAAGGCTACCCGCGCATGCCGTGGAAGAACGGTGGCGGTTTCACCGAAGAGATTACCCGCGACAGTGGCGAAGGCCTGGACGGCTTTGGCTGGCGCTTGTCGATTGCCGATATCGAGGAGTCCGGCGGGTTTTCCACCTTCGCCGGCTACCAGCGGATCATCACCGTGCTGCAGGGTGACGGCATGCGCCTGCTGGTCGACGGCCAGGCCAGCAGGCCGTTGCTGCCGTTCGATGCCTTCGCCTTCAGCGGCGAGAGCCAGGTCAGCTGCAAGCTGCTGGGCGGGGCGATCCGCGATTTCAACCTGATCTACGCACCGCAGCGCTACCGGGCGCGGTTGCAGTGGTTCGATGGTACCAGCCGTTTGTACAGTTCGGCGTCGACAGTGTTGCTGTTCGCTGCCAGCAGCCAGGTCGAGGTGGGTATTGCCGGGCGTGAGACGCAGCGGTTGGGGTTGTATGACTGCCTGCGGCTGGAGGGCAATGACCAGTTGCTGGGGTTGGATGTGCAGGGGCGGTTCTGCCTGATCGAACTCGTTTCACGTTGAGATAGCCGGGGGCTGCTGCGCAGCCCTTTCGCGACGCAAGGCCGCTCCTACACGCACCGCGCATGCCCTGGCTGGCGCGGTCCCCTGTAGGAGCGGCCTTGTGTCGCGAAAGGGTCGCGCAGCGGCCCCCGGTTTTTTTTGGCCGCTCAGCGGAAAAGTCCAATTATTTTGGTTGTCCATGCTTGTACATACAAGTAAAGGTGTGTTTGTATATCTACCACGACATACCCGCCCGCGGACGACCGCAGAGGACCTTTCCCGTGACCGACAACAACAAATACCGTGACGTTGAAATCCGTGCCCCACGTGGCAACAAGCTGACTGCCAAAAGCTGGCTGACCGAAGCGCCACTGCGCATGCTGATGAACAACCTCGATCCACAGGTCGCGGAAAACCCGAAAGAACTGGTGGTGTACGGCGGTATCGGCCGCGCTGCCCGTAACTGGGCGTGCTACGACAAGATCGTCGAGACCCTGACCCGCCTGGAAGACGACGAAACCCTGCTGGTGCAGTCGGGCAAGCCGGTCGGCGTGTTCAAGACCCACAGCAACGCCCCGCGCGTACTGATTGCCAACTCCAACCTGGTGCCGCACTGGGCCAACTGGGAACACTTCAACGAACTGGACGCCAAGGGCCTGGCCATGTACGGCCAGATGACCGCCGGCAGCTGGATCTACATCGGCAGCCAGGGCATCGTCCAGGGCACCTACGAAACCTTCGTCGAAGCCGGTCGCCAGCATTACGGCGGCAGCCTGAAAGGCAAGTGGGTACTCACTGCCGGCCTGGGCGGCATGGGCGGCGCCCAGCCACTGGCCGCCACCCTGGCCGGTGCCTGCTCGCTGAACATCGAATGCCAGCAGAGCCGCATCGACTTCCGTCTGGAAACCCGCTACGTCGACGAGCAGGCCACTGACCTCGACGACGCCCTGGCACGCATTGCCAAGTACACCGCCGAAGGCAAGGCCATCTCCATCGCCCTGCACGGCAACGCTGCCGAAATCCTGCCAGAGCTGGTCAAGCGTGGCGTGCGCCCGGACATGGTCACCGACCAGACCAGCGCCCACGACCCGCTGAACGGTTACCTGCCAGCCGGCTGGACCTGGGAGCAGTACCGCGACCGCGCGCAGACCGAGCCGGCTGCAGTGGTCAAGGCCGCCAAGCAGTCGATGGCCGTGCACGTGCAAGCCATGCTCGATTTCCAGAAGCAGGGTGTCCCGACCTTCGACTATGGCAACAACATCCGCCAGATGGCCAAGGAAGAAGGCGTGGCCAATGCCTTCGACTTCCCGGGCTTCGTGCCGGCCTACATCCGCCCGCTGTTCTGCCGTGGCATCGGCCCGTTCCGCTGGGCGGCGCTGTCCGGTGATGCCGAAGACATCTACAAGACCGACGCCAAGGTCAAGGAACTGATCCCCGACGACGCCCACCTGCACCGCTGGCTGGACATGGCCCGCGAGCGCATCAGCTTCCAGGGCCTGCCGGCACGTATCTGCTGGGTTGGCCTGGGCCTGCGCGCCAAGCTGGGCCTGGCGTTCAACGAAATGGTACGCAGCGGCGAGCTGTCAGCACCGATCGTGATCGGCCGTGACCACCTGGACTCCGGTTCGGTGTCCAGCCCCAACCGTGAAACCGAAGCCATGCGCGACGGTTCCGACGCTGTCTCCGACTGGCCGCTGCTCAACGCCCTGCTGAACACCGCCGGCGGTGCTACCTGGGTTTCGCTGCACCACGGTGGTGGCGTGGGCATGGGCTTCTCCCAGCACTCTGGCATGGTCATCGTCTGCGACGGTACCGATGAAGCCGCCGAGCGTATCGCTCGCGTGCTGACCAACGACCCAGGGACCGGTGTGATGCGTCATGCCGATGCCGGTTACGACATCGCCATCGAGTGCGCCAAGGAGCAGGGTCTGGACCTGCCGATGATCACTGGCTGATCGCCACGCTTTGGATCGCACCCCACAAGGGGTGATACTGAACAACAAGAAGGAGCACGCAGGCACTCACAAACGGGCCTGCGGCTCCACGCGATTGGAGTAGTGAAGTGACCGAATTGACCCTCAAGCCCGGCACCCTGACCCTGGCCCAGCTGCGCGCCATCCATGCCGCGCCCGTGCGCCTGCAACTGGACGCCAGCGCCGCGCCGGCCATCGACGCCAGCGTTGCCTGCGTCGAGCAGATCATTGCCGAAGACCGTACCGCCTACGGCATCAACACCGGTTTCGGCCTGCTGGCCTCGACCCGCATCGCCAGCCACGACCTGGAAAACCTGCAGCGCTCGCTGGTGCTGTCCCACGCCGCCGGTGTCGGCGCGCCGCTGGATGACGACCTGGTGCGGCTGATCATGGTGCTGAAGATCAACAGCCTCAGCCGTGGCTTCTCCGGCATCCGTCGCAAGGTCATCGACGCGCTGATTGCCCTGGTCAACGCCGAAGTCTACCCGCACATCCCGCTGAAGGGTTCGGTGGGCGCCTCCGGCGACCTCGCCCCGCTGGCGCACATGTCGCTGGTGCTGCTGGGTGAAGGCAAGGCCCGCTACAAGGGCCAGTGGCTGCCAGCCACCGAAGCCCTGGCCGTGGCCGGCCTCGAGCCGCTGACCCTGGCCGCCAAGGAGGGCCTGGCCCTGCTCAACGGCACCCAGGCGTCCACCGCCTATGCCCTGCGTGGCCTGTTCCAGGGCGAAGACCTGTACGCCGCTGCCATCGCCTGCGGCGGCCTGAGCGTCGAAGCCGCGCTGGGCTCGCGCTCGCCGTTCGATGCGCGCATCCACGAAGTGCGTGGCCAGCGCGGCCAGATCGACACCGCTGCCTGCTTCCGTGACCTGCTGGGCGACTCCAGCGAAGTGTCGCTGTCGCACAAGAACTGCGACAAGGTCCAGGACCCGTACTCGCTGCGCTGCCAGCCGCAGGTCATGGGCGCCTGCCTGACCCAGCTGCGCCAGGCCGCCGAGGTACTGGGCATCGAAGCCAACGCCGTGTCGGACAACCCGCTGGTGTTCGCTGCCGAAGGTGACGTGATTTCCGGCGGTAACTTCCACGCCGAGCCGGTGGCCATGGCCGCCGACAACATCGCCCTGGCCATCGCTGAAATCGGTTCGCTCAGCGAGCGCCGTATCTCGCTGATGATGGACAAGCACATGTCCCAGCTGCCGCCGTTCCTGGTGGAAAACGGCGGGGTCAACTCGGGCTTCATGATCGCCCAGGTCACCGCTGCTGCCCTGGCCAGCGAGAACAAGGCCCTGTCGCACCCGCACAGCGTCGACAGCCTGCCGACCTCGGCCAACCAGGAAGACCACGTGTCGATGGCCCCGGCTGCCGGCAAGCGCCTGTGGGAAATGGCCGAAAACACCCGTGGCGTGCTGGCCATCGAATGGCTGGGCGCCTGCCAGGGCCTGGACCTGCGCAAGGGCCTGAAGACCTCGGCCAAGCTGGAGCAGGCGCGCCAGGCGCTGCGCAGCGAAGTGCCGCACTACGACCGTGACCGTTTCTTCGCGCCCGACATCGAAAAGGCCGTGGAACTGTTGGCCAAGGGTCGCCTGACCGGCCTGCTGCCGGCTGGTGTGCTGCCAAGCCTGTAATGCCCCCAGGGGCCGCTGTGCGGCCCATTCGCAGCACAAGGCTGCTCCTACAAAGGCGACGCGCTCCCTTGTAGGAGCAGCCTTGTGCTGCGAAAGGGCTGCAAGGCAGCCCCCTTCGATCTCACGACCACAAAAACAATTTAAGGACGTGACATGCAACAAGCTCAAGGTCTAAAGCGCGGGCTAAGTGCCCGCCACATCCGTTTCATGGCCCTCGGTTCCGCCATCGGCACCGGCCTGTTCTACGGCTCCGCCTCGGCCATCCAGATGGCCGGCCCGGCCGTGCTGCTGGCCTACCTGATCGGCGGCGCCGCCGTGTTCATGGTCATGCGCGCCCTCGGCGAAATGGCTGTGCACAACCCGGTCGCCGGCTCGTTCGGCCACTACGCCAGCACCTACCTCGGCCCCATGGCCGGCTTCATCCTCGGCTGGACCTACGCCTTCGAGATGGTCATCGTCGCCATCGCCGACGTCACCGCCTTCGGTATCTACATGGGCTTCTGGTTCCCGGAAGTGGCTCGCTGGATCTGGGTGCTGGGCATCGTCTTCCTGATCGGCGGCCTCAACCTGTGCAACGTCAAGGTCTTTGGCGAAATGGAATTCTGGCTGTCGCTGCTCAAGGTCGGCGCCATCGTGGCGATGATCCTGGCCGGCCTCGGTATCATGGCCTTCGGCTTCAGCCAGGTTGGCACCGGGCAGGCCGTGGGTGTCAGCAACCTGTTCGACCACGGCGGCTTCATGCCCAATGGCGTGGGTGGCCTGATCGCCTCCTTTGCCGTGGTGATGTTCGCGTTCGGCGGCATCGAGATCATCGGCGTCACCGCCGGTGAGGCCAAGGACCCGCAGCGGGTCATCCCCAAGGCTATCAACGCCGTGCCGCTGCGCATCCTGCTGTTCTACGTGCTCACCCTGTTCGTGCTGATGTGCCTGTTCCCATGGCCGCAAATCGGCAGCCAGGGCAGCCCGTTCGTGCAGATCTTCAGTAACCTGGGCATCGGCTCTGCCGCCGCGGTGCTGAACATCGTGGTGATTTCCGCCGCGATCTCGGCCATCAACAGCGACATCTTCGGCGCCGGCCGCATGATGTACGGCCTGGCCCAGCAAGGCCACGCGCCGCGCGGCTTCAGCAAGCTGTCGAAGCACGGCGTGCCGTGGATGACCGTGGTGGTGATGGGGGCTGCGCTGCTGATCGGCGTGCTGCTCAACTACCTGATCCCGGAGAACGTGTTCCTGCTGATCGCCTCGATCGCTACCTTCGCCACCGTGTGGGTATGGCTGATGATCCTGCTCACCCAAGTGGCCATGCGCCGCAGCATGAGCCGTGAACAAGTGGCCCAGCTACAGTTCCCGGTACCGTTCTGGCCTTACGGCCCGGCCATGGCCATTGCGTTCATGGTGTTCATCTTTGGCGTGCTCGGTTACTTCCCGGATACCCAGGCGGCACTGCTCGTCGGCGTGGTCTGGGTGGTGTTCCTGGTGGCGTCCTACCTGCTGTGGTGCAAGCCGCGCGCAGGGCAGGACAAGCCAGTAGCGGAACCGGCCGAGCTGCACCGCTAAGTACAGGAGTCAATGTATGAGAACCGTCTGGCAGCACTGCCATGTGGCAACCATGGCCGAGGGCCGTTACTCGGCCATCGAGGACGCGGCCATCGTCACCAACGCCGGGCTGATCGAGTGGATCGGCCCACGCGTCGAGCTGGCGTCGGTCGATGCCGAGCATACGGTGGACCTGGGCGGCGCCTGGGTCACCCCGGGGCTGATCGACTGCCACACCCACGCGGTGTTCGGTGGCAACCGCAGCGGTGAGTTCGAGCAGCGCCTGCAGGGCGTGAGCTATGCCGAAATCGCCGCACAGGGCGGTGGCATCGCCAGCACCGTGCGGGCCACCCGCGCGGCCAGCGAAGACGAGCTGTTCGCCAGTGCTCGCCAGCGGGTCCAGGCGCTGATGCGCGATGGCGTGACCACCATCGAGGTCAAGTCCGGCTACGGCCTGGACCTGGCCAACGAGCGCAAGATGCTGCGCGTGGCTCGGCGCCTGGCCGACGAGTTGCCGCTGGCGGTGCGCGCCACCTGCCTGGCAGCCCATGCCTTGCCGCCGGAATACGTCGGCCGGGCTGACGACTACATCGCACACATCTGCGATGAAATGCTGCCGGCCCTGGCCGCCGAAGGCCTGGTGGACGCAGTGGATGCCTTCTGCGAACACCTGGCGTTCTCCCCGGCCCAGGTCGAGCGGCTGTTCATCAAGGCGCGCGAGCTGGGCCTGCCGGTCAAGCTGCACGCCGAACAGTTGTCGTCGCTGCACGGCTCCAGCCTGGCGGCGCGCTACCAGGCGCTTTCGGCTGACCATCTGGAATTCATGACCGAGGAAGACGCCATTGCCATGGCAAAAGCCGGCACGGTCGCCGTGCTGCTGCCGGGCGCGTTCTACTTCCTGCGCGAAACCCAGCTGCCGCCGATGGACGCCTTGCGCCGCCACGGCGTGAAGATTGCCCTGGCCAGCGACCTCAACCCCGGCACCTCGCCAGGGTTGTCGCTGCGGCTGATGCTGAACATGGGCTGCACCTGCTTCCGCATGACCCCGGAAGAAGCCCTGGCCGGTGTCACCGTGCACGCCGCCACGGCGCTGGGCCTGGGCGACAGCCACGGCTCGCTGGAAGTGGGCAAGGTCGCCGACTTCGTCGCCTGGCAGATCGAACGCCCCGCCGACCTGGCCTACTGGCTGGGCGGCGACCTGCCCAAGCGCGTGGTGCGCAAGGGCCACGAGATTTCCAACTGAGTGAGGCACGATGGACAAGGTACTGAGTTTTCACCAGGGGCGCCTGCCGCTGCTGATCAGCATGCCCCATGCCGGCCTGCAACTGTCGCCGGCGGTACGAGACGGCCTGGTCGACCAAGCGCGCAGCCTGCCGGACACCGACTGGCATATTCCACGGCTGTATGACTTTGCCCGTGACATGGGCGCCAGCGTGGTGGCGGCGGAGTATTCCCGCTTCGTCATCGACCTGAACCGGCCGGATGACGACAAGCCACTGTACGTTGGTGCCACCACCGGCCTGTACCCGGCCACGCTGTTCGATGGCGAGCCATTGTTCAAGGACGGGCTGGTGCCGACAGGCGAGGAGCGCAAGCAGTATCTGGAGCAGATCTGGCGCCCCTACCACGACACGATTCGTCGCGAGCTGGCGCGGCTGCGCGAGCAGTTCGGCTACGCCCTGCTGTGGGACGCCCATTCGATCCGTTCGCTGATCCCGCACCTGTTCGACGGCAAGCTGCCGGACTTCAACCTGGGTACCTTCAACGGCGCCAGCTGCGACCCGGCCCTGGCCGAACGGCTGAAAGAGGTGTGCGCCCAGGCCCAAGGTTACAGCCACGTGCTCAATGGCCGCTTCAAGGGCGGGCATATCACCCGGCATTACGGCGATCCGGCCAACCACATCCATGCGGTGCAGCTGGAGCTGGCGCAGAGCACCTATATGGAAGAGACCGAGCCGTTCGCTTACCGCGAAGACCTGGCACGGCCGACACAGGAGGTGTTGAAGCAGCTTCTGCAGGCAGTGCTGGACTGGGGCAAGGCGCATTACGGGCGGTGAAGTTCGCCAGTAAGAATGGCGACGCGATGCAGGTTGTTCGCGTCGCCAGTCACTACTGCTCAGTTGTTGTTGATTTGCTTGATGGTAAGTTCGCGCAGTAGCTCCTTCTCTTCCTGCTCCTTGTCATCTTGCAGGCCTTGCTGCAAGTTCAACTCGTCCTGAAGCGAGTGGTCCTTGCTTGCCAGCTCAAGCACCCGCAGGCGGAAACGTGCTTCTATTTCGGCGAAGCGGTCGGCAAATTCGGCTCGCAGACGCGTGGTCCAATCCGTATTCGCCAGCATGTATCCGACCAGTGCATCGCTCAGTTCACTTTTCCGGACCTTTTCCAGCACACTGGATAGCTCGTCCCGCGCCAGGTTCGCAGCACCTCGAAAACGCATGCTGTCGGCGATCGGCAGGTCCAGTTCCCTGGCCAGTTCCCGGCGGTAGGCCAGACGTACCGAGACCAGGTCACCCGGGCCAGTCCGTTGGTTGGCCAGCAGCTCCAGCTGTTCGATCCGGAAAAGCTGCAATAGCCGACGACGCAGTGCTTGCAGGGAATCGCCGGCGTCGACCAACAGGCGTTGGCTCATCAGGTACAGTTCAATATTGTTGAACTCCTGCAGCGCTCCGTCATGGCAGGTCTGCGAGCCGGTCACTGGGTCTGGCAATGCCGCTGCGGCGATGCTCTCCATGATCGGGCGTTCGGTTTCGTTGCTTGCAGCCACCACCAGCATCAAGCGCACCCGTTCGCAGAAGGTGGCTTGCGTATTTGGGTCAAGGTATGGGGCGGCATTGTGCAAACGGCCCACCAGACGCAACAGATCACTACCTTCGAGCCGCTCCCAGCAGTCCTGCAATGCGGCATTCTGTGCTTCGCTACCCAGCATCCAGTCCTTCAGCCTGGGCGTATCATCGCCCAGCAGTGGGAAGTGAAGGTGGTCGAGAGATCCTTCGCTGGAAGTATCGAAGAACATCAGGTCGTCGGGGATATCCAGGGCAAAGGAATAGCTGTGCTGGCTGTCCGAGAAGCTGCGTACCCGCAGGATGGTTTCAGGAGGCAGCGGGTTGTCGAACAAGGCGATCGACGAGATTGGCATGGGATTGTTCAGGTTCGTCAGGATGTGCTCGGGCAACTGGGTGATGTTGTTCGAGCTCAGGTCCAGAAGTTCCAGTGGCAGCAAACTGTCACACCAGCTGGGCCAGGCTTGCAGGTTCATGTTGGTCAATGCGAGTGACTGCAGGTTGCTGGCCAGCGATGCGGGCACATGGTCGATGTTGCCTGCACGGTTGCCCGACAGGTCCAGCGAGGTCAGGTTTCGCAGCCCTGCGAAAATGTCCATCATGGCCTGGTCGACCTCCAGCCCCATGTTGCGAAACTCCAGATAGGTGAGTTGGGGAAGGCGAGCCAGGGCGGATGCCAGCGAGGGCATGGCGGCCTGGTGTGCATCGATGGTCAACCGGCTGATGTTAGGGAACCGGCTGAGTAGTTCGTCGAGCTGCGAGGCGCTGCCCCGCAACCGCGTCAGGCTGAGCGCGTGTACGCGGGCGCCGAAGAACGCTGGAAGCCGCCTGGGGAAATGCTCGATGGCCACATCCTCAAGTTGCAGGCGCAGGTATGACTGGCCCTGCTCCTGTTGTTCCCAGAATTGATCGATCGCTGACGCGATACGTTGCCTGTCCGTCAGTGCGGCCTGGGTCAATGGGTTGCTCGAACTGGATGCCTGGGCCCAGCCATCGATCGCATCGCGCATCTGCCGTCGCTCATCGCGAATGCGTGCGAGTTGTTCGGACATTGCCTCTGGCTGGTCCGTGGTGATGCCCGAGGTGTCGACGCGCTCGTTCAGCAACAATCGCTGCAGGTGAGATTCATTGATGCTGTTGCCTTCCAGCGAGATCACCGGTGGGGTTGTCAGCATGTCCGCTTCATGAAGCAAGAACGAGGGCAACGACCTGAGATTGTTGTGGCGCAACGACAGGTGGGCAATGCGCGCCAGGGCGTCGCTGCCAATCCCGATCGGCCATTGGGCCAATTGCATCTGGTCCAGGCCCAGGTAATCCAGGGTCAACTCATGGAAGCTTGGCCTGTTGCTCTGCGCCAGCCGGTTACCACTCAGGTCGAGGTATCTCATTTGGCGAAGCCCTGACAGCAGGTTCAGGTCGCTTTCGGAGAGCGTCATGTTCTGGTTGGTGAGCACCAGTCGTCGCAACCCTGGCAGGCACTCGGTGATGGTGGGCACGCTGAACAGGAAGGGCGAGGGTGTTGCCCTGGGGTCAAACGGACGGCTGATTTCCAGCGACTCGATCTGCGGCATCTGCCTGAGCAGGCGTTGCAGCAGGCGCTCGTTTTGCGCCCAGCCCGCCAAGGACCCTGACGGCAAGTCGATCAGGCTCAGGCTGCGCACGCGTGCGTTGAAAAAAGCGGGCAAGGTGAGGGGCACGTCGGCAAGGGGGACGCGGGCGATACGCAGTTCGGTGGTGGGCCCGGTGTTCTCGTCCAGCGCAGTGTCGTACCAATGTTGCATGATCGAGTCACGCAGGCTGTCGTAGTCCTGTGCTGCCTGGTCGCTTGCCGGCGAAATGGCTTCGCTCCAATCGTCCAGGCTGCTTTGCAGCTCGTTGCGCTGCTCCAGTAGTGTCTGCAAATGTTCGAATATCTGCAGTTGCGTACGGCCGCGGCTGGCAAGTGCCTGCAGAACCTGAGCCGCCGAGCGGCCGGTGCGTTCGGCGAGCCCTGTGGCTTCGATAGCTTCGAACAGCTGCTGGCGGGTGATGCCATGGGTGGCCGGGCCGCCGCCACTGAGTGGGTAGCCCAGGCGGCCATCAGCCAGGCGCATGGGAGAACGATAGCCTGGGCGTACGGGCTGCATGCCCAGCAGCACCCTCAGGGCTGGGCGGGGTAGTAACGGGTTTTCCTGTACAAGGCGCTGCAGTGCTTGCTGATCGGTGACGTCCATGCTCGCCATCACCGCGGGCAGTGCCTCGTACAATGCAGCGTAAAGGCTTGGGTACACCTTGACCGCCGCACTGGGCAGGCTTTCGTCGTGGACGATGTACCCTGCCGGAGCATGGGTGATGGTCGTGTATGGGCGGGTGCCCGGCGTGCCAATGGCATGATCCTGGGTTGGCCAGAACATGCGCTGGAGCAGCTGGAGCCTGGTCTGTGCAGGCCAGCCTGGCAAGCGTTCGAGCGTATGCATGATCAACAGGTCGCTATCCCAGTTCGGCACGCTGGACAGGTACAGCCCTTCGCAGGCGCGGGCAAGGCGAATTTGTTGCTGGTAGATGCGGGCTTCTTCGGCAAGGCGCAGTGGTACCTTGCCGTTGTCGAGTATCTGCAGTTCGTTGGCACTGGCCTCGCGCGCCAGCTCACTGGCGACTGCTGATGGCAATTTCGGATACGCCCTCTGGATGGCCTCGGCGCCCGGCGCCAGGTCGCGCGAAAGGCCGGCGTAGGCCCTGGCAAACTCAGCGGGCCGAGTGCTCTCGTCCGCCAGCTGGCGGACCGTTTCGTCCAGCTTGAAGCGTTGCAGGGTGTCTTCCAGCAAGGCCGGCAGCCGCTGGCTTTCGGCCAGGGCCCGGCGCAGCTCGTCTTCGTGTATGCCGCTGACGGCGATAATCCGTTGCAGCGTCGGCTCGTCGAAGTGCCCACTCAAATGGCCGATGCGACGCAGGAGTGTCATGCCCGACCAACTCAGTGGCTTATCCGTATCGTGCAACCATGCTCCGGCACCGTTGTGCCGCACTGGCGGCTGGTAACGGCGAGGACTTGCAGGGTGTTGCAAACGATATTCGCCAGTCGTTGGCGTTTGGCTGACGATGTACTGATTGCCCTGCAGTACCAGCCAGCGTTTGCCTTGGTGATGCCGTAGGCCCAGTTCGTCCGGTACCAGGTCATGGGGCAGCGTCTCGTGACTCCGGTAGGGCGTGAGGTCGGGTTTCCACAACCGCGTCTGACCATCGGATGTTTCCACGTCTTCCAGTTCTTCGATGAATGAAGGCGTTTCTACCGGAATACGGGTTATCCCTGGCTCCTCATCCTCTGGCTCTTCAATCTCCGGCCCTTCCAGCGACGTGCCGGTTTCGCTGCCGTGCAAGCCTCTCAAAGCTTTGGCTGCTGCGCTGAGGGCGGCCATGATGGCCACGTTTTCGATCACATCGACCAGATAGCCATAGGCAGTATCACGCTCGTCGTTTTCCCAGGCGTCGATCCCTTCATACACCTCATGGGCCAGCTGGGCCAGGCAAACAGCAAGCATTGCCTCGCCAAGCCCTGGCACGAAGAAGCCGGCGATGTTCAAGGCCGTGAGCACACGGCCGGCAATCAGCTCGCGGTGGGCTTGGGCGGTGCGCCGATCGACGATTTCGGTTGGCGTGGCGTGGAACAGTACATCCTTCTCATGACGCTGGGTCTTCTGGAACGTCATCACGCCCTGGAAGGCGTGGCTGAAAGGCTTTTTGACCGGATACAGGTTGGCGTGCGGGTCCGGAACACGCTCATGCAGGCCGCGGGCACTCCAGGCCAGGGGCATTAGCCGGTCCTTCAGACGGGTGGTTATCGGCGCCTTGTCGCGGTCGGCGAGGTGCCTGTCCAGGTAGCCGATATCGGCCTGGAGCCTGTCGCGCAACTCTTCGTTCATGGCTTCCTGGCTGGCGAATTCCTTGAGGGGCGTGGTGCTGTCTTCGGGGATGTACAGCGCCACTGCCTGATGCTCTTCAGCTTGCAGGGTGATGAGCACAACGCCGGTCAGCTCGGCTTCCCACAAGTCGAGCAGGCTGAACGTCACCGGCGAAGAGGGCGATGGCGCCTGGTCAAGTGGCGTGGCAAGAGCGGCGGAATATAGCGCCTCGCTGATATCCCCCTTGAGGCGGGCGAAATGCAGTGATTGCCGGAATGCCGATACCTCTGCACGCCCCAGTGTTTCATAAACGGCCAGTGCGGCTTCATCCGCGCCGAGTGGCGGCGTGGCCGCTGGATAGTAGATGGCATGTACCTGTTGATGGTATTTGCCGCCGATATCCAGCGTACGACACAAGTCGGCGAAATCTTCGGCGGCGATATCCAGTGCATTGGTGATCGGCACGGTGCCCATGAAGCGCCGGTGATCGACGATGACCGACCTCTTGAGCAGGGAGGCGGGCGCGTCCATGCCATGTTCGGCAGCGGCATCCTGGTCGAAGTTGTGCAAGGCGCAGTGCAGCAGCGAGCGTGTAGCCCGGTCGACGGCCTGGCGGCTGTCGATGGCGTCGGTCGTTTCGATCTGGCGGGCATCGACGAGGTAGGTGTTGCGCACGTCCAGGTCAAGCCTGAATCGCTGCTTGATGGCTTCGGTGAGTGTCTTGGTGGCGTACGCTTCCAGGGTTGGAAGCTTTTCGAACAGCTTGTGCACCTGCACCTGGTGCTCGCGGTGACGTGCGTGCTCTTCCTGCCATGCCTTGGCGACTTCCGGTTGTTGCTGGATTGCCGTCGCCAGCCAGGCAGGGGCTTGATGCCAGTTGCGCATCGCGCTCTGGGTTTCTGGCGGAGCCTGTTTGAGCCAGGTGGGGATTCTGCGCTCGATGGTGGCGTAATGAACACTAGGTACGGCAGTGACTGCAGTTGGCATGACGAGGCCCTTGCTTGATTTGGGGCGAAGGACTATCGCGGGCCTGTCTGAGCTGCTGGAGGTAGATATATGTGCCCTCGAGGTGCGGCGGCATCAGCGCGGGCAGTGCTCAAAGCGCAATTCAGGTTTATGATGGCCCACGGCCGAATAATCCTCACACGGAGTGCGCAATGCAGACCCTGTACCCGCAGATCAAACCCTACGCCCGGCACGATCTGGCCGTGGAAGCGCCGCATGTGCTGTATGTCGACGAAAGCGGCTCGCCAGAAGGTCTGCCGGTGGTATTCATCCACGGCGGCCCGGGCGCCGGTTGCGACGCCCAGAGCCGCTGCTACTTCGACCCGACCCTGTACCGCATCATCACCTTCGACCAGCGCGGCTGTGGCCGCTCCACGCCGCACGCGAGCCTGGAGAACAACACCACCTGGCACCTGGTCGAGGACCTTGAGCGCATCCGCGAGCACCTTGGCATCGACAAGTGGGTGCTGTTCGGCGGCTCGTGGGGTTCCACCCTGGCTCTGGCCTACGCCCAGACCCACCCCGAGCGGGTGCATGGCCTGATCCTGCGCGGCATCTTCCTGTGCAGGCCCCAGGAAATCCAATGGTTCTACCAGGAAGGCGCCAGCCGCCTGTTTCCCGATTACTGGCAGGACTACATCGCGCCGATCCCGCCGGAGGAGCGCGGTGACCTGGTCACGGCCTTCCACAAGCGCCTGACCGGCAACGACCAGATCGCCCAGATGCACGCGGCCAAGGCGTGGTCCACCTGGGAAGGCCGTACCGCCACCCTGCGTCCCAACCCGCTGGTGGTCGACCGCTTCTCCGAGCCGCAGCGTGCACTGTCGATCGCCCGTATCGAATGCCACTACTTCATGAACAACGCCTTCCTCGAGCCGGACCAGCTGATCCGCGATCTGCCGAAGATCGCCCACCTGCCGGCCGTGATCGTGCATGGCCGCTATGATGTGATCTGCCCGCTGGACAACGCCTGGGCGCTGCACCAGGCCTGGCCGAACAGCGAACTGAAGGTGATCCGTGATGCTGGCCACGCGGCTTCCGAGCCGGGCATCACCGATGCCCTGGTGCGTGCCGCCGACCAGATGGCCCGGCGCCTGCTCGACCTGCCCCTGGAAGAAGCATGAGGGGCCTGCTGCAGCGCGTGCGTGGTGCGCGGGTGGAAGTAGCGGGGGAGGTGGTAGGTGCCATCGACCAGGGTTTGCTGGTGCTGGTGGCCGTCGAGCCTGAAGACTCCCGTGAGCAGGCCGACAAGTTGTTGCACAAGCTGTTGAACTACCGCGTGTTCAGCGACGAGCAGGGCAAGATGAACCTGTCGCTGAAGGATGTGGGGGGAGGTTTGTTGCTGGTGTCGCAGTTCACCCTGGCGGCAGACACCCGCAACGGCATGCGCCCGAGCTTCTCGACGGCAGCGCCACCGGCCCTCGGCGCCGAGTTGTTCGACTATCTTTTGCAGCAGGCGAAGGCCCAGCACGCCGATGTGGCAAGCGGGCAATTCGGCGCAGACATGCAGGTGCACCTGGTCAATGATGGCCCCGTAACATTTATGTTACAAATGTGAGTGTAAAAAACCCCTTGTTCACAGGAAAACAAGGGGTTTTGTACGATAAATAGTTGTTCCAGCCTGATGCGTTGTCACGCGACCTGCTGGATAATCGCGCGCTGCATGGACCTGCGTTCGCAGGTTCGTTTCACTCTGACTCGAGCATTGTCTGGATCCGTTTGGGGAATCATTACGCCCTCACGGGGTCCGAACAGTGCTCGCCAACCCGGCATTTGTCGCTGGCCGTTGGTTTCATGATCTGTTTTCGGCGAGGGTTGCTCGTGATTGTTAGTCCCCAAAAAGCATCAAGAATCCCCGGTACCGGGCTGCGCAAGGCCCTGATGGCCAGTGTGGCACTGGTCGGCCTGATGAGCGCGGGCCAGCTGTGGGCATTCAATCTTGACGATGTTGCAGCCAAGGCAAAGGATCTGGCCGGCCAGAAGTACGAAGCACCGAAAAGCAACCTGCCGGCCGTATTCCGCGACATGAAGTTCGCGGACTACCAGAAGATTCATTTCCTGCAGGAAAAGGCCGAGTGGGCCAAGGACAAGACCCCGTTCAAGCTGTCGTTCTATCACCAGGGCATGCACTTCGACACTCCGGTGAAGATCAACCAGGTCACCGCCACCAAGGTCGAGGAAATCAAGTACGACCCGAGCCGTTTCGAGTTCGGTGACGTGCCACACGACCCGGAAACCACCAAGAACCTGGGTTACGCCGGCTTCCGCGTGTTGTACCCGATCAACAAGGCCGACAAGCAGGACGAGATCATGACCCTGCTTGGCGCAAGCTACTTCCGCGTGGTCGGCAAGGGCCACGTGTACGGCCTGTCGGCCCGTGGCCTGGCCATCGACACCGCACTGCCGTCGGGCGAGGAGTTCCCGCGCTTCACCGAGTTCTGGGTCGAGAAGCCCAAGCCGGCCGACAAGCACCTGGTCATCTACGCCCTGCTGGACTCGCCACGCTCCACCGGTGCCTACAAGCTGATCCTGCGTCCAGGCAACGACACCGTGGTCGACGTGCAGTCCCGCGTGTTCCTGCGTGACCATGTCAGCCGCCTGGGCATTGCCCCGCTGACCAGCATGTACCTGTTCGGCCCCAACCAGCCGTCCAAGGTCCTCAACTACCGCCCGGCCCTGCACGACTCCGAAGGCCTGTCGATCCATGCCGGCAACGGCGAATGGCTGTGGCGCCCGCTGAACAACCCGAAACACCTGGCCGTGAGCAACTTCAGCGTCGAGAACCCGCGTGGTTTCGGCCTGATGCAGCGCCAGCGCGCCTTCAGTGACTACGAAGACCTCGACGACAACTACCAGAAGCGCCCGAGCGCCTGGATCGAGCCGAAGGGTGACTGGGGCAAGGGCACCGTCGACCTCGTCGAAATCCCGACCGCCGACGAGACCAACGACAACATCGTGGCCTTCTGGAGCCCAGAGAAGCTGCCTGAGCCAGGCAAGCCATTCGAGTACGCCTACCGCCTGCACTGGACCATCGACGAGCCGAAGTTCCAGGCTTCCGAGCTGGGCTGGGTCAAGCAGACCCTGCGTTCCACCGGCGACGTCAAGCAGTCCAACCTGATCCGCCAGCCAGACGGCAGCGTGGCCTTCCTGGTCGACTTCGCCGGCCCGGCGCTGGCCGCCCTGCCGGAAGACACCGCCGTACGCAGCCAGATCAGCGTGGGCGACAACGCCGAGGTGGTCGAGAACAACCTGCGCTATAACCCTGAGACCAAGGGCTGGCGCCTCACCCTGCGTTTGAAGGTCAAGGAAGCCAACAAATCGACCGAAATGCGTGCCGCGCTGGTGCGTGACGTGCCGGTCGAAGCCGCCAAGCCTGCCAAGGACGCCAAGCAGGACAAGGCTACTGCCAAGCAAGCCAAGGCCGATAAAGCTGCCAAGGCCGAACAACCTGCCGCCGATGCGGCGCCCACCAACGGGACCCCGGCCACCACCGAGAAGGTGCTGACCGAGACCTGGAGCTATCAGTTGCCTGCCGATGAGTAACTCAAGCGCAAGGCCGGAATCGCTTCGCGAGTACCTGGCCCACCTACCACTGAGCGACGAGCAACGGGCGGAACTCGCCAGCTGCACGTCATTCAGTGAGCTGCACCAACGCCTGGCGGCCAACCCGGCCGCCAGCTCTGCCGAGGCCGTCCAGGCCTCGGTGGGCCCGCGCCTGACCGTAGGCAGCGCCGCCGAGCTGGAAGACGCCGAGATGCTTGGCGTCGACGGCAGCGGCCGCCTGTGCCTGAAGATCGCTCCGCCGATCAAGCGCACCAAGGTTGTGCCCGAGCCATGGCGTACCAACGTGCTGATCCGCATGTGGCGGCGCATGACCGGCCGCACCAACGCCCCGCAGCCGCCCAAGCGCGAGCTGCCGCCAGCCCGCTGGCGTACGGTCGGCTCGATCCGCCGTTACATCCTGCTGGCGCTGATGATCGGCCAGACCATCGTTGCCGGCTGGTACATGAAGGGCATCCTGCCGTACCAGGGCTGGTCGTTCGTGGACTTTGACGAAGTCGTCAACCAGCCGCTGTGGGACACCGTGGTACAGGTTTGGCCGTATGCCTTGCAGACGTCCATCCTGGTTCTCTTCGGCATCCTGTTCTGCTGGGTATCGGCGGGCTTCTGGACCGCGCTGATGGGCTTCCTCGAGCTGCTCACCGGGCGTGACAAGTACAAGATTTCGGGTAGCAGTGCAGGCAACGAGCCGATCGCGCCCGAGGCGCGTACCGCGCTGGTGATGCCGATCTGCAACGAAGACGTGCCGCGCGTGTTCGCCGGCCTGCGCGCAACGTTCGAGTCGGTGGCCGCCAGCGGCAACCTCGATCGCTTCGACTTCTTCGTGCTCAGCGACACCAACGACACCGACATCGCCGTGGCCGAGCAACAGGCCTGGCTGGACGTGTGCCGCGAAACCAAAGGCTTCGGCCGTATCTTCTACCGCCGCCGTCGGCGCCGGGTGAAGCGCAAGAGCGGCAACCTCGACGACTTCTGCCGTCGTTGGGGCGGCGAATACAAGTACATGGTCGTGCTCGACGCCGACAGCGTCATGAGCGGCGAGTGCCTGAGCAGCCTGGTGCGCCTGATGGAGGCCAACCCGGACGCCGGCATCATCCAGACCGGGCCGAAGGCCTCGGGCATGGACACCCTGTATGCGCGCCTGCAGCAGTTCGCCACCCGCGTGTACGGCCCGCTGTTCACCGCCGGCCTGCACTTCTGGCAGCTGGGCGAGTCGCACTACTGGGGCCACAACGCGATCATCCGCATGAAGCCGTTCATCGAGCACTGCGCCCTGGCGCCATTGCCGGGCAAGGGTGCGTTCGCCGGTGCAATCCTCTCCCACGACTTCGTCGAAGCCGCGCTGATGCGCCGTGCCGGCTGGGGCGTGTGGATTGCCTACGACCTGCCGGGCAGCTACGAAGAACTGCCGCCGAACCTGCTCGACGAGCTCAAGCGCGACCGCCGCTGGTGCCACGGCAACCTGATGAACTTCCGCCTGTTCCTGGTCAAGGGCATGCACCCGGTGCACCGTGCGGTTTTCCTCACCGGGGTGATGTCGTACCTGTCGGCACCGCTATGGTTCCTGTTCCTGGTGCTGTCGACCGCGCTGCTGGCGACCAACACGCTGATGGAGCCGCAGTACTTCATCGAGCCGTACCAGCTCTACCCGCTGTGGCCGCAGTGGCACCCGGAGAAGGCCGTGGCGCTGTTCTCCACCACCATCGTGCTGCTGTTCCTGCCCAAGCTGCTCAGCGTCATTTTGATCTGGGCCAAGGGCGCGACCGAGTTTGGCGGGCGCATCAAGGTCACCCTGTCGATGCTGATGGAGATGCTGTTCTCCATGCTGCTGGCACCGGTGCGCATGATCTTCCACACCCGCTTCGTGCTGGCCGCGTTCCTCGGCTGGGCCGCGACCTGGAACTCGCCGCAGCGTGACGACGACTCCACGCCGTGGAGCGAAGCGGTGCGCCGCCACGGCCCGCAAACCCTGCTGGGCATTGCCTGGGCGGCGCTGGTGGCCTGGCTGAACCCGAGCTTCCTGTGGTGGCTGGCGCCAATCGTTGGTTCGCTGGTGCTGTCGATCCCGGTTTCGGTGATCTCCAGCCGCACCCGCCTGGGCCTGGCGGCCAAGGACGAGAAGCTGTTCCTCATCCCCGAGGAATACGCCACTCCGCAAGAGCTGCTGGCCACCGACCAGTACACCCACGAAAACCGCTGGCATGCCCTGCACGACGGCTTCGTGCGGGCTGTGGTCGACCCGCGGCAGAACGCCCTGGCCTGCGCCATGGCCACTGCCCGTCATGGTCAGGCGGCGCCGATCGAGGCACTGCGCGTCGAGCGCGTGGCCAAGGCGATGGAGGTCGGGCCGCAAGGGCTGGACCTCAATACCCGCCTGGCCCTGCTCAGCGACCCGGTGGCGCTGACCCGTCTGCACGAGCAGGTCTGGGCCGAGCACAATGCGGCGTGGATCAATGTGTGGCGTGCATCGATCAAGAACGACCCGCATTCGCCGCTGTTGCCGCTGCATCCGGAGAATGAAGGCCAACCGGCACTCGTCGGCGCCTGATCGGCCCAGGGGCCGCTTTGCGGCCCTATCGCGACACAAGGCCGCTCCTACAAGGGAATGCATGCCCCTGTAGGAGCGGCCTTGTGTCGCGAAACGAGGGCAAAGCCCTCGCTAGCAATGTCCCTGCATGATGGATTTTGGCCAACAAAGTCCCCCCCGGCTCTAGGTCCCCGAGCCGCCATGCGTTAGCATCCCTCTCCGATATGACGCATCGGCCGCCACGGCCGTGCCAACAATAAGATTCGCTACTTTTCTTGCTGGGGGACTTGGTGATGATCAAGAAATACCTTTCGCGACTGCTGGTCGGTGTCACCGCCCTGGTCGCCGTGACGGCGGCCCAGGCGGGCGCGATCGATGACGCGGTCAAGCGCGGCACCCTTCGGGTGGGCATGGACCCGACCTACATGCCGTTCCAGATGACCAACAAGCGTGGCGAGATCATCGGCTTCGAAGTCGATATCCTCAAAGCCATGGCCAAGTCCATGGGCGTCAAGTTCGAGCCGGTATCCACGGCCTATGACGGCATCATCCCGGCCCTGCTGACCGACAAGTTCGACATGATCGGCAGCGGCATGACCCTGACCCAGGAACGCAACCTGCGCCTGAACTTCAGCGAACCCTTCATCGTGGTTGGCCAGACCCTGCTGATCCGCAAGGAACTGGCGGGCGAGATCAAGTCGTACAAGGACCTGAACAACGAGAAGTACCGCATCACCTCCAAGCTCGGCACCACCGGCGAAATGGTTTCCAAGAAGCTGATCGCCAAGGCCAAGTACCACGGCTACGACAACGAGCAGGAAGCGGTGATGGATGTGGTCAACGGCAAGGCTGACGCCTTCGTCTACGACGCGCCGTACAACGTGGTGGCAGTGGACAAGGCCGGTGCCGGCAAGCTGCTGTTCCTCGAAGAACCCTTCACCTACGAGCCGCTGGCCTTCGGCCTGAAGAAAGGCGACTACGACAGCATCAACTTCATCAACAACTTCCTGCACCAGATCAAGCATGACGGGACCTACGATCGTATTCACGACAAGTGGTTCAAGAACAAGGATTGGCTGAAGGAAATGGAATAAGGCCCAGGCCACAAGCCGGCTTTATGACCCCGACGCGCAGGCAAACCCTGCGCGTTCGCATTTACGGAAGTACCCCACGTGATCAAACACAAGAAAGCCCAGTGGCCCTGGCACGGTTTGACTGCCCTGGTCCTGGTGGGCCTGGCGTTCAGCCTGTACATGGCCACCTCGATGATTTCCTACGAGTGGCGCTGGAACCGCGTACCGCAGTACTTCGCCTACAAGGCCGAGGAAGCACAGCGCGCCGCCGGTTACGGCACCGTGCAGGACATCGTCATCTCAGGCGACAATGCCCGTGTCACGCTGAAAGACGAGAGTGGTGCCGAGCAGGTGCTCGATGTGGCCAAGGACAGCCTGCAGCTGGCCCGCGGCGACGATGTTTCCGAAGGCGACCAGATTGGCGTCACCCGCCACTGGGCGGCCGGCCCGCTGGCCTGGGGCCTGTGGACCACGCTTTGGATTTCGGTGGTATCCGGTGCCCTGGGCCTATTGATCGGCCTGTTCGCCGGCCTCTGCCGCCTGTCCAGCAACCCTACGCTGCGTGACCTGTCGACGGTGTACGTCGAGCTGGTGCGCGGTACTCCGCTGCTGGTACAGATCTTCATCTTCTACTTCTTCATCGGTACCGTGCTCAACCTGTCCCGCGAGTTTGCCGGGGTGGCGGCACTGGCGCTGTTCACCGGCGCCTACGTGGCCGAAATCGTTCGTGCCGGCGTGCAGTCCATCGCCAAGGGCCAGAACGAAGCGGCCCGCTCGCTGGGCCTGAACGCGGGCCAGTCGATGCGCCACGTGATCCTGCCGCAGGCCTTCAAGCGCGTGCTGCCGCCTTTGGCCGGCCAGTTCATCAGCCTGGTCAAGGACACCTCGCTGGTCTCGGTGATCGCCATCACCGAACTGACCAAGAGCGGCCGCGAGGCCATTACCACCTCGTTCTCGACCTTCGAGATCTGGTTCTGCGTGGCAGGCCTGTACCTGCTGATCAATCTGCCGCTGTCGCACCTGGCCAGCCGGCTCGAGCGGAGGCTTGCGCAAAGTGATTGAAGTCCGTGACCTGCTGAAAGTCTTCGACACCCGTGGCCACGTGGTACGGGCCGTGGATAACGTCACCACCCAGGTCGCCAAGGGCGAAGTGGTGGTGGTGCTCGGCCCGTCGGGTTCGGGCAAGTCTACCTTCCTGCGCTGCCTCAACGGCCTGGAGCATTTCGACGAAGGCCATGTGGCCATCGACGGCCTGCAACTGGCCGACCCGAAGACCGACATCAACGCCTACCGCCGCGAAGTCGGCATGGTGTTCCAGCACTTCAACCTGTTCCCGCACATGACCGTGCTGGAGAACCTGTGCCTGGCACAGAAGGTGGTGCGCAAGCGCAACAAGGCCGACCGCGAGGCCAAGGCCCGGGCGCTGCTGGAGAAGGTGGGCATTGCGCAGAAAGCCAACGAATACCCGTCGCGCCTGTCCGGTGGCCAGCAGCAGCGGGTGGCGATCGCCCGCGCCCTGGCCATGGACCCGAAAGTGATGCTGTTCGACGAGCCAACCTCGGCGCTTGACCCGGAAATGGTCGGCGAGGTGCTGGACGTGATGAAGACCCTGGCCCAGGAAGGCATGACCATGGTCTGCGTTACCCACGAAATGGGCTTTGCCCGTGAAGTGGCGGACCGGGTGCTGTTCTTCGATCATGGCAAGCTGCTCGAAGACTCGGCCCCGGCCGCGTTCTTCGCCTCGCCGAAAGACCCGCGTGCGCAGGCGTTCCTGCGTCAGGTGCTTTAACCCGCACCGGCCTCTTCGCGGGCACGCCCGCTCCCACAGGTCCACCACCGCCTTGAAGGGGGGGGATATACCTGTGGGAGCGGGCATGCCCGCGAAGAGGACGACTCGGTTTCAGATGTTGAATCGCCCCACCATTCCCCGCAACTGCTGCCCCAACTGCTCCAGCTCCCCACTCGACGCCGCCGTCTGCTCACTGGCCGCACTGGTCTGATCCGACACATCGCGCACATTCAGCACACTACGGTTGATCTGCTCGGCGACCACGCTCTGCTCTTCGCTGGCCGTGGCAATCTGCTGGTTCATGCCCTGGATGCTGGACACCGTGTCGGTGATCTGGCTCAACGCATGCCCCGCCTTGCGGCTCAGCTCCACGCTTTGCTCGGTCAGGTTCTTGCTGTTGTCCAGCAGGCGGGTCACTTCGTCGGTGCCGTTATGCAGGCTGTCGATCAGTTGGCCGATTTCCTCGGTTGCCGTCGAGGTGCGCTGGGCCAGACCGCGCACTTCATCGGCCACCACGGCAAAACCACGCCCGGCTTCACCCGCCCGTGCTGCTTCGATCGCCGCGTTCAGGGCCAGCAGGTTGGTCTGCTCGGACACTGACTTGATCACATCGAGGATGCTGCCGATGCGCTGGCTCTCGCCCGCCAGGTGCTGCATGGCCGCCAGGCAATGGTCCATCTGCCCGGCCAGCTGTTCGATACGGCCAATAGCTTCGGCCACCACCTGGTCGCCGACCTGCGCCTGCTGGTCGGCGTTGGTCGCCGCCAGCGAGGCCTGTTCAGCGTTCTGCGCCACTTCCTGCACGGTGGCGCTCATCTGGTTCATGGCCGTGGCCACCTGGTCGGTTTCCTCGCGTTGCTGATTGATGCGCAGCTTGGTGTCTTCGCTGCTGGCCGCCAGCTGTGTGGCGGCCTGTGACAAGTGGCCGACGCCCTGGTCGATGCCACCGATCAGCTCGCGCAGGCTCAAGGTCATTTCGCGCATGCTGGTTTGCAACTGGCCCATCTCGTCGCGGCGTTGCACCGGTTCGACCTGGCTCAGGTCGCCCTTGGCGATGCGCCCGGCCACGGCCAGGGTCTGGCGCAAAGGCTGGGTGATCTGCAGGGTGATCAGCCAGCCGGCCACCACGCCTACAACCAATGCCAGCAGGGCTACAGTGGTCAGCAGCGAGCGGGCCTCAAGGGCTTCCCTGTCGCGCTGCTCGATCTTGCGTTTGCCAAGTTCCAGGCTTACCGCGCGCAGCTCGTTGCCCATGTTCTCCATATTGTTTTGCAGCTGTTCGACACGCACCGCAGCCCGACGATACTCATCCAGGCTGGCGCGGTACTTGGCCAGCTGCTCGCCGGGCTGCTGGGTGAGCGCACGGGGCAAGCCAAGTGGAGCAAGGCCTTTGAGCAGTTGCGCAAGGCTGCTGGCGGCGGCATCCAGGGAGGTGTCGCCGACCTTGGCGAAGCTTTCCACAGGGGAGAAGGTATAGGCCGGAACCAGGCTCTGCTGGTTGGCACGGTCGACATGTCGGCCAAGCGTGTCCATCAGCCCCAGCACACCGCCTTGCTGGCTGTCGGCAGGCATCCTCAGCAAGGCCTGGGTCTGGAGATCGTCGATCACTTCGGTGAGCTTCTGCTCATGGGCCTGCATGGCCTGGCGCAGGGCGATACGCTTGGCGACAGTAGTCTCCAGCTCGCTGAAATCGTCGCGCAGGCGCTGCAGCAACGCCAGTTTTTCGGTCAGCATCTGCCGGGATTCATCCACGCTGCTACGTTGTTGCAAGTTGCTCAGCATGCTGTTGAGCTGGTCGAGAATGTTGGCTATCCGCGTTCTGCTGGCGTTGTCGTTGAGTACGCGGTAAGTGATGCGCTCTGCGCGCAAGTCTTTGGTCAGGTCGTTGATCAGGCCGATTTCGCTGAGTTGCTGCGAACGCACAATGGCGTCATCCAGTGCACGCCAGCCACTGACGGTGGTGGCCAGGGTAAGCAGCAGGACTACGGCAAAGCCGAGGGCGAGCTTGGCTGCGACACTGATGTTGCCGAGCTTGCGGTTGAGGTAGCCGAGCATGAGGAATCTCCGTGCGATTGGGGGCGAGGATGCAGGCGCATTGCTGGCATCACACCTTTGCCAATCGGCAGCGGAGCTGTAGGACTTGACCTGATAATCAGGTAGGAAATTTCACTTCATTAGGTGGGATTTATTGCCTGTACCGGCCTCTTCGCGGGCTCGCCCGCTCCCACAGGGGTCGCACAGGCTTCAAGGGCCATGCAGTACCTGTGGGAGCGGGCAAGCCCGCGAAGAGGCCGGCACAGATGGCTCATGCTTCAGATCACAGCCTGAACCGCCCCACCAACCCTTGCAGGTGGGTACCTAACCGCGCGAGCTCCACGCTGGAACTGGCCGTCTCTTCACTGGCCGCCGAGGTCTGGTCAGAAATATCCCGCACGTTCATCACGCTGCGGTTGATCTCTTCTGCCACGGCCGTCTGTTCTTCAGCTGCCGTGGCAATCTGCTGGTTCATGGCCTGGATCGACGATACGGTCCGGGTGATGGTTTCCAGCGAGCTGCCGGCACGGCGGGTCAGTTCGACGCTGCTGTCGGTCAACTGGCGGCTGCTGTCCATCACGCTGGCCACGCGCTGGGTGCCGCTTTGCAGGCCGGCAATCAGCTCTTCAATCTCTTCGGTCGATTGCTGAGTGCGCTGCGCCAGGCTGCGCACTTCATCGGCCACCACGGCAAAGCCACGCCCGGCCTCGCCGGCCCGGGCCGCCTCGATCGCCGCGTTGAGGGCCAGCAGGTTGGTCTGCTGGGCCACCGACTTGATCACGTCGAGCACGCTGCCGATCTTGTCGCTTTCGGCCTTGAGCTGGTTCATCGCTTCGCTGGAGTTGACCACTTCGCCGGCCAGGCGCTCGATCTGCGCCACCGCCTCGCCCACTACACGATCGCCCTCGCGGGCCTGCTGGTCGGCCATCAACGCAGCTTCCGAGGCCTGCTCGGCATTGCGCGCCACCTCATGCACGGTAGCGGTCATCTGGTTCATGGCGGTCGCCACCTGATCGGTCTCGACCTTCTGGTTGTTGACCCCGGCACTGGTCTGCTCGGTCACCGCCGACAGCTCCTCGGCAGCACTGGCGATCTGCGTGACGCCATCACCGATGCCGCTGATCAGTTCGCGCAGGCCCTGGGTCATGCGATGCATGCTGGCTTGCAACTGGCCCAGTTCGTCGCGGCGTTGTACCTGCAGGTTCAGGGTCAGGTCGCCACTGGCCACGCGTTCGGCGGCGTGCAAGGTCTGGCGCAGCGGGACGATGATCTGCCGGGTGATGGCCCAGGCCGCCAGCAGGCCGAGGGTCAGCGCCAGCACGGTGGCCACGGCAAGCACGGTCTTGGCCTGGGCCGCCCCGGCGTCGCGCACAGCGGTTTGCGAGGTGGTCATCGCCTGGCTGGTCTGCAGCAGTACCGTGCCGTGCTCGACCATGCTCTGCAGGGCCTGCTCACTGGCGACCTGGGCACTGCCGAACTGGGTGACCGCGTCGCGGTAGCCTGCCAGGGCGGTGGTGGCATCGTCCAGGCTGGCAGCATGCTCCGCCGGCACTTTGGCCGGTAGCGCGCGCAGTTCGGCCAAGGCCTGGTCGATAGCTTTCAGCGCCGTCTGCTGATAGTCGGCGTTGCCGCTGTAGGTGTAACCGCGTACCTGGAACCGCGCCTGTTGCAACAGGGCGCTGACTTCCACCGCGTGCTGGTACTGGCTGATATCGCCACCCTGCAGCAGGCCGCGTTGCACCCGGCCAATCAGCTCCGCGGCCTTGTCGGCAGTGTCGCCTAGCACGGCGCGGCTGGCCTCGCGGCGTTGGCCGGCCTGTTTCAGCTCGTTGAACGCCTGCTGGTAGCCGCGCACGGCCTCGCGCTGCTGCTCAAGGCGCTGGCTGTCAGCGGGCTGCTCGATCTGCCCGAGCATAAGCTGTACCTGGCGCTCGAGATTACCCAGGGCTTTTTCCAGCTCTGCCACCGAGGCTTCGTCAGGCTGGCGCTGGTAATGCTGGCGGGCGATGCGCAGTTCCTGGGTGTACTGCTGAATGACCGAGATGTTTCCCAGCTTGTCGCCACGGTTGATGATGCTGTCCATGCCGTGCCAGCCAGCCAGGGTGATGGCCAGGGTCAACAGCAGCACCAGGCCGAAGCCCAGCCCCAGTTTGCGATTGACGCTCACATTGCCCAATGATTGGGCGAACCATTGATACATGTACGACTCCCCGGCGCCTTGGCAGCACGATTAATTGTTGTGTTGCCAAGACAATCGGCCTGGGGAGGGGAAACTTTATGGGTAAAAGTTGACTTTAGTGTCAGAAAATTCGTGAAAGCAGCGCTGTCACCGCGGTCTCTACCCGCAGGATGCGGTCGCCCAGCTGGACCGGAGCCAGGCCTGCCTTGCCCAGCAGGTCCACTTCGTAGGGGATCCAGCCGCCCTCCGGGCCGATGGCCAGGGTCACGGGCTGCTCCACGGCGCGCGGGCAGGCGGGGTAGGGGCCAGGGTGGCCGACCAGGCCCAGGGTGCCTGCGGCGATGGCCGGCAGGCGGTCTTCGACGAACGGTTTGAAGCGCTTCTCGATGATCACTTCGGGCAGCACGGTATCGCGGGCTTGTTCCAGGCCCAGGATGAGGTTCTCGCGAATGCTGTCCGGGTGCAGGAACGGTGTTTGCCAGAAGCTTTTCTCGACCTTGTAGCTGTTCAGAAGGATCAGCCGCGGCACGCCAAGGGTGGCCACGGTCTGGAACAGCCGGCGCAGCATTTTCGGCCGAGGTACGGCCAGCACCAGGGTCAGCGGCAGCTTGGCCGGTGGCTGCTGGTCAAAGGCGACTTCCAGTTCGGCTTCGTGCTTTTCCAGGCGCAGCACCGTGGCCTTGCCCATCAGGCCGTTGATGCGGCCCACGCGCAGGTTGTCGCCCACCGCCACACGGTGGATGTCCTGCATGTGGGTGAAGCGCCGGTCTGCGAGAACGACGCGGTCGGCCGAGACGAAGTCGGCCTCTTCAAGGAGCAACAGGTTCACGGTTGGGTCGCTGGTGGCTGGTCGTTGTGGTCGTTGGCGGTTTCGTCGTGGGCGCTGCGCTTGCGGATCAGGCTGCCGCACAGCACGCCGATCTCGAACAGCAGCCACATGGGAACGGCCAGCAGGGTCTGGGAGAAGATGTCCGGTGGGGTGAGGACCATGCCGACCACGAAGCAGCCGATGATCACGTAGGGGCGAATCTTCTTCAGGTACTTCACATCGACCACGCCGATCCATACCAGCAGCACCACCGCCACCGGGATTTCGAAGGCCACGCCAAAGGCGAAGAACAGCGTCATCACGAAGTCGAGGTAGCTGGCGATGTCGGTCATCATCGACACGCCTTCCGGCGTGGCGCTGGCGAAGAAGCCGAAGATCAGCGGGAACACCAGGAAATAGGCGAAGGCCATGCCGGCGTAGAACAGGAAGATGCTCGACACCAACAGCGGAATGGCGATGCGCTTTTCATGGCGGTACAGCCCGGGTGCGATGAAGCCCCAGATCTGCTGGAGGATGAACGGTATCGCCAGGAACAGCGAGACGATCATGGTCAGCTTGAACGGCGTGAGGAACGGCGAGGCCACGTCGGTGGCGATCATCGTCGCATTGGCCGGCAGGTGCTCGCGCAGCGGCGCGGAGACCAAGGTGTAGATCTGCTGGGCGAAGGAGAACAGCCCGGCAAAGATCAGGAAAATGACGGCAACGCAGCGCAGCAGGCGGGTGCGCAGTTCGGTCAGGTGCGAAACCAGCGGCATTGGCTGGTCGTGTTCCGGATTTTCGCTCATGGGGCTCGCGGCGGTTGAGGCGGTTCAGAAGGCGTGGCCGGGGTGGCAGCGGTCTCGACCGGCCTGGCTTCGAGCCCGGCGGGGGGCTGAACGGTTGCGGTGGTGACAGGCGGCTGCGCCGGTGGCGTCATCGGGTTGAGGATGCGCTTGGCTTCCTCTTCCATCTGCAGGATGTGCTCGTTGTGCAGCTGGCGGCGGATTTCGTCGGCGCCGATTTCGCGCTCCACTTCCATCTTGATGCTGTTGAAACTGCGCTTGAGCCGGCCGATCCACAGGCCTGCCGTGCGCGCGGCACCGGGCAGGCGCTCGGGGCCGAGCACCAGCAGGGCGACCAGGCCGACGAGCAGCAGCTCGCTGAAACTGATGCCGAACATGGGTCAGTCTTTCCGCTGCGGCTCTTGAGCCGGCTGGGCCTGGCCTTCGATGGTGTGGCCCTGGTTCTGCTGGGCAGTGTTCTGCACCGGTGGAACGGGTTGGGCAGGCGGCGGGGTCTGCTCGGCCGGCTTGTTCTCTTCGTCGCTCATGGCCTTGCGGAAGCCCTTGATCGACTCACCCAGGTCACTGCCGAAGTTCTTCAGCTTCTTGGTGCCAAACACCAGGACCACGACCACCAGCAAGACGATCCAGTGTTTCCAGTCAAAGATACCCATTTCGTACTCCTGAAATTTACAGGTCAAGCGAATTGTTCTGGCAACGCGGCCCCTGTGGGAGCGGGTTCACCCGCGAACACCGGCTTAGCCGGTGCCATACACCGCGTCGCATTCTTCGCGGGTGAACCCGCTCCCACAAAAGAGAGGGGCACCGCGCACTTGAATTACATCAGGCAGACGGCTGTCGTGCAGCCTTCTCATCATGCCCGGAAAGCCCGAAGCGGCGTTCCAGCTCATCGAGCACGGCTTGCGGATGCTGGCCCAGCGCGCTGAGCATTACCAGGCTATGAAACCACAGGTCGGCGGTTTCGTAGATGACATCGCTGTAATCCTTGCTGACCGCAGCGTCCTTGGCGGCAATGATCGTCTCGACCGACTCTTCGCCGAGCTTTTCGAGGATCTTGTTCAGGCCCTTGTGGTACAGGCTGGCCACGTAGGAGCTGTCGGGCGCCGCTTGCTTGCGCTCTTCAAGCACTTCGGCCAGGCGGTTGAGGGTGTCGCTCATGTCAGTGTCCTGCGCTGTAGATGGCATCCGGGTCTTTCAGGACCGGGTCGACGGTTTTCCACTGGCCGTCTTCGAAGACGCGGTAGAAGCAGCTTTCACGGCCGGTATGGCAGGCGATATGGCCCAATTGCTCGACCATCAGGATGATCACGTCGGCATCGCAGTCCAGGCGCATTTCATGCAGCTTCTGCACGTGCCCGGATTCCTCGCCCTTGCGCCACAGCTTGCCACGCGAACGCGACCAGTAGATGGCGCGTTGCTCGGCGGCGGTCAGGGCCAGCGATTCGCGGTTCATCCAGGCCATCATCAGCACGCGTCCGGTCTTGTGGTCCTGGGCGATCGCCGGTACCAGGCCCTCGCTGTTCCACTTGATCTCGTCCAGCCAGTCTTTCATCGTCGACTCCAAAGCGGGCCCGCTCCTGTGCCGGGCCCTTTGCGCTAGTGTGCCAGCCATGGGCGCGGCTGGCTATTGGCGCACGATCAGGTAAAGGCCGGCGGCCAGCATCAGCCAGGCCGGCCAGGCGGCAGGGGCGGCCAGGCTGGTGGCCGCGGCGGCACCAGCGGCCAGTACCGCACCACCGCCGAGCAGGCCGGCGCCGAGCAGGCGCAGCGCCCAGCGGTCGCCCTGGCGGCGCCGCTCCGGCAGTTGCGGATCGTGCAGGTGCGGTTGCGACAGGCGCTCGAGCAGGTCGCGGGCCATGTCGGCCAGGTGCGGCAGTTGCTCGACCTGGCTGTGGATGTTGCCGAGCACGGCCTTGGGGCTCATGCGGTCGCGCATCCAGCGCTCGAGGAATGGCTTGGCGGTGCTCCACAGGTCCAGCTCGGGGTACAGCTGGCGACCCAGGCCCTCGATGTTGAGCAGGGTCTTCTGCAGCAAAACCAGCTGCGGCTGCACTTCCATGTTGAAGCGGCGGGCGGTCTGGAACAGGCGCATCAGCACCTGGCCGAAGGAAATATCCTTTAACGGTTTTTCGAAGATCGGCTCGCACACGGTGCGGATCGCCGCTTCGAACTCGTTGACCTTGGTGTGCGCCGGCACCCAGCCCGAGTCGATGTGCAACTGGGCGACGCGGCGATAGTCACGCTTGAAGAAAGCGATCAGGTTGCGCGCCAGGTAGTCCTGGTCCTCGGCGGTCAGGCTGCCGACGATGCCGCAGTCGATGGCGATGTACTGCGGGCTCCATGGTTTGACCGTGCTGACAAAGATGTTGCCGGGGTGCATGTCGGCATGGAAGAAGCTGTCGCGGAACACCTGGGTGAAGAACACCTCCACACCCCGTTCGGCCAGCAGCTTCATGTCGGTGCGCTGGTCGGCCAAGGTGGCCATGTCGGTCACCGGCACGCCGTAGATGCGCTCCATCACCAGCACCTTGGGGCGGCACAGGTCCCAGTACACCTGGGGCACGTACATCAGCTCGGAGCCTTCGAAGTTGCGCCGCAGCTGGCTGGCGTTGGCCGCTTCGCGCAGCAGGTCGAGCTCGTCGTAGATGGTTTTTTCATAGTCGCCGACGATTTCCACCGGGTGCAGGCGACGGGCATCGGCCGAAGCGCGCTCGGCGGCCTTGGCGATCAGGAACAGCCAGGCCAGGTCCTGGGCGATCACCGGCTTCAGGCCCGGGCGCACCACCTTGACCACCACTTCCTCGCCACTTTTCAGGCGCGCAGCGTGCACCTGGGCCACCGAGGCCGAGGCCAGCGGCTCGACGTCGAAGCGGCTGAACAGTTGCGTTACCGGGGCGCCCAGTTGCGCCTCGATCAGTGCCACGGCCTGCTTGGGGTCGAACGGCGGCACGCGGTCCTGCAGCAGCATCAGCTCATCGGCAATGTCGTTGGGCAGCAGGTCGCGGCGGGTGGACAACAACTGGCCGAACTTGATGAAGATCGGCCCCAGGTCCTGCAGGGCCAGGCGCAGGCGCGCGCCACGGCTGAGCTCGGACGGCTTGCGCGGCAGCCAGCGCCACGGCATCAGCAGGCGCAGGCTCATCAGCCACCAGGGCAGCGGCAGGTCGAACAGCAGGTCATCGAGACGGTAGCGGATCACCACACGCTGGATGCGAAAAAGACGGCGGACGGCGAGCAGCTTCATGCGTTATCGCTGGTATCAAGGGTTCGGGAAAGGCGCTTGAGGCGCGCCTCGAGGCGTTCTGTATCGAGCTTCAGGGCATCGAGCTCGCTGAAGGCGGCTTCGGCTTCGCGCTTGCCGACCAGGGTACGGGACTCTTCGGCCAGGTACTCGGAAAGGTTCTGGCTGAAGCGCGCCAGGCCCTGGCGGGTCCAGCGTGCACGCAGGCGGATGTGGCCCGCCAGCAGCGCCGTGGCGACCGGGCCGAGCCAGCGTTGCAGCTCGTGCTCCCAGTCCAGCTCCAGGTCCTGCAGCACACCGAACAGGTCGAGCAGCACGGCGCTGTCGCCATGCAGTTCGACTTGCGGGCTGTGCAGCACGGCAGTCTTGTCCCTGGCCAGGGCCAGTTGCGCCAGGCTGCCGGCCGGGGCGCGCAGGCTGCAGTCGACCTCGCCTTGCCAGTGGGCGGCGAGCATCAGGCCCTCTTCATCGGGCAGGATGAACACCTGCAAGGCCGGCTGGCGGCAGTCGATCTCGATGACCTTGCCCTCCAGCGCGGCCAGCCGCGGCAGGGCCGTGCTGTCCATGCGCAGGACGCGGTTCAGGCCATGTTCGACGCTGGCGAGCAGCCCGGCCAGCAGCATCAGGGCTTGATCCCCCGGTGCACGGCAACGATGCCGCTGGTCATGTTGTGGTAGGTGACGCGGTCGAAACCGGCCTCGACCATCATGGCCTTCAGGGTTTCCTGATCGGGGTGCATGCGGATCGACTCGGCGAGGTAACGGTAGCTCTCCGAGTCGTTGGTGATCAGCTTGCCGGCCAGCGGCATGAAGGCGAACGAGTAGGCGTCGTAGGCCTTGGACATCAGCTTGTTGGTCGGCTTGGAGAACTCCAGCACCAGCAGGCGGCCGCCCGGCTTGAGCACGCGCAGCATCGAGCGGATGGCTTCGTCCTTGTGGGTGACGTTGCGCAGGCCGAAGGCGATGGTCACGCAGTCGAAGTGGTTGTCCGGGAATGGCAGCTTCTCGGCGTCGGCCTGGACGAACTCGATGTTGCCGGCCACGCCACGGTCGAGCAGGCGGTCACGGCCGACCTTGAGCATCGACTCGTTGATGTCGGCCAGCACTACCTGGCCGGTCGGGCCGACCAGCCGCGAGAACTTGGCGGCCAGGTCGCCGGTACCGCCGGCGATGTCCAGTACACGGTTGCCGGCGCGTACGCCCGACAGCTCGATGGTGAAGCGCTTCCACAGGCGGTGCATGCCGCCGGAAAGCACGTCGTTCATCAGGTCGTACTTGGCCGCTACCGAGTGGAACACCTCGGCGACTTTCTTCGCCTTCTGGCTTTCAGGGACGTCCTGGTAACCGAAATGGGTGGTGGGTTCGGCGTGGTCGCCTTTGCGCTGGTCGTTCATATCGCTTCACCGGAAAAAATTACCGCCATTCTAGGGCGAACGGGCGGATTTGTCTTGGCGGGGTGTGCCTGTGGGCAGGGGCGGGCATAATGCCCATTATGTCTTCATCTTCAGGAACACCCGCATGACCCAGATCAGCGTCGAACGCAAACATTCCCTCGGCCGCGATGCCGCCCGTGCCAAGGCTGAAGCGCTGGTCGACAAACTGACCCGCGAGTACGACCTCAAGGCCACCTGGAACGGTGACCGGGTCGACGTGGCGCGCAGCGGTGCCAACGGCAGCGTGCACATCTTCGATGACCGCATTCGCGTCGAATTGAAGCTGGGCATGATGTTGTCGATGATGAGCGGCACCATCAAGGGCGAGATCGAGCGGGCGTTGGACAAAGCCCTGGCCTGACACCCCCTTCCCGGGGCCATGCTCGTTCACCTTAGGGTGAAGATTCTAATTTCCCTCTCTACCTTGTGCTCAAGCCCAACCTCCATGGGCGGTTCCTCCTCCACTCATGAGCATGAGGTACAGAGCATGGCCAAAGTGACTGTGAAGAAAAAGGACGACGCCCCGGGTACGCTGGGCGAGGTGCGCGGCTACGCGCGCAAGATCTGGCTGGCGGGCATCGGCGCCTATGCGCGTGTTGGTCAGGAAGGCTCCGACTACTTCAATGAGCTGGTCAAGGCCGGCGAAGGCGTCGAGAAGCGTGGCAAGAAGCGCATCGACAAGGAGCTCGATGCTGCCAACAACCAGATCGACGAAGCGACCCAGGAAGTCAGTCGCGTACGCGGCAAGGTCGAAGTTCAACTGGACAAGATCGAAAAAGCTTTCGACGCGCGGGTAGGTCGCGCCTTGAATCGCCTTGGCATTCCGTCTAAACATGACGTTGAGGCGTTGTCCATCAAGCTTGAACAGCTGCACGAGCTGCTCGAGCGCGTCGCGCACAAACCATAAGGAGAGCAGGATGGCTGGCAAGAAGAATTCCGAGAAAGAAGGCAGCTCCTGGGTCGGCGGGATTGAGAAGTACTCCCGCAAGATCTGGCTGGCGGGGCTTGGTATCTATTCGAAGATCGACCAGGACGGCCCGAAGCTGTTCGACTCGCTGGTGAAGGATGGCGAGAAGGCCGAGAAACAGGCGAAGAAGACCGCAGAAGATGTTGCTGAAACTGCCAAGTCGTCGACCACTTCGCGTGTGTCGGGCGTGAAGGACCGTGCGCTGGGCAAGTGGAGCGAACTCGAAGAGGCCTTCGACAAGCGCCTGAACAGTGCCATCTCGCGCCTTGGCGTGCCGAGCCGCAACGAGATCAAGGCCCTGCACCAGCAGGTGGACAGCCTGACCAAGCAGATCGAGAAACTGACCGGCGCTTCGGTTACCCCGATTTCGTCGCGCACTGCAGCCAAACCGGCTGCGAGCAAGGCGGCGGCCAAGCCACTGGCCAAGACGGCAGCGGCCAAGCCTGCGGCAAAAACCGCGGCAGCCAAGCCGGCAGCCAAGGCCGCAGCGGCTAAACCTGCTGCGAAGACTGCGGCGGCCAAGCCTGCGGCGAAACCGGCAGCGGCCAAGCCGGCTGTGGCGAAGAAGCCTGCAGTGAAGAAAGCACCAGCCAAGCCGGCAGCCGCCAAGCCGGCAGCTCCAGCGGCCAGCGCCGCTCCGGCCGCTAGCGCAGCTCCGGCGCCCACTGCGGCTCCGGCCAGCAACCCGCCTTCGGCACAGACAGGCACCGGTACCCTGATCTGATACCGCGTCGCCTTCTTCGCGGGCTTGCCCGCTCCCACAGGTCCTGTGTGCACTCGAGCACCGCATTTCACCTGTGGGAGCGGGCATGCCCGCGAAAGCCGCGACACCGAAACAACAGGCTTACCCCTCCAGATACCGCACCGCCAACTGCTCCGCCGCCCCCCGCGCCTGGGCCTGCAGATGCGGCGCCACCAGCATCATCACCTGGTACACCACAATCCCCACATCCCCCTCGCGCCCCAGTACCCGCTGATAATCCAGCGAGAACATCAGTGTCAGGGTGATCTGCTCCACCAGTTGCCCCAGCGCCTGGGTCTCGCTCTCTACCAACCCCTGGCCCTTGAGGCTGGCCAGCAACGCCGCCAGTGTGCGCTTGAGCGCGTTGATCAGGTTGCGCATGCCGCGGGCCAGTTTGGGCAGGCGCCCGGTCAGGTTCGACAGGTCCTGGAACAGGAAGCGGTACTGCGCCATGCGTTCGACGATCAGGTGCAGGAACAGCCAGTAATCTTCGGCGTCCAGGCGTACCTCCAGCGGCGGGTCGAGCAAGGGCATCAGCGCTTCTTCAAAGCGCTCGAACAGCCCCAGCACCAACGGCTCCTTGCCGTGGAAGTGGTAGTAGAGGTTGCCGGGGCTGATGCCCAGTTCATTGGCAATTTCCAGGGTGGATACGTTCGGTTCGCCCTGCTGGTTGAACAGCTGCAGGGCACATTCCAGGATACGGTCGCGAGTCTTCATCCAGTCGGCATGCTCATCGGGTCAGCACGTAGGTGCCCGGCGCGGGGCCCAGTGGTGGGTAGGTGGCATTGCCCAGTTCGCTGCGCGGTGCCTTGAGCGGGCCGGAGCGCGGGGTGATCCACTCCAGCCACAACGGCCACCAGCTGCCTTCGCTGCGCTTGGCATCGTGGAACCAGGCACGCGGGTCGCTGGACAGCTTGGGGTTGGCCAGGTAGTAGGCCTTGGGGTTGCCGGGCGGGTTGATGATGCTCTGGATATGCCCGCTGTTGGCCAGCACGAAGCGCCGGTCGCCACCCAGCAGCAAGGCCGAGCGGTACACCGCATCCCACGGGGTGATGTGGTCGTTGCTGCCGGCCACGGTGAAACTGTCCAGCTCGACCTTCTGCAGGTCGATGGGTGTGCCGCATACTTCCAGGCCGGCGGGGTGGGTCAGCGGGTTGAGCTTGAAGAAGTCCAGCAGGTCGCCATGCAGCGCGGCGGGCAGGCGCGTGCTGTCGGCGTTCCAGTACAGGATGTCGAAGGCTGGTGGTGTCTTGCCGAGCAGGTAGTTGTTGACCCAGTAGTTCCAGATCAGGTCGTTGGGCCGCATCCAGGCGAAGATCCGCGCCACCTCGGCGCCATCCAGCACGCCGCGCTGGTAGGAGCGGCGCTTGGCGGCCTCGATGGTCTGCTCGTCGGCGAACAGGCTGGCGGGGCTTTCGAACTTACTGTCCAGCAAGCTGACCAGGTAGGTGGCGCTGCGCACCCGGCGCAGCTGGTGCTTGGCCTGCAGGTGGCCCTGCAGTGCGGCCATGGTCAGGCCGCCGGCGCAGGCGCCCATCAGGTTGGGGTCGCGGTTGCCGCTGATGCTGCGGCAAGCGTTGAGCGCTTCTTCCAGGGCCTGAACGTAGCTGGACAGGCCCCATTCGCGGTGGCGCGGGTCGGGGTTGCGCCAGCTGACCATGAACACCTGCAGGCCATTCTTGAGCATGTACTGGACGAAGCTGTTGGTCGAGCTGAGGTCGAAGATGTAGAACTTGTTGATCTGTGGCGGCACCACCAGCAGTGGCCGGGCGTGCTGCTTTTCGCTCATCGGCTTGTACTGGATCAGCTCCAGCAGCTCGTTGCGAAACACCACGGCGCCGGCGGTGGCGGCCAGGTTGCCGCCCACTTCGAAGGCGCGCTCGTCGACCTGGCGTGGCAGACCGTCATTGTGGCGCAGGTCATCGAGCAGGTGGGCCATGCCGCGCACCAGGCTCTGGCCACCGCTGTTGAACAGTTCCTTGACCGCCAGCGGGTTGAGCAGCGAGTTGCTCGGCGCCAGGGCATCGTTGATCAGGTTGAACAGGAAGTGCGCACGGGCCCGGTCATCGTCGTCCAGGTGGCTTTCTTCGATCCACAGGCGGGTCTGCTTCTGCCAGGCCAGGTAGGCTTGCAGGCCGCGCCGGTAGAACGGGTTCTGGCTCCATGTCGGGTCGCTGAAGCGCGGATCGCGCGGGTTCGGCTGAAGCGGTGTGTCACCCAGTATCACCCGGCCCAGCTGGCCACCCAGGGCCAACAGGTGATGTGCGGTGTGCAGCGGGTGACGCAGGCTTTGGCGGCTGACATTGCGCAGCGTGGAAATCAGGTCACGGCCGCGCAGGCCGAGGATGGCGTTCTGCACGTTCATGCTGGTGGCGGGAAGCGTTGGCGTTCCTTTGGCCGGTTTGTCTTTCATGGCAACACTCCCTCGTCTAAGCCATTTCGCTGTCGAGACCTTCGCGGGCATGCCCGCTCCCACAGGTTCGGCGCCATCCCTGTGGGAGCGGGCGCGCCCGCGAAGAAGGCCGCATCGATTTACCCGCCCGAAGCCGGGCGAGGGTGCATGACGGCGCGCTGTCGTTCTTGCTGAAGGAACTTCATGATGATCGGGGCGACGGCCTCGGCCCGGGTGATCAGGAACAAATGACCGTCGTCGATAATGTGTAGCTGGGCATTGGGAATCCGCCAGGCCAGCAGGCGCATGTTGATCAGCGGGATCAGTGGGTCGTCGTCGCCGGCCAGCACCAGGGTCGGTTGCTGGATCTTGTGCAGCCAGTGGATGCTGGTCCAGCCGAGCCCGGCGAACAGCTGCCAGTAGTAGCCCATCTTGCCGCCGGAGCGCACCTTGGCGGCGTGCTGCATGGCCAGTTCGGGGTCACGCCGGAAGCCGCCGCCATAGATCGTCGGCGCAATGCGGATGACATGCGACGGCTGCACGTAACGCCGTGGGCTGGCCATCATCCACAACACCTTGGGCTTGCCTGGCACCATCACCGCACCGGCTGCGGTGGCGGCCAGCACCAGTTTCTTGCAGCGTTCGGGGTAATCGTGGGCGAACTGCTGGGCCAGGGCGCCGCCCCAGGACACACCGATGACATTGACCTGGCCGTAGTCGAGGTAGTCGAGCATGCGTGCCGTCAGCTTGGCCAACCCGGGGAAGCGGTATGGGTGGCGCGGCGTGGACGAGCCGCCGACCCCGGGTACGTCAAAGGCAATGACTTCCAGGTCCGGGTCCAGTGCCTCGATGAACGGAAACACCAGCTCCAGGTTGGCACCGATGCCGTTGAAGATCAGCAACGGCGTCAGGTGCGGTTTGCCCGGGCGGACGGCGGTGCGGATGGACTGGTTGTCCAGCTCGACGGTCCTGAAGATGTAGGGTTGCGGCATGCGCGTGACTCATGGGGTGAAATGAACACCGTGGCGTCCCGCAGGTGGCCACGGCGCTGCAGCTCAACGCTCGTGAACGTAGGTGCCCGGGGATGCCTCGCCAGCGGCATAGGCACGGTTGCCCAGGCGGGTCGGCGCCTTTTTCAGCTCGCCGGCACGCTCGCCCAGCCAGCTTTGCCAGTGCAGCCACCAGGAGTCGGCATGCTTGGTGGCGTTTTCCTGCCAGGCCACCGGGTCACCCGGGCGATCGGCACCGGTCATGAAGCGCGCCTTGGGGTTGCCTGGCGGGTTGAGGATGCTCTGGATGTGGCCGCTGTTGGACAGCACGAACTCGATCTTGCCGCCGAACAGGTGCGCCGAGCGGTAGCATGACTGCCACGGGGTGATGTGGTCGTTGGTGCCGGCAAGGCTGTAGATGTCGCATTTGACCTGTTTCAGGTCGATCGGAGTGCCGCAAACCTCCAGGGCGTCCGGGCGGGTCAGCGGGTTGCTCTTGAACATTTCGATCAGGTCGCCGTGGAAGGCGGCCGGCAGGCGCGTGGTGTCGTTGTTCCAGAACAGGATGTCGAACACCGGCGGCTCGTTGCCGAGCAGGTAGTTGTTGACCCAGTAGTTCCAGATCAGGTCGTTGGGGCGCATCCAGGCGAACACCTTGGCCATCTCGCTGCCTTCGAGCACACCGGCCTGGTAGGAGTGGCGCTTGGCGGCCTCCAAAGTCTGCTCGTCGACGAACAGGGCGACCTGGTTGTCCATGGTGGTGTCCAGCACGCTGACCAGCAGGGTCAGGGCATTGACCTTGTTTTCGCCGAGGGCGGCATAGTGGCCGACCAATGCCGTGCAGGTGATGCCGCCGGAGCAGGCACCGAGCATGTTCAGGTCCTTGCTGCCGGTAATCGCCAGCACCGCGTCGACCGCCTCCTTGAGCGCGTCGATGTAGGTGGACAGGCCCCATTCGCGCTGGGCTTTGGTCGGGTTGCGCCAGCTGATGATGAAGGTCTGCTGCTGCGAGCGCAGGCAGTAGCGCGCCAGGCTCTTTTCCGGGCTCAGGTCGAATACGTAGAACTTGTTGATCTGCGGCGGCACCACCAGCAGCGGGCGGGCATGCACCTGCTCGGTGATGGGGTTGTACTGGATCAGCTCCAGCACATCGTTGCGGTACACCACGGCGCCTTCACTGGTGCCCAGGTTCTTGCCCACCTCGAAGGCGTCCATGTTCACCTGGCTGGGCATGCCACCGTTGTTGACCAGGTCCTTGGCCAGGTTGGACAGGCCATCGAGCAGGCTCTTGCCGCCGGTTTCGAAGAAGCGTTTGACTGCTGCCGGGTTGGACAGGGTGTTGGTCGGAGCCATGGCTTCGGTCATCAGGTTGATGACGAACTGGCCGCGGCTGATGTCCTGGGGCGACAGGTCGCTGTTGCCGATCCAGTCCTGCAGCTCCTTGCGCCAGGCCAGATAGGTTTGCAGGTAGCGGCGGTAAAGTGGGTTGTTGCTCCATGCCGGGTCATTGAAGCGACGGTCGTCGCTTTCCGGGGCAAGGCTGGACTTGCCCAGCAGCACGTTCTTCAGCTCCAGGCCAAAGTGGGCCACATGCTTGGCGCTGTGCAGCGGTTGGCGCACGGCCTGGCGCAGCACGGTGCGTGCCGAGCTCAACAGGTCTTTGCGGCGGATACCGATGACCGGGTTCAGCCCCAGGGTGTTTTCCGAGGCCTGCCGCTGCAGCTCATCGTTGTTCTTGTTACTCATCTACGACGCTCCGTTGTCCTGAGACGAGTACCGGTTGCTGTGGCGGGTGCACAGTTCTGAGCCCGGTACTGCTACTCGGGTGACCAGTGATAAGGAACAGCGGTGCTGCGAGGGTTCTGACTACCTGCAATTTGATGCAGGGAACTTGCCACCCCCATTGGTTACCCGACTTTCATGTAATGCGCAAGACAGCCCGTCACTGGGCTGTCTGTAAGTCATTCAAACAGATGATTTTAGAAAATGCGCTCTAAATCCTGCAGGCCTTGCGCTAGAGCATGAGTTTGACCACCGACTCGGCAGGGTCGCGGGATTTCCCGGCCTTGTGCAGTTCGTCGAGGTACTCGGCCCACAGCTGTTCCTGGCGCAGGCACAGCTGCTCGAGGTATTCCCAGGTGAACAGGCCGCTGTCATGGCCGTCGTCGAAGGTCAGTTTCAGTGCGTATTGCCCGGCAGGTTCCAGGCCGCTGAGGCCGACGTTGATCTTGCCGAACTGCAGGATGGGGTTACCGTGGCCCTGGACCTCGGCGGAGGGGGAGTGCACGCGCAGGAATTCGGCGGGCAGGTGGTAGACCTCGCCGGGGGCGTAGGTGAGGCTGAGGGTTTTCGAGGCTTTGTGCAGGTTGATGGCGGTGGGCAGGCGGGCCATGGACGGAATCTCTCGGGAGCTGATGGTGCACAGCTTCAGGAGATTCGGGGGATTGTGCAAGGGGGCTGCTTTGCAGCCCATCGCGACACAAGGCCGCTCCTATGTATGGACTCGCCCACACTGTCTAGCTGCTTTTGAACATAGGAACCCGGTTGCATCTATGTATCAGGCCTGTTCGAGGAAGCTTTTTGCTTCTGGCCAACATCGTGGTGAGCTCGCAGCGTGCCGTTTACATTGAGGCCACTG